>CADEDV010000012.1:0-2212 GCA_902826165.1 uncultured Bacteroidota bacterium
TAAACCAACAGCAGGATTATTAACCACAAGTGTAAACTTTTTTCAGGACGGGTCAGTGCATATCCAAGCTTTGGTTTCGGCGGACGTAATTCTGCCGGGCAGTAGTTCTAAACTTCAGCTTTTAGTTATAAATTTAGCTTCAGTTCCAGGCGGACAGTTGGTCAATTCCCCAACTGCACAAAGCCTCGAACGTTGTATGCAATTTTTTATGAAAATTCGTCTCCTAATATTATTCCTTGCAGTAGCAAATATTTTTTATGCACAGAACTCTTTAAAGTTGGACACAACAATCAACTTTATAAAGGCGCACGGAATCAAACTAAATACTGTGACACCTCCTACCGGTTTTAGTGTCTACTACAATTGTGACTCTTTATTATTTATGAAAGGCACTTTTGGAGACACCATTAAAATATGGACATCTGCAATGGACTGGTATCAAGAGTTGGAAGAGTTTAAAGACATTCTTAAAAACGAACATTTTGGAGTGACGCAATTTGTTAAGAGCGTAGACGATGATGGTCGTATCTATGTTTCATCCTATCATCAAACTGAATTTATTTATCGCAACGACTCTTTATTTGAAATCGAAAACTCAAACCCGACACCATCAGAACCCCTCACTAAACTTTTTTCGGAATTTTTTAGTCAAAAAATAGACAAAGAAACCTATGAAAGCCGTCTAGACAGCCTTCGCCAAATTGAAAAAAAGCAAGCAGTATATACTCCGAAACTGATTTTTGCAAAAAAACTGTTTCAGAAAAGTAAGAAGGTAAAATTGCCCAAGAAGTTGAACTTTCAAGGGGACACCATAGAATTGGAAAGGCAATGGGTTCAAAACGGCAAAACCTGTTACTTGGTAAGGATTAACAATAAGGAAGACGGCGATGAAACGTCTTATGCTTATGCAATTAGTGAAGACATGAAATTTGTTTTTTGGGAAGGATGCGACGGACAATAAAACTGCATACAACATGAACTGTGTAAAAAACCAAGCAAAAAGCCAATTTTTTTTACGGTTTAGCTGAGCAGTAATTGGGTTGATACAAGCTGTTGTTTTTTACTACTGCAAATACCTGTTTCAACAATTTGTTACACACTGCTATCAAAGCTTGTTTTCCTATCTTTACCCGGCACCTGTCCCGGCTTACATAACAAACCATAAAAAGAACCCATGCGAAAAATAATTTCCTTTATGCATATATCCCTTGACGGTTTTGTAGCCGGGCCAAACGGGGAAATGGACTGGATCAAAGTAAATGAAGAAATTTTTGCGCATGTCGGTAAGCGGATCAGCGAAGGCGACACTTCCTTATACGGGCGGGTAACTTACCAGATGATGGAAAATTACTGGCCCACTGCAGCTGACAAGCCCAATGCTACCCGGCATGACATTGAACATTCCAGGTGGTATAGCACCGTTCACAAAGTTGTTGTATCCAAAACAATGAAGGATGCCGTTTTGCCGAACACAACAATTATCAGCGATAACCTTCCGGAGAGCATCCATGAAATAAAACAACAGGCAGGTAAAGAAATTTTGCTTTTTGGCAGCCCCACAGCTACCCATTCATTTATGCAACTGAACTTAATTGACGGCTACTGGCTGTTTGTGAATCCCGTTATCCTGGGGCGTGGCATTCCGTTGTTTGCAGGTATCAAAGAAAAAACAAAGCTAAAGCTGGTGAGTACCCGGCCATTTACCTGTGGGGTAACAGAACTGAATTACATAGTGGACAGGCCATAACAACGAACCGCTGAGATGAACCATCTTCAGACGGATACCTCTTTTAACAGCTTATCACTGGCTCTACACTGATAACAGCAGCTGCAATTTCCGGGTACTACACACTCTTCTTAAAAAAAATTTGCGAAACCGAATAGTTGCGCATATATTTGCAACCGATTGGCTTCACAACGAAATTATAAACTTATGCGCCGAGACATTTTCCAGGCCATCGCCGACCCGACCAGGCGGGCCATTATCACCCTGCTTGCATTGCAGGCCATGACGCCGAATGCCCTTGCCGATAATTTCCACACTACCCGGCAATCTGTTTCCAAGCACCTTCGCATCCTCACCGAATGCGAACTGGTGAAACAGGAACAACAAGGCCGGGAAATTTATTACTCACTTGAAATTGAAAAAATGAAAGAGATCGATAAATGGATCGACCAGTTCAGAAAGATCTGGGAAACCCGCTTCAATCAA
>CADEDV010000012.1:2312-10575 GCA_902826165.1 uncultured Bacteroidota bacterium
GATCGATAAATGGATCGACCAGTTCAGAAAGATCTGGGAAACCCGCTTCAATCAACTCGACAACGTATTGGCAACAATTAAAAAACAAAAAAAATGAGCGACTTACTGTTTGATTTTACCGTTGACAAACCCACAAAAATGGTATTCATAACCAGGGAATTTGATGCTGAACTTTCGCTGGTATGGGATGCTTTTACCAAAGCAGAATTGATTGACCAATGGATTGCGCCAAAGCCAATGGTCGCCAAAACAAAATACCAGGATTTTAAAGTGGGTGGCAAACGATTTTATGCAATGATAAGTCCTGAAGGAGCAGAACGCTGGGCCATCCAGGAATACACTTCCATTACGCCGAAAAACAACTTTAAAATGCATAATGCGTTTGCAGACGCAGCTGAAAACCCGGAATTGCCGGGTTCTGAGTGGGATCATACTTTCAGCGAAGACGGCGGAATAACAACAGTGAACATTGCGATTTACAACGAATCACTCGAAAGATTAGAAAGAGTTCTGGATGGCTTTACTATTGGAATGAAAATGTCTCTTGTCAACCTCGAAAATCTATTGGCAAATTTGTCGAAAAAATAATTGCCGTTTTCACCGGCAGTTAAAACAAATAAAAACAAACGAATTTTTAAACATACAAAACAGCACTTATGGCACTTATCAATCCTCACATTAATTTCAACGGAAATGCCGAAGAAGCATTTACCTTTTACCAATCCGTATTTGGCGGAGAATTTACAAAGATCATTCGCTTCAAAGACCTTGCAGGCCCTGAATTCCCCGTAGCTGAAAAAGAAGAAAATAAAATTATGCATATTGTTTTGCCCACCGGTAATGGCAGTATGTTAATGGGAAATGATGTTCCGGAGATCATGGGAAAAACAAACGAAAATGAGAACAGGAGTAAAATTGTAATAAGTGCAGCAAGTAAAGAAGAAGCCAACAAATTATTTAACGGCCTTTCTGTGGGAGGGCAAATAGAAGGGCCTATTGGCGATAGTCCCTGGGGAACCTATTTTGGCTGTTTCAGGGACAAATACGGTATTGAATGGATCGTGGAATTTGCCCAAAACTAAGGGACAAGTAATTGTTGGCTTTGTATTATCGATAAATTAAACTGTAAGCAGCGTTATGAAAAATTTTCTCAAAACACATAATCCTCTCAGAACAATACTAATAATTGCAATTATGTCTATAGCACCTGTATCAAACGGTCAACCAATCAAGCCTTCCAGCAGCGGTTACGCTCCTGTTAATGGGATCAAGGTTTATTACGAAGTATATGGACAAGGACAGCCTGTCATTCTGTTACATGGGGCATTTTACACGATCAACATGAACTGGGGACAACTGATACCCGAACTTTCAAAAACCAGGAAAGTAATTGCCATTGAAATGCAGGGACACGGGCATACTCCTTATTCTGACAGAAAATTTGATATTAAAACGCTGGCAAAAGATGTAGAAAAGCTGATGGATTATCTTAAAATAGACAGCGCAGACGTAGCAGGATATAGTATGGGCGGCACTGTGGCTTACCAGTTTGCTGTGCAAAGCCCCGGGCGGTTACGAAAGTTAGTAATCATATCATCTACCTATAAATCGGATGGATGGTTACCGATAGGCAATGATGCGTTGAAGGATTTTAAACCTGAGTTTTTTGACAATACACCCATGAAAATAGAATATGACAGTGTAGCACCTGATAAAAACAACTGGAGAAAATTTGTAACTCAAATGATTGCGCATGCCGGTGAAAAATTTAATATAGGCGATACTAATATTGCAAAAATAGCTGCACCTGTACTGATTATTGCCGGTGATAATGATGGAACAGATAAAACAGAGCTGATGAAAACATATCACCTGCTTGGAGGTGGTGTTTTTGCTGACATGCAACCCATGCCAAAATCGCAATTGGCTATTGTGCCTGCACAAGGGCATGTGAGCCTGATGATGGAGACAACTACTATCCTGAATTACTTAAATGGTTTTTTAAAATAACTTACCGGTTTTGCACACCGGGTAGTAAAAAGGCAGAACAGGCAATACTCAATTCTATATTTTTATGAACATAAAAGAACAAATCAAACAATATATTGCCAGCCAGCCTGAAACTAAACGCAGTGACATGCAGGAGCTGCATCAACAAATACTTCAAGTATTGCCAACATGTAAATTATGGTTCCTGGATGGTAAAGACGATACAGGTAAAATTGTTTCTAATCCAAATATCGGGTACGGCTCTTACAGCATTAAATATGCAGGCGGAACAACCCGGGAGTTTTATCAAATTGGTTTGAGTGCCAACACAGCCGGGATCTCCGTCTACATCATGGGCATCAAGGATAAAACATATTTAGCCAATACCTATGGTAAAAAACTGGGCAAGGCAACTGTGACCGGTTATTGCATCAGGTTCAAAACTCTAAAAGATATAAACACTATTATACTACAGGCGGCCATACAAGACGGGGTTAAGATATCGGGCAAAACTAACTGACGAAAAAAAAATTTAACCCCTGGGGCCTATTCAAAAATTTTGAATACTTGTTTGATGGATACAAACTACTCCGCTCATTTAAGAAATATGAAAATTAATTCCTTCCAGCACACCGGTTGAAAGCGGGTACCGGGTAAAGTAAATAAATTTATTACTTTTCAGCTCCTCCATTTCCGGGCTGTAATTGGCTACAACAATTCCCTTTGTTTTCCCTGTAAGCATATCCTTATCATTTCCACTATTTCCCGCAGTAATAAATTTTTGCAAGGGCACTCTCCATTTATAACTCAGGTACCGCACTGCATTTCCTTTACTGGCACGCATAGGCAAAAAATCCAGGTACTTGTTTTCTGTGAGCAATATTTTCGCTTTCAGCTTTCGCTCATCAAGAAACTGGTACAGGTTCGCCATTTCATCGTTATCAAAACTATCATCTACATAATAACTGAGCTTAAATCTCCATTGTGCTTCTTTTTCCTGTAACCGTATACCCGGAAACTTCATTAATTCCTGCTGGAGTTCCTCTCTTTTCCACTGGTAGTTGATATGGCTTTCCCATCCCTTATCCGGTATAAATTTATCCGTATAATAAATTTCTGAACCGGCTGAGCAAATGAGAATATCCGGTTTGGGCAAATCATACTTTTCAAACGCCTGTTCCGTAATCTGCCGGTTTCTGCCGCTGGCTATTCCAAATACAACCTTCTGCCTGTTCTCATTTATCCATTGCGTAAATTCCTTCAACCCCTCTGTATTGTTGCCTTCCACCAACGTGCCATCCAGGTCGGAGATAATGAATAATTCTGCTGTGGCCAGTTTTTTTCCATAGGCAGTTTTGTTCACGAAATGGAGAGACTCATCATTTTTCTGCTGAAAGAGTTCGTTGATCACCTTGATATACCGGTCAGCAAATGAAGTCCATGAATACAATTGACTGGTGGCGATAATTCCATTGCCTGAATATTTCTCCCATAATACCTGGTCAGCAATAATTTTTTTAAGTGCGGTCGCAATTTCTTCCGGGCTGCCTACATCAACCAGCATTCCATTATCACATTGCTCAAGAATCTCTTTAGGCCCTCCTGTTGGCGATGCAATAACAGGTAACCCGCAGGCTGCTGCTTCAATGATGGTCAATCCAAAATTTTCACCTGGTGTTGCATTCACAAATACACCTTTTTTACGGGCTGCAATACGGTATATTTCAGGAACATCCAGTTTGGGATCATTCTTTTTGGGGATGGCCATTTTTCCATACAGATCATATTTATCCATTAATAACAGCAGGTTGGTTAAGATGTCTTTCTCATCTGGCTGCATCTGGCTGATATCTTTTCGTACACCGGCAAAAATCGCCAGGTTGGCCATAGCCTGCAATTCTTTATCCTGCCCGTATGATTGAATAATGGTTTCAAAATTTTTTCGTTTATCGGCTCTGCCAATAGAAAGAATTAATGGTTTTGCCGGATTGAATAAAAAGCGGTCGATATCAGAATTAACTCGGTAGAATGCCTGTTCCTGCTCAATTGTCATTTTAAACGATGGCATATCTAACCTGTAAAAAGGGTAAAATATTTCAGGATTTACACCCGGAGGAATTACTTTAAACCTTGCCGATGCTGCATTATTATACACCGCATATTGCGTGTTGATAATATGCTGTGTACTTACAACAATTACGTCTGCTGTTTGCAGCGTATTCTCTTCCACTTCAATACGCCGTTGCATATTAAACTTCTCTTCTATCTTTTCTGGCAGCATTCCTTCCTGCAGCAGCATACTTTTTTTATTCCTGCCGAGTGAATGTCCTGTCGCAATAAAGGGAATACCAAAAATCTCGCTGATCTGGCTGGCCAGGTAATTACCATCTGCATAATGTCCATGAACCACGTCAGGAAAATCGGCTTCCTGGTCCAGCAGCCGGAGTGTTTTATCAATGAATTCATCCAGGTGATCCCATAAAGTTTCTTTTTGCCTGTAGGTATTGCCGCCGCAGCTTATTCGAACAATCCGTGCCTTCTCATTGACAGTTTCAATTTCTTTTTCATACGAAGAAGAAACACGTTTATCAACAATTCGACGGGTGAAGAGGTCTACTTTTCTTACCTGCGGATGCTGGGACAGGCTTTCTAATAATTCAAGTACATATTTAACCTGTCCTCCTGTATCCTTATCTCTTCCAATTTCAGGATCATTAAACCTGATAAGTCCATGCGGACTGAATAACTGAATGTAATAACCTTCTTTCATTTCATTATTCATTTAGCGTGGAAAACGGTAAAAGTAATCAAATCATATTTAGTAAATTTACACAACAACAAAAAAATCAAAATGTACTCAGGATCAGGATTCAGTGATTGGGAAATTGGTGATATAACTGTGATTATACATAATGACGTATATCATTTATTTCACCTGATCATCCCCAATCATGATTATATTGCTCACGCAACTTCCATTGATGGCATATCATGGAGAAGAGTAAATAATGCATTGTTTGTTGGCAACCCGGGTGAATGGGATGATGATATGTTGTGGACCATGCATGTATGTGAAGTGAATGGCCGGTTTGAAATGTATTACACCGGTTTACAGCGAAGGGACCGTGGTGGCATTTCAAGAATCGGGTTAGCTGTTTCCGATAACCTGATTGACTGGAAAAAAAAGAAAAAAGTAAATTTTCCCATTGAATCAAAGGGTATTTTTTATGAAGCTTCCAATACCAATCCCAGGAAATGGATAAGTTTCCGGGATCCCTTCCGGTTTGAGCATGAAGGGGAAGTGTATTTGCTTATCTGTGCCCGCAGTACAACCGGGCCGGTTAGCCGGAGGGGTTGTGTAGGTATTGTGAAAATTACAAATGATATAGTTGAACGCCTTCCCCCGTTATTATACCCGATGGTGTATGATGATATTGAATGTCCCTGTATATTTCAATTACACAACCGTTTTTATTTAATTGGCTCCATACGGGAAGATATTAAAGTAAGATACTGGTCGGCAGCAGCATTCTTTGGCGATTACCAGTCATTTGACCTGGATATTCTTTTACCCCAGGGAAACTATGCAGCCCGCATTGTACAGGATGGAAATCACCTGCTGGTTTATAATTTCTTTTATGCATATGGTAAAATTGATGCGCTGCGTGTGTTGCCCCCCCCTAAAGAAATTGATGCTGATGAAAACGGGCGATTAATCTTAAAAACCTATTACCGCTGGGAGGAGATGGTTACCAAAACAATACAGCAGTGTGCCATTAAAGAAATTGAACACCTGTTGTCCAATCCTGCCTCTTCTTCTTCCCTTGAACCAGATCACTGGAGATTTGAATCAAAAAGAGGGTATGAAATTTTTTGTTTTGAGAAACCGTCAACCAGTTATATCTGGGAAGGATTGCTCACAGTAGAAGGTATGGGCAAACTGGGATTGGTATGTGATATTGATAAATACGGGAACGGCTACTTTATTTCAATTGACATGTTACACGGGCTGGTAGAAATAAGAGCCTGGGGATTTAATCCGCTGAATAACCGGCAAAATTTTATTTTCAATAATATTCAATCCGGTTTTTTCTATGCAATCCGGAAAAACACTTTTTATTTCAAACTGATACGTTATGGGCATTATATTGAATTGTCAATAAATGATATTGTGATATTAACATTGATGGATTATACCTATTCAGGCAGCGGCATTGGTTTGTATTCAGCTTCGTCCGTTATCGCTTTGCAAAATTCTATCGTAAAAATTCTTCCTGATCCGGTAGATGAATATGCCAGCCAGAAAAAAGAAATGGATGAACTAAAAAAATAACAGGAAAGGCACTAATTGAAGTAACCAGCAGTTGCCATACAAATAAGTAAGAAACGTTAAACAATAGAATAAGGCAAACCGGTCACATTGTGTTTTTTGCTGTCGCCTAACAGCATCTGTATGACAGCTTCATGCCTTTCGTTTCAAAAAAAATGAACATTTGATTTGTAGAGGGAGACTGTTAAAATTTCATCCCTTCTTTGGCAACTGCCACAAAATGCCTTACTATTTGCATTAACAACGAATTTGCCTTTACTATTCATTTAAAAAATTAATTATGTTTTGGGACAAATTATTTTTTGGCAACCCGTTAAAAGACTGGGCTATAGCCATTGGAATTATCGTTACAGTATTTTTATTAATAAAACTTTTAAAGAAACCGGCATTAAAGAAGTTACAGAAATGGACGTCATCAACAGCAAGTACTTTTGATGATTTTATCTTACTTACATTAGAAACGACGGTAATCCCCTTGTTGTATTTCATCACTGTGTACTTTGCCCTCCAATACCTGGAATTTAATTCAACAACAGACCATGTGTTGCATGTGGTCATCTTATTCGTCAGTACATTTTACATACTTCGCCTGGTTACCTCCTTTATAAGTTACCTGATTAACAGTTTTATCGGCAGGGAAGAAGGCAGCGAATCGAAACAGAAACAGGCAAGAGGTCTTATCCTGATTTTAAAAGGGGTGATCTGGATACTGGGCATTGTCTTTCTTTTAAACAATTCCGGCTATGATGTTACTACCATTCTTGCAGGACTTGGAATTGGCGGTATTGCCATCGCACTGGCTGCACAAACAATCCTGGGTGATCTTTTCAGTTATTTTGTTATTTTCTTTGACCGTCCTTTTGAAATCGGTGATTTTATTATTGTGGGGGATAAAATCGGGGCCGTGGAATATATCGGGATAAAAACTACCCGTGTAAAAGCTATTAGCGGAGAGCAGATCGTGTTTTCAAACAAAGACCTTACCGATTCACGTTTGCATAATTTTAAACGCATGCAGCGGCGGCGGGTGGTTTTTAAAACGGGAGTTACTTACCAGACATCCGCAGAACTTATAAAAAAAATCCCGGGTATGATAAACGAGATCATCGGAAGTAAAGAAAACGCCGATTTTGACAGGAGCCATTTTTCAGAATTTGGAGATTTCAGTCTCAACTTTGAGACTGTTTATTATATTAACTCAAGTGATTATAATATCTATATGGATGTTCAGCAAAAGATTTACATCGAGATTCTGGAACGGTTTGAAAAAGAAAAGATCGAATTTGCTTATCCCACACAAACGTTGTTTGCCGGCAATTCATTTGTACTAAAAAAAGAAACAGCAGAAGAAAGAAATTTCAGTTAGCTGGCAGGGAATTATAGTGCCGGTTTTTATTGTTGCTTTTTACCGGAGATCATTTTCAAAAAGAATACAACCAACGATTTCCCGGGAAAAACAGGGCTGTGAAGCTGTGCCTTGTCACCTGTCTCATCGTACTTAAAATTTAAATCACCAATTAACTCCGGCTATTGGCAATCACTACCTTTCGCATTCACCCACTATGACTGTCGTATTCAACCTGCTCTATAGAATTACTTATTTACTACATTTAAATAGTACTAAACAGGAAATTCTATGAGAAAAATAATCGTCTTATCCATGATCTCCTTAGACGGCGTCATGCAGGCGCCCGGCGGACCGAAGGAAGATATATCAGGTGGTTTTAAATATGGCGGCTGGACAGCACCCTATGGTGACAAAATTTATGGTGAAGTGCTGCAAAAAGAGCTGCAACATCCTGCCGATTATCTTTTGGGCAGAAAAACATTTGAGATATGGGAGCACTACTGGCCCCATCATGCCAACTTTTGGCCGGGTATCAACAACGGTACAAAATACATTTTGTCGAAGACGAGGAAAAAAACGGGTTGGAAAAACACCGT
>CADEDV010000012.1:10675-21839 GCA_902826165.1 uncultured Bacteroidota bacterium
GCATCCTTTACATTAACCAGAAATACAGTTACAACAACCGGGGTGATCATTGCCTGTTATAAACGGGCCGGAAAAGTGAAGACAGGAACCAGTGGAACCTGAGGGGGAATGCAAACTGACTCACAAATGTATCACTACCCCCGTTAAAAATGAAGGTATGGTGGCTTCACCATAAACAATGCTAACAGCTAACAAAAGTAATTGCAATAGCGGTTCATTAACCACAATTGTAAACGTAAAGGCGGGGCAGTTCGCTACCGGCAGCGGGTGTCTGCGGACATAATTCTATTGCGCATTTGTTCTTACCTTCAACTTCTGTAACCTGTCTGCCGGCAGGTTTTATTGAGTTTCTGTCCACCTGTCCTACTCTGCGTTGTGTACAAGTACTTTTCAAATTTTACAAACATGAAAAAACATTTCCTGATAACCGTTCTCCAGGTTCAAGTCCTGTTAGTATGTGTATTGCCGGCTCTTGCCCAAAATAATCTTGCCCCGCAGTGGAGCAAGGGCATTGTGTGGTACCAGATCTTTCCTGAACGGTTTAACAACGGAGACCCGGCTAATGACCCGAAAGTAAATGACCAGAACGGAGCATATCCTTTTGACGACACATCCGCTTTCCAGGTCCATCCGTGGACAAGTGACTGGTATCAACTGCAACCTTACGAACTAAAAAATGGCAGAAATATTTCCTACAATATTCAGCGGAGAAGGTATGGCGGGGATTTGCAGGGAGTACTGAACAAACTTGACTACATACAATCGCTGGGTGTAAATGCGATTTATATGACGCCCATTTTCTGGTCTCCCTCCTCCCATAAATATGATGCCTTGTGTTATCATCATGTTGACCCAACATTTGGACCTGATCCAAATGGGGATATTGAAATGATGAAAAAAGAAGATCCGTTGAAGCCGGAAACCTGGGTATGGACAAAGGCAGATTTATTGGCGCTGAAGCTGATTGAAGAGGTGCATAAACGAAAGATGTACATCATCTTTGACGGAGTTTTCAACCATATAGGGGTAAAGAGTTTTGCCTTTGAGGATGTTGTGAAAAATCAGCAGGCATCTGCCTACAAAGATTGGTTCGATATTAAAAGCTGGCGGGATAGTGCAACAGGTACAAAGTTCGACTACAAAGGATGGTTTGGTGTAAAAACACTGCCTGAATTTAAAGAGGATAGTAACGGTATTGTTGCAGGGCCAAAGGAATATATTTTTAATTCTACGATGCGCTGGATGAACCCGATGAATAAAGGAGTTGCTTATGGCATTGATGGCTGGCGGCTGGATGTGGCGTATAATGTTGGTCATCCGTTTTGGAAAGACTGGCGCAAATGGGTTCGCAGCATCAATCCAACAGCTTATTTAACAGCCGAGCTGGTTGATCCTATAGAAAAGACCAGGCCTTATTTACTGGGCGACGAGTTTGATGCTACGATGAATTATAATTTTGCCTTTATTGTGCATGATTTTTTTGTGCAGGATACAAGCGGTTCAACAGTTACGCAGTTTGATAACAAGCTGAAAGAATTACGGGAAGCTTTTGGCGAAGACGTGGCTTTCAATATGCAAAACCTGATGAACAGTCATGATGCAACCCGCCTTGCCAGTGCGGTGGCAAATCCTGACGGAGAAAAATTTGGTAACTGGGGCAA
Source organism: uncultured Bacteroidota bacterium (assembly GCA_902826165.1). Lineage (GTDB taxonomy): Bacteria > Bacteroidota > Bacteroidia > Chitinophagales > Chitinophagaceae > CADEDV01. The sequence continues at coordinate 12,337 of CADEDV010000012.1, forward strand.
ATATTTTAACTGGAGCCAAAAGAGCAACAACAGAAATTATAATGCCCGGAAACCAACACCGGAACAAAGACAAAAGCAAAAACTGATCATAGCGTTTCAAATGCTTTACCTGGGATCGCCCATGTTTTTTTATGGCGATGAAGCGGGGATGTGGGGAGGCAACGACCCCGACTGCCGCAAACCAATGCTGTGGCCCAATCAGCAATATGATGCGGAAACCTTTAATCCCAATCAAAGTAAACATGACGCCGATGAAGTGGTATTCGACCAGAATTTATTTGACTGGTACAAAAAATTCATCGGCATACGCCAGCAGTATAAATCTATAAGGTTGGGCAGCTACAGTACTTTGGTAACCGATGATGAAAAAAAACTGTATGCATTTACCCGTAAATTGGGTACTGAAGAAGTGATTGTTATCATTAACCGCAGCAACGGCCCACTGTCATTCACCCATCCGGAATTGAAAAAGCAGCAATATAAAAATCTATTTACCAAAAAAACAATCAGTAGCCCAATTACTGTAAACGCAATGGATATTGTAGTCCTTGCCAATAAATAGCATCAGGCTTTCCTGGTTCAATCCGGGCAGAAAAAGCAACGGAGGGCAGTAATTCTTAACTTCATCAAAATATTCCAGACCCGTACCGGCCAAATAACAAACAGGTTAAGATCAACTAACAAAACTCATCTGTGTATGACAGCAAATAACAATAACTGCAAAGCCCTTCTCGTTTGCGTTACGAACGATATTCTAAATGACAAATATTGCAGCAAATGAAAAAAAGATCATTACTAATTTTGGTTATTACAGCAGCTTTCCTGTCCGGCTTCGCATTGAAGACAGTCATTTCAACACAACATGAAAAAACAACAACAATGAAAAAAGTAACAGGTATCGGGGGCGTTTTTTTTAAATGCAAAGACCCGAAAAAAATTACCGAATGGTATCAAAAACATCTTGGTTTAAATACCAACCCCTATGGGGCCAGCTTTGAGTGGTATGAAGGTACAGACAGCACGAAGAAAGCACAGACACAGTGGACACCGTTTCCCGAAACGACAAAATACTTTGCCCCTTCTGAAAAGGACTTTATGATCAATTACCGGGTAGAGAACCTGGAAGCATTGGTGGAGGAATTAAAAAAGGAAAACGTAACCATCGTTGACAAAATAGAAACCTATGATTATGGAAAATTCGTTCACATATTAGATATGGAAGGAAACAAAATCCAACTCTGGGAACCCATTGATTAAGCAGGAGAAAAAAGTTGGTGAAAGAATTGAATGATCAGCTAGGACTGTTCACCGGAATTTATTTATACACTAACTTATTGATCTATGAAGAAGCTATTATCCCTTATTCTGCTGGTCATTATCATTATGGTGAACCAGCAACTGCTTGTTGCCCAATCCTGCGGCACCCAGCAACTGGATCCCCGGGTGGCTGCTTTCTTAAAGATGATCGGGAATAAAGACCTGACCATCGAAGAACTCCGTACGATACCTATTGAACAGATCCGGTTAACAGGACCGCCGCCAATCCCCTATCCAAAAGAAGATGTGCAACGAATCAAAATAACAGCTGACAGTATTCCGGTATTGATCTTTAATCCTTCGCATGCCAACAATCTTCCTGTTATCATCAATTATCATGGCGGTGGTTTTTTCCTGCCTTTATTGAAGGGGTTAGAATACTCTTTGTGGCAGGATGCAAAAACGTATGGGGCCATTGTTTTTGCCGTTGATTACCGGGTGGCTCCCGAACATCAATTTCCTGCTGCGGTACATGACAGTTACAATGCCTTTAAATGGATTGCTGCTCATGCAGGTGAATGGGGCGGGGATACCAGCCGTATTGCACTGATCGGAAACAGTGCCGGTGCCAATTTAGTGCCGGTGCCAATTTAGTGGCGGTGATAACACAAAAAGCAAAGAAAGAAGGCATCCATAATAAAATTAAGCTGCAGGTATTGAACGGGCTGCCTGCCGATCTCAGTCCCCGCAATATGGAAACGGCTGTTTCTTACGAGGAAAATGCCACCGGTTATTGGCAAACCAAAGCAGGCTGCTATTTTGCTATTGAATTGTATGCACCCGGTCAATACAACCACCCGGAAGTTTCGCCCGGTCTCACAGAAGATCTGAAAGACCTGCCGCCTGCTGTGATCATCCATGCAGAGTTTGACCCGCTCCGGGATGATGGCATTTTATACGCAGCTAAATTGAGAAGATCAGGCGTAAAGGTTTGGAACAAGTGTTTCGCCGGGCAAATTCATCTATTAACCGGGTTGCCGCCAACTGCGGAAGAGCTGAAAGAATATCAAACAATGATAAAAACGGCGATGAAAGAAAGGTTTCCGCAATAATATACCATAGCTGCCACCCACGCAAGCAATCATACTCAGTGTTTTAATTTATCAGTTCTGTTTATTAACTTGTATAGCTATTTATTCTTATACCTCGGAGATATTTGCAACCGGCTTTTACCATGAAAACACTTGTTATGTCAGACAGAGCACATAAAAAAAGACAGTTCTTCTTCCCTGTCCTTCTTTTGATTACTGTAGCGTTCTTTTCAGCAAAGGCAACTGCACAAATGCGGCAGATCCATATTGAACCCAGTGAGGATAATGACATCAACAAAATGAGTTTTTACTCTGCCTCTTCAGGCTATGTTGGTTTTAGTGACTGGGTTGGTTTTACCACTGACACAGGAAGAACATATATACAAAAACCGATCACCTTAACAAATGTTGACTACAATGGCTATTCCGTCAACCTGACTTTTGGCTTTGTTATCAACGGGCTGCAATCCTTTAACCAGGATACGGTGATTGTATTCGGTCATTATGGTCTTGTTCCATCCATTCTATATTCCATCAATGGGGGCAATAATTTTAAACTAGTGTATCATTCCCAGTATAACAACTTCCAATTAAGAACAGGTATAACGGACATGATTTTTCCACAGCAAAATACGGTTGGTTATGCTATTGATGCAGACAGGGTGTTAAAAACAACTGACAAGGGAGCCAACTGGGCCGTATCACTCATCGATGAGGGTTCATATTTTGATTACCTGGAGGCAGCGGATAATAACAATGTATTTGCCATTTGCCGTTCCCAGGCCTCGAAGATCAGGAAAACAAACAATGCCGGTACGAACTGGACATTCATGAACTTACCACCAGGAACGGTTAATTACACCCACTTCCTTACTTCAGCAAAAGGGTGGCTGAATATGAATAATAATGATGGTGGTACTCTATACTATACATCAAACAGCGGAGCAAACTGGACCATTAAAACCAATAACCAGGTACAGCCATTTCTTTGCGAAAAAATGAGATTTATCAACGACAGTACAGGTATTGCCATTAAGGATCCCTATATCACACTACTTACCACTGATTCAGGAAAAGTATGGCAAAGACTGTTGCGGAGTAATAACTATACCTACCTGGGCTATAGTCACTATGACCTTCATATCAGGGATAATAACCAGTTTTGGGCTGGTGGCGGCCACGGTTACTTAGAGCTTACGACTAATGGTGGTGCACCTGTTCCTACTGCGTTGTTCCTGGTGGATACCACCAATCTTTACCTCACCAATACCGTAAACCTGAGAAACTATTCAAAGCCTGGTTATCAATACACTTGGATCGTAAACAGTACAACTATTAGTACCTCTTACAACAGTTCCTATTTACATAATATTTACCTGGGTGAGGATACCGTTACACTTATTGTATCTGATGGTGTACTCAGCGACACATTACGGAAGTACCCGCAGTTTATAGCCGTTCCTTACCCGGCACCTGTTGTTACTTCCTATAATCCAGTTTCCGGGGGTACCGGAACAGTTGTTACCATTACAGGCGATTTCTTTGCGAATGTATCTGCTGTAAGTTTTGGTGGAATACCCGCCACTTCTTTTACTGTTAATTCCATCAACCAGCTCACCGCTGTAGTTGGTGCCGGTGCGAATGGAAATGTAACCGTCACCACCGCAACAGGAACCGGCTCACGTCCCGGCTTTATCACTTTTCCCCCGCCGGTGATCACCTCGTTTTCACCGACCCATGGTCCCGCAGGAACAACAGTTACTATTACCGGTATAAATTTCAGTACTGTAACAAATGACAATATCGTTTACTTTGGCTCAGTAAAAGCCCAGGTTCTAACCGCAACAACCACCCAGCTAACCGTAACAGTGCCTGCAGGTGCTACCGTAGATCCACTTTCCGTTACTATCAACCGTCACACCGCATATTCATCAAAAGGATTTACCATCACTTTCCCGGCAGCTTGCCGCTTTTCTGAATTCACTTTTGACAGGGCCAAAAATTTCGGTCTCGGTACAACAGCCTCCGAATCATTATACGGTAATATGGTGATCAGCGATATGGATAATGATGGGAAGAACGATATTGTATCCATCAACTGGTTTGGGTTTTCTGTTTTAAGAAATACCAGCACCAGCGGTTTTGTAAATTTCGCCCCGGCACTGGAGGTTATCTCCAATAATAACCCGCTGGCCTGGCATGTTGCCACCGCTGATATGGACGGCGATGGTACACTGGATGTAGCCGTAACGAATAATAATGCAAACACCGTATCTGTTTTCAAAAACAACAGTACAGCCGGAAGCCTGGTCTTTTCGCCAAAAACCGATTACCCAACTTCGTTGAATCCAACCAATATTACGTTCAATGATTTTGACGGGGATGGTAAGCCTGATATGGTGGTTACCAATTCCGGGCCCAATGTAAACACCATATCCATATACCGGAATAAAAGTATCAATGGTGTGATTGCATTTGAGCAGAAAATCGATATCGTTTCCGGTTTATATAATGGCCGTGTATGTACCGGAGACCTGGACGGGGATGGAAAAGCGGACCTGGTGATCCTGGATGGAGGCATCTTCAACTCGGGCCTCTATACTTTTACTGTATACAGGAATGCCAGCAGCATTGGCAGTATTGCTTTTGCAGCACGCCAGGTGTTCAATCATTATACGATATCGCAAAGCGAAGCTGCTCTATTTGATGCCGACAATGATGGCAAACTCGATGTGTGTATCGGTTATGATGTACGGTTTACACCCGGCGCCCCGGGATCCACCGGTATTTACAGGAATATCAGTACCCCGGGAAATATTGCACTGGCTGCCCCATTTGGTTTGCCTTCCTGCGGATATAACCGTACTATCTCCTATGGAGACCTGGATGGTGACAGTAAACTGGATCTTTTTTCTTCCTGCTGGGCATCTGGCAGTACTGCACTTTTTAATAACCTTAGTACGTCCGGCAATTTTTCTTTTACTTCTGCCAATGCTCCTTTCATTCTTATTACCGGGGCAAGACCGGCGACAGCTATTGCTGATATAGATGGTGATTCAAAACCAGAACTGATCACGGGTGGTTCACCAAATGTTTACCGGAACATGCTTAATGAAAGAGGTGCCCTCGCTGGAAAAGATACGACCATCTGTTCCGGGCAATCAGTTGTACTGGGAGGTTTTGCTGCTTTCAATCATACTTATTCCTGGACCTCAAGTGCCGGAGGGTTTACCGCCTCCACTCCAAACCCGGTTGTAAGTCCGGCAGCGACCATCACCTACTATGTTGCGGTTACCAATCCGGCTGGTTGTACCAGTTTAGATACAATACAGGTTACAGTAGCCGGTCCGGCACCAGTTGCTAATGCCGGTCCTAACAATGTAATTTGCCAGGGAAGCAGTTTGCAAATTGGAACTGCAGCTTCAGGGAGTAATACCTATTCATGGAGTTCTTTTCCGGTTGGGTTTTCATCTGCGGTTGCAAACCCGGTAGTAAGTCCGGCAGTTTTCACTTCTTATTTCCTTACAGTGAATTCCGGGTCCTGCGTTGCAAAAGACACTATTGATATTAACGTCTTTAGTTTACCCGCCGCAAATGCAGGGCCTGATCAGAACATCTGTTCCGGCGGCAGTGCCGTGATTGGAACTACCGGTTCATCATTCAACACTTATAGCTGGACATCCAGCCCGGCAGGTTTCAGTTCCAGCAACCAGACACCAGTGGTTAGCCCATTGGTCACCACCAGTTATTTTTTAGAGGTGACTAACACAGGTAATTGTGTAAAAAAAGATACAGTTATTATTACTGTTTCGCCAGCACCGGCGGCCCCGGTTTTATCTGCGTCAGGGCCTTTAGCGATTTGTGAGGGGAATTCTTTAACCATAACCTCCTCCATCGCATCCAATACATTGCAATGGTTCAGGAACAATAACCTGATTTCAGCAGCCGGTGGCCAGCAAAACTATATTGCTACTGAAGCGGGGTCTTACCAGGTTCGTTATATAACAGGCGGGTGTTTTACCGGTTTTTCCAATAGTATCGTAGTTACTGTTAACCCGGTTCCTCCCACTCCTGTTATTACGCTCAATGGAAATTTATTACAATCATCTGCCGCATCAGGTAATCAATGGTACCTGAATAGTTCAGCAATACCCGGTGCCAACAATGCTACATTAGTACCTCCTGTATCAGGTCTTTACACGGTAATGGTAACAGTAAATGGTTGCAGCAGTACCATATCAGCAGCATTTAACCATGTGATCACCGCTGTAAATTCGCCGCAACTGGATAGGCAAATCGTGGTCTCTCCCAACCCCGCCACCGATCATATACTGATCCGATATACCGGGAACAGCGGCGTTTTCAGTTTCTCAGTCAGTGATCTTTCCGGTAAAACAATTTTTGATAAAGGCACATTCAGCCGTTCCTATTTACTGAATTCAGAAAAATTAAGTAGCGGATACTATGTAATTAAGATCATCAATAACAAAACAAAAGAACAGGTACAACGCCTGGTACTGAAATTATAAAACCAGCCGATCACCTGCCACCAGGCTATTACTAAAAAAAACCGGGAGATTACCAGTCCCGGTTAACTATTACTCATGTGAACGATTGCTTATTGAATATTCTCAATGATACCGGCGATACCCTGGCCACCACCCACGCAGGCGCTGATCATGCCGTATTTCTTATTCAGCCGTTTCATATCATTCAGGTTCTGGATCGTGAGTTTACAACCGGTGCATCCCAATGGATGACCTAATGCAATAGCACCTCCGTTTATATTTACTTTGGAAGCATCCAGGCCAGCTTCACGGATAACAGCCAGTGATTGCGAAGCAAAAGCTTCATTCAGTTCGATGAGGTCAATATCTGCTAAATTCACTCCTGCCTGTTTCAATGCTTTGGGGATAGCAGCTACAGGGCCGATACCCATGATACGGGGATGCACACCCGCTACTGCAGAACTTACCAAACGACCAATGGGTTTTAATCCCAGTTCATTGATCATACGTTCACTCATCACAATCACGAAGGCAGCACCATCAGAGGTTTGCGAAGAGTTCCCGGCGGTGACCACACCTCCCGCAGCAAAAGCAGGTTTTAATTTAGCCAGTGCTTCGATAGATGTATCAGCCCTGGGGCCTTCATCCGTATCCATTACATAATTCCTTTTTTGTTTTTTCCCTTTTGCATCGAGGTACACTTCTTCTACATGAATAGGCAATATGCCGGATTTGAAATGCCCGGCCTGGATCGCCGCCATTGCTTTCTGGTGAGAATGATAGGAAAATTCATCCTGCGCTTCCCGGCTTACGTTGAATTCTTTGGCCACCGCTTCGGCAGTGAGACCCATGCTTAAATAATAATCGGGTTCGTCTTTAGCAATGGAATAAGCAGGTACTGTTTTCCAGCCTGCTGTCGGCACCATGCTCATGCTTTCCACCCCGCCCGCCACGATACACTCCGCCATTCCCATTCTTATTTTGGCAGTAGCGATAGCAATGGACTCAAGCCCGGAGGCACAATAGCGGTTGATGGTGAAACCCGGCACATCATACCCCAATGCACGGGCGGCAATGATACGGCCTACCTGCAGGCCCTGTTCGGCTTCCGGAACGGCATTACCCACAATTACATCATCCACTCTTTTGGCTTCGAGTTGCGGCACCGAGGCCAGTAATCCTTTGATCACATCCACCGCCAGGTCATCAGGGCGGGTGAAGCGAAAGCCTCCCCTTTTTGATTTACCTACGGCTGTTCTGTAGCCGGCAACGATATAAGCTTCCTGCATTTTCTATTGTTTGAAGTTTTGAATTTGAGGTTTGAAGTTTCTTTATCGGGATGAATTATTCCCATAAAAGAACCAACTAAAACTCAAATATGGTTGTTTATGCAACTTTCTATTTCAAAAGTAACCAGAGTTCTTATATCAACCAAAAATGGCTGTTAAAAGTTCAGTTATCTTCGCAGCCGGTATGTATAAAATTCTTCGCAGTATCCTGTTTTGGTTTTCGCCGGAAAGGGTGCATTATTTTTCAATGAACGGGCTGAAACTACTCTGTAGCATTGGCTTCAAACCCCTGCTCACTGCCTGTTTTACTCCCAAAAAAAATCCCGGCAAGGAATGGATCGTGGCCGGGATTCGTTTTACGAACCCTGTTGGCCTTGGTGCTGGTTTTGATAAAAATGCCCTGTACCTGCGGGAACTGGAAGCCCTGGGTTTTGGTTTTGTGGAAATTGGAACGGTGACGCCATTGGCACAGCCGGGCAATGAAAAGCCAAGAGTGTTTCGACTGATAGAAGATAAAGCACTGATCAACCGGATGGGATTTAATAATGATGGTGTGCAGGCTGTAGCAGACCGTTTAAAAAAATGGAGATCGGCCACAGCACAACGCCCATCATCGCTGATAATTGGTGGCAATATTGGCAAGAACAAAGTGACGCCCAACGAAGAGGCCTGGAAGGATTATGAAATTTGTTTTAAAGAACTGCATACTTATGTTGATTATTTCGTGGTTAATGTAAGTTCACCGAATACTCCGGGGCTGCGGGAATTGCAGGAGAAAGAATCGCTCCGAAAAATTTTACAGCATTTGCAGATGATCAATAATGGTAAAGCCATTGCGAAACCGATCTTTTTAAAAATAGCTCCCGATCTTACTCAAGAACAGATCGATGATGTGATTGATCTTGCCCTGGAGATAAAGTTAGACGGACTCGTCGCCACAAACACAACGATCAGCAGGGAAGGACTCACGACTACCGACTCAAGACTCACGACTATTGGCGCAGGCGGATTGAGCGGTGCCCCTTTGAAACAAAGAAGTACGGAAGTGGTCAAATACCTTTGTGAACGATTGAAGGGTGAAATACCGGTGATGGCTTCGGGTGGAATTTTTACCGGTGAAGATGCCAAAGAAAAATTAGCAGCCGGTGCCGCAGTAGTGCAGGTATGGACCGGCTTTATCTATGAAGGGCCTGCGATCGTAAAAAATATTTGTAAATCGTTATAAGCCAATTGAGCAATGGATTATTTATTTACCAGTGAAAGCCTGATCAGTTTTTTTATTCTCGTGGTACTCGAAGTGGTGCTGGGTATTGATAATGTGATCTTCGTCAGCATTATCATGAACCGGTTGAAAAGTG
>CADEDV010000012.1:21939-34186 GCA_902826165.1 uncultured Bacteroidota bacterium
ATCATGCTGATCGATGCGGTGTTCTCTTTCGATAGCATCATTACAGCAGGTGGTACTGCCAAGCACGTGGAGATCATGATCGCTGCCGTGGTTATTGCCATGACGATTATGTTTTTATTCAGCCCGAAGATCTCTGGCTTTATCCATAAACACCCCACCCTGAAAATGCTGGCCCTCTCCTTCCTGGTGATGATCGGGTTAAGTTTGGTGATCGAAGGCTGGGACAGTCATTCAGCCGAACAATTGCACCTGAAGAATTATATCTATTTTGGTATGGCCTTCTCCTTTGTGGTGGAATTGCTGAATATGACGATGATGAACCGGCAGAAAAAACGCCGTATCGTCCAACTGAATGAACCGGTGCTGAAACAAGAAGAAAAAAATTTATCCGACGAAGCAAAGTAAGACCTTTAAGCGGGAGACGTGTTTGCAGAGATACTGTGATACCCGCATTATCGTGAAGGGTCAAGCTGTTTATCCACTGTTGCCTTACTCTTAAAACCGGCTGCTTTTATTTCTTCGTTGATTGTCCTGATTTCGTCTTTCCAGGAAAGCAAATAATCAATCAGCTGGCGGCCTGTTTCTGTTTCCCCTTTATCCGCCAGGTAATCATATACAGCCTGCCGGATAACCGGGGCCGGGTATCTTAGTTTACAAATACCGGTAATCATCGCTGCCTGGTCAGCTGCTGTTGATAGTATTTGTTTAGCCAGGATGGTATCCACCGCTTCATCATCCATAAATCTGAGTGCATAAGCTGCCTCATCGAATAAATCCAGGTCTTTTGCCTGCAGGCAATACCGTATCAATGGTATGGCAGCTTTATTGGCGGCATTGCCACTTTCCTGCAACCATTGGATTGTATCTTCTTTTGTTACTGCTGTTGTTCTGAAAAAACTATCGAGCATATTAATAATATCCCTGCTCACAGCATGATTTCCATCTTCTGCCAGCATATATGCATTATTGGCAAGGGCCAGTCCTGCCACTGCCGCCCTGCTTTTCTGCACCGGATCAGTTTTTAATTCCAACAACCGCTTTATCAATTCCGGATTGATAAGTGGTGCCGTAACGCCGATCTTTACCAATAGCCGCTTGTAATAAAACTCTGTCTGCCCGGTCCGTGCCAACAGGTGGGCCAGCAAAGCCTGTGCTTCCGGTGTGGCTGATTCCACCAGCGCATCTTCCAATATACGGAACGACAGTACTTGTACAGGAAGTGTATCCATTATCTTTTTGATGTGCGCAACCGGTAAAACACCTGTCACTATAGATGACCTGATCGCTTGTGTTAACTCAGCTGCATTCCTTTCTGTACTGTTTTCCACTATTGTTCTTAGCTTTTCAGGGGCTACTTCCTGTTTATTTTTCCGGCTGATCCTGTTCATCCTTTCCGCATAAGTAAGACGGGCATAAACAGGCATGCTGTAAATAAACATAGCGGGGTCCGGACTTTTTTCACCGGCCCTGTTGCCGGTACTGCTGATCTCCAGGTTTGATACAACGGCAGATAACAGCCGGTTTCCCATTTTCTGTTTTTTCTCTTCATAAATAAATCCATCCCGGAGTAATCCGGTCCGGTTATTAAAAACAAATGTTGCTTTAAAACTATCGATACTGTTCCTGAACAGCTCAATACCGGGTTTGTAGACCGGCCTTTTTTGCTTCACCAGTTCTGTCCAGTCCGGTAAATGTGCCTTTGAAAAATAAGCAGCTTTATAAATCCCGTCAATATAAGGTTCCTCTCGCCAGGATTCATCCGGCTTTTTTATAAAAGGAATATTACTGATGATAATTTTAGCACAATTTGCCTGGAAGGGTGTTGGAGCTGTTAAAAAAAATAAAGTTGCTGATAAGGGCGAGCCTGAGTTTTCCCGGAATAAAAATTCCGTTTGCCAACCAGTGGACACGAGATGCCCATTATTTTCCTGTAGGCTGTCTATGTTGAATTTTATATACAGGAAGTCAACACCTGCTTTTTGTACAACCAGTTTGCCGCTATACAGCTGAACATGGCTTTTGAACTCCCGCCTGGAGTCGGTGTCAAGCAACTGAGTATAATCAGCAGTAGCCTGTTCCCGGAAACGGATGTTGTAAGTGGCAGCTGTAAATTGCTGCGCAGTTACAACATCCGCCAAGTATACAAAGAAAGAAAGCAATAATGAACATTTTATTTCCTGGTACATACTTGTTATGCTTCTATTTCCATTTCAGATTTTTCCCTTTGAATTCATCAGCCAGCACTTGTTGAAACTCAACAAAGGAACCTGTATCAAAAAAATTATTCTCCACCCGGCGGGCTACCCAGCAGGACGGATCAAGCCCCTGTAGAAAAATATTATCGCAGGTGAATTGCGGGTACACATAAAAAGTATATAGTCTTCCCTGGAGCATCTTTATACTTGCGGCCGTATAGGTATCATTGAGGAACTTCAGTCCGCCACCGCTTACAGTAAGACCGGCATTACCACCTAAATCAAATCCACCCTGCAAAAGACGGAGTTCGCCGCCCACCCCAATATCAAGTATATCAAAATTCAGGAGGTCTGCTGCCGGGCCTGTTGTTTCAGAGGCAGATGTTTCCAGTATAATAGATTGCGTGATGATGGGAGAAATAGTTCCTCCCACACCCGTACGACTGATGTCCATATCAAAATCAGCACCAACACCAGTACTCATCAGGTACATATCAACGGGTAACAGCACATTTAACCCATAACTGAAAATATCAGCTGCTCCCAGTTTTTGCCGGGTGTTATAAATAGCATTCTCATCAAAGGAGTAGGTGTCCCCGGAAGGGCTTTTATTTTCATCCAGTAATACCCGTTCCAGCACCTGCAGCCTTGCTTTGCTCTTATGTTTCTGCTCTTTATTTGCTTTACTGGTAAATTCCGACTCCAGTTTATAAATATTAAAATTCCCCACCGCAGGTATATCCGTACTGATATTGATCTTAAACCCAATGGTAAATTCATTATTACTATTCTTAATAATTCTTTTCAGGGAATCATTATTCAATTGCCGGCTGCTGATGCTGAAAGGATCAAGTATTCCTTTCTGTGTGTAGGATGCTTTTACAGTAACACCATAGTCAGCTACTTTGAATTCGGGGATGCTAAAATTTTTTTCTGTAATAAAAGGTTCGTTGGGAAGATTATCTGCATCCGGCAGCAGCCGGTCACTCAGTTCATCTTTCAGTTTATTTAAGGCGAGTGTTTTTTCCGAAACGGACATGTTAGCAAGTTGGAACCGGTTACTCATAGCAGATTTACTTATAGCCGCCGTCTTCACACCTGCAGCAGGTGCCGGCTTTACCGAAGTTGCGGTGATAGCCGGTTTGTACCTGGAAGCAATCACTACTTGTTCGGTACGATTACGGCTTATCCCTATCCCGGATAAATTTCCCTCAATGTGATTGAGCGTTTTAAGATAGCTTTCCAGCGTAACTTTCTTTTTATTCGGTAAAGTGACCAGGTCTTTCAGTCCTTTTGATTTATCATTCTTTACAAAATCAGCAACGGTAAAAGGCGTAAATGCAAGCCGGGTGGTTTTTACCGGTTGAAATTTTTCTTTGGAGAGCTGTGGTTTTTGTGCCCCGGCATGGGTATGTGCAAATAAACAGGCCAGCATTGCTGCGTATACATATATCTTTTTCATACAGAAATAATTTAAAATGATCAATTGACTTTTTCTAAAATCCAAACCTGTGTTGGTGCATTATCCTTTGCGGTGAACTCATTCACCCCGCAACTTCCTGATGTAAGGCAATTATCGGGTGCATCCAGTACTTTCCTGGTATTCCAGTTGTAAAAAACAAACGTATTTACAGTATTAGGCAACTTAAATAAATACCAGGTCTCCTCATCACCAATCACAATATCTTTCGGACGCATGATGATATTATTGTTAATCTCTTCGCCAGTCGGAACTCCTGCAAGAAATTTGACATTGGCGGCCATGTTTCCTTCATCAGCAAATAACTGGTAGCCGCCTGTCAGTTTATGAACCAGGTTGAAAACAGTGCCTGAAGTTGATACCTGCAACTGGCTGTTAATGGTACTGTTCCATTTCAGGTATTTCTTAGCGTTATTTTTAAAAGCGTAGCATACCAGCTTATACCTGCCATTAGGCACCGACCCGGTAAGATTGCCGGCAATATTGCCCACACTAAAACTGATCTGTGCAATGGTATTCTCAATGGCGGTGGCCGTATTGTTCAATAAATTATTATCCGCTGCTTTGGTCAATGCTCCCTGGTTACAATTTTGCCCGGCAACCGGCAAAGGCACATCAGGTGGTAAAGAGGGAAAAACAGATGAACTCAATTGGTGACGAATGGCCTTGAGTAAAAAAGTGGGATGATGAAAACACAGCGAACCCGGGCAATAGGGTGGAAATTCAAACCTGGCTAATTGTGGAATCACGGTTGTCGGCAGGTTGCCCAGCGCACATAAAATCTTTGCATCATCCAACAGGGTTTGCTCACCCACCTGCACAGTGCTGTTGTGATCTTTGTAATAATTTCTCGTTCCAGACCGCCCATACTGAAATGCCTGGGGCGGTAATGTGGGAATGGGATCATCCCCGAATTCAAAACGCTGTATCCTGCTTTTTCCAATATCGGTATTCAGTTGCGCAGCAAAAGTAGCATCACCGGGATGAGGTGCATCATATAAATAAAGTCCCTGGGCAGTAATATTATAATTGTATTTCAGGAATAAGGTAAATAACTGCGCATGCCCGCCGCCCAGGCTATGACCGGTGATCCATACTTTTTTAGTGGCCCCTGTTACTTTATTCTTATGCACGGCAGCAATAGCAGCACCCAGTTCGTCTGCAAAATTTTGTTCTTTCAGGCTTTCCGCCATCCCGCGGTGCACCTGTCCCCGGATACCCGCATGAAGAAAAGAAGCATCTCTTTTCAGGAATTTAAAATCCGAAGCCAGCCATTCGGCAAACTGGTACCCCGCTTTACTTACATTACAGGAAACCCTGTCTGTACCCCTGAAAACAACATATATAACGGACGGTGTTGAGATCAGGATTGCCTCAGGGTCATACCCATTGGGATTACATTTATTGATGAAATCAAATGTAACGGCCGGTTCCGTAACAGCGGCTTTTACCGGTTCTTTAGCAGTAATCAGCTGCGGGCTTTTGGAACTGATCCCCGAATTGATAACCGCCCTGTTGGCAGCTGTGGTAACCAACGGTGTAAATGCGGGAGCATCCGTAAACAGGTAGGTCATTTTTTTAACATACTCTGTAACAAATTTCTCACTGTCATCTTTCAGCGTTTTTACAAATGAACTTTCTTCGGCATGTACCGGGCTGTATAAAAAACGCAGATAGTCGGCATATACCATCGTGGACAGATACCCCAGCAACAGGGCATTCTTTTTATCCAGCGTGGTGGCATCTTTATTAAACTGGGTAGTAAAAGAATTTTTGCCCTGTTGCGCATGCAGGTTTACCAGCAACAACGACGGCAGCACAAGAAGTAATAATACACGTTTCATATTTAGTTGAGTTTAATGATTAAGGCCTGGTTTTTATTTAACTGATTCTTTTAACAGTTACCCGTACTGACCCGGAGTTATTAGCATATACTGTTATCACATCATTGGCAAAACAGATGAGTTTACCGGAAACGGACGGGGTGATGGTGCGGCTTTTGCCGATCCTGAACTGCTGATCCGCCTGCATATTGTCGAATACATTGGTACCCTGGTCAAAAAGTTCCCCGATCAGGCAAAACCAATTTTGATTCTTATCCCTGCGCAGGTATTCTGTGTTTTTTAAAAGCAGGTAGGTACCGGGAACGGAACTATTACATTCACCGGAACTAAATCCTGCAGGATCTGTTGTTTTGCAGGAGCCATCCTTCCAGGTGCCGGTAGCAGTTATCAGGTAGGTGTGTCCATGTATCAATTTTAAACCGGAATTATTGAATCGTTCTTTTGCTATCACCGAAAAGGAGAAGGATTCATTTACAGCCAGCACTTTGTCTGGGGCAGTAACAGTTATACTTGCTATCAAAAGCAGCCAAAAAGAATAAAATCCGGGGTTTCGTTTCATACTTATTTTTTTTGTGATTATTATCGCATCATGCAGGATATGCCCGCTACCGGGATGAATGCCTGTGTTTTTCCTTTTGCATCCAGCACCCAGCGCATACCATAATTAATAATTACGTTACGGCTGATGCGCCAATCGCCACCAATGCTCAATGAATTGGGATGAACCGTTGTCCATTTCACTGTTGACTCCACTACTTCAATATCGGCCGGCTCTGTAAACACATCCCGCAATGCTTCCACCGGTGTTTTTAATGCCTTTCTCTCATAGAGAAATTCCACAAAAAAACTATAGAGGGGGCCGCCATAGCGGAGATTCATACCCACCGAATAAATTTTATTATCGGCAACCGCAGCGGCTTCTGTTTCTTCCAGTGTAACCTGGTTGCGCAGCAGGAAATTCAATTCTTCCTCATACCAGGTAGTCCTCACCAGTCCCGACAGCATCCATTTTTTTCCCAACGGCATTCCCCCGTTGACCCATACACCAAAACCGGTATTCCTGTTCAGCCGTAGTTTTTTAAGTGTACCTGCACTGTCGCTTTGATAGGTGTATACCCTTCCCACAGCCACATCTAAGGAGGCGGCATTCCAGTGTTCGGCAATAAAAATTTTTGCCCGGTTATTAATTTCTGTATTCCGTCTTGTATTAAGTGTTATTAATTGTTCTTCGGTACTTTTAATTTCATTCCTGATGCCGGGCTTCTCCATAATGTTTGAAGTAGTATCCAGTTTTTGCCTGAGTTCAGCCAGTTGCGCCTCCAGTGTTTTCTTTTCTTCCGTAAACCGCAGGCCGATATCATCATATAAATCCTTTGCCATCAGCGGGTCTCGTTGTTTGATGAGATTAAACTTGGCGGCTATACCGATACGCCGGTCATTCTCTTCATTTTGTACTGTACCCATTGAAAGGTCAAGTGAAGCCAGCTTGCGCAAAAAACCACTGGCGGCCTGGTATTTACTCAGGTCTTTCCTGTTATACAGTAATTCCCAGAACGGCTGAGACTGGATAGCCAGGTTGGGATTCAGCCGCCATGACTTGAAAGACCAGTCCACTTTAAAATTTTTAATATCCGATGTCCGGTTGATCTGTGAAGGAGTTACTCCCATCAGGTCGAAGACCGGGGAAGGAGGAATAGAAAACTCATTGGGTGATAACCGAGTGGTTTTGGATTCTTCTTCCTGCGCCTGCAGGCTTTGGCCTGTAAAGGGAAGAGCCAGCACGAACAGTAAAAAACGGATGAGTATGTTTACAGATGGTTTCATGTGTTCAGGAAATTTTATTGGTTGCTATTATTGCAGCTGTTTATTGTCGTACCCGTTGAAAAAGTTTCTTATTCCCTTTCCCATCATGAAGGAGCAGCTTTGACGGTTCTGCATAAAAAAAGGAAAACAGTTTCTCCCCGGTAACAGTATCTGTGAAGAAGAGTTTATCAGCTTCCGTATGCCAGATGGCTTTGTCTTTTTTAACCGAAGCATCACCGGTAATTGAAATAGTACTGCTGCCACCACCACTTTTACCCGTCCAGGACAGCACGGTACCATCTTCTTTGAACTCCATAAAATAGTCGGTAGAGAAAGAAGTGTACCCGTCACCGTAGCCGCTGCTGATAATATCTGTGTACCGCCACAAACCCGGGATAGCTGCATGTCGGGGAAGACTGTCGTTACTCCTTTTGCCGGGTTCATTTACAGATACAGTTTCTTTTTGCAGCAGGAGTTCGATGGCCTGGTTATTTAATTCCGGAAATACGATAGAAAACCGGAGTTGCCCTTTTTGAATGCTGGCAGAAAATGCATACTCCTTTTGCATTTCGATATCATACACCGTACCGGTTGCCGTGCTGTCATGTACTGATCCATTTACTTTTCCATTTTTCCCGTTGATAATAACTGACCCGCTCAATACCTGCTCCTTAACAGAAAGTATAGCAGAAGAAGTAATACCCGGCTGGTTTCCGCTGAATGACCCGTTGAAACCCTGCGCTGTACCTGTTGTATAACACATGGCTGAAAAAATTAAAAGAGTGATGGCAGCTATTTTTTTCATCCTGATTCCCGTTTAGTGACGTTTGTTATGCAGATCGATTTGATAACGGAGTCAAAACTATTTTTCTCAGCTCACGGATGATATACCCCAGCAGGGTGAAATTGAAAAAGGAGTTATGTAAAGCAACGGCCACAGATCTCCGTTGCTGCAACAGGTTTGTAACAGGCAAAGAATACAGGGGAAAAAAAGAAAGATCAGACCAGGCGTTGCCGGATGGCTTTTACAACGGCTTCGGAGGCTGAAGCAACGTGGAGCTTTTTATATATTTTCTTTACGTGTGTCCGGACGGTTTCATAACTGATAAAACTTTTTTCAGCTATCGTTCTGAAATCATTTCCATCCACCATCATAGCCAGTATTTCTTTCTCTCTCGGGCTAAGAATCATTTCTGTTTCCTGGCTTACCTGTGGTGCAAATTGCTGAAACAATTTCAATACACGGCTGGCCACACTCGGGGTCATCGGTGATCCGCCATTATAGGCTTCTGTCACAGCTTCCAGGAGTTTTGCCAGCCCGTTGTTCTTTAGAATATATCCTGACGCACCGGCGCATACCGCAGCAAATATTTTCTCATCATCTTCAAAAACGGTTTGAATAAGTATCCGGATATCCGGGTAATGCGCAGATAAAAAACCAGTTGCCTGTATACCATCTGTACCCGGCATTTCAATATCCATCAGCACCACATCTGGATTACTTTTCCGGATGCACAGATCAAGTGAATTACAGTCAGGAAATGATCCTGCGCAGGTGTACCCGTCTGTCCCATTCAGTATGGCTTCATACGCATCCCGTATCAGCTTGGCATCTTCAAATATGGCCACCCTTATGTTCATGTTTGCAGTACTCATTTTTTTCAATTTAACCAAGCCTGAAGCTTGCTTCAAAATTCGTTGCTTATCCCCGAAAGTGGTATCACCCTGTTGGGTGAGTTTGAACTATAAATACCAGGTTGCGATAGCCGCCGGCATCCAATTTATCTTCTTTCACCAACACCTGTTCAACCGGTTCGTTGAGTCGCAGCGGTTTTTCTCCTTTGCCGGATGCACAAATACCCCGCAGGGAAAACTCCAGCCTATTATCTTTCCTGGATAAATGAACTGTGACTTTCTCCTTTACAACGGATAAAAATTGTAAAAAATAATCTTTGTATACACTATATAAAAGTCTTCGTGATTCCATATCCAGCTTACTGATGCTGTCATTGACGGTTGTAGTAAAATCATATTCCATTTTTACCGCTGCAGCCTGTTTTTTGCTAAATGACTGAATCCGGAGCAGTGTTTTGGCCATGGTATCATTATCGGGTGAAAGCACCCAGATAATATCACTCATACTGCTGACCATCTTACCTGAATCTTCCACGATCCTGTTCAATACATTTTCAACTTCTTTCAGCTCATTCATTTTCAGTTGCGTCATGCTATGCTCTGCAAATAAGCTGATCCCGTTTAATGTAGTCCCGATTTCCTTATTCAGCTCCAATGATAAACTGTCCCTGACCTGTTCCCGTTCCTGCAGCAACAACCGGTTTTTTTCCAGTTCTTCAATCCATTGCTGCTGGGTGCGGATCAGTTGCTTTCGTTTAATGGTCGCTTTATAATTCAAACCTGCATTGACAAAATAAATTTCACCGAGTACGCCCAGCAAGGCCGGGTAGAAAATAGCCTGTGAGGGACTGATGATCCCCGCATCTGCCAGGCCGATAAATATGTACGTGCAAAAAATTCCGATACTTAATAGTAATGATCCTCTAAAAAGATAAGCAGACTGGCGGGTACGCATTGTATAAATAAGATACACCAGCCACATTGCCCATACCATTAACAGAACAGAAATGGCGAGGTAAATGGCGGCAAAGACTTTTCCGCCTGTATCCAGGAACACCCAGCTCAGCAAACAGACTACGGTGCCCGCACCCACCCCTTTCATCATAAGAACAGCCTGCTTGTTATGATAGGGGTATAATTTCTGCGTTTCCAGGAAATACTGTGCAAATTTGATATAGAGATAATAATTGAATATATGCAGGGGTTGAAACTGCAACAGTTTAAAAAAAATCGGGTGGTTCAGGATATAAGTTGCTGAAAAAAAATAAGGAGCACTTAATCCAACAAGGAAATAAACAAAAATGATATAATGAATGATATAAAAAGCATATTCCCGCCTGCGGTGTTGTAACCACAGGGTGCACATATACAGGAATTGCCCTGCCATTATTCCCAGAAAAATAAAAATCATATCCGGCTACTTTTTCTTTTTCAACAATAACAGTATCGTCGTACCCTTTCCCGGTCCTGATTCAATCACAAAGGAGCCGTCCATTTCAACAACCCTGGCCTGCATATTTTTCAGGCCGTTTCCTTCATAATTCCGGCTGGTTTCAAAACCCACTCCATTATCTTCAATACGAAACGTATACTGCCCCTCCTCTTCCGAAGCGATGAATGTTATGGCCGTGGCCTGTGAATATTTTACGGCATTGTTCACTGCTTCCTTGCAAAACAGGTAAAGGTGATTCCGGGTTTCCGGGGTGAAAAAAGCCCGTCTCACTTCTTCGCTGATATGAAATTCGCAGGTAATCCCTTTAGAAGTACACACCTGCCGGGCATAGTGCTGCAGCCGGGAAAGCAATTTTTCCAAGGTATCACTTTCACTATGGATAGCCCATACTATATCATTGATCTTTTCCGACATGTAATGACATTCGCTGCTGATACGTTGTAAATATGACGCTACCTGAAGTGGTTGCTGCCGGGCAATATTGCGTAAACTCAATTCACTGAACAAGGTGACACCGCTTAATGTAGCACCTACCTCATCATGAAGATCACGGGCAATTTTGTTCCGGGTTTGCTGCTGCTCCAGTACCAGTTGTTCATTCTGCCGCAACTGGTCAATTACTAATTGCTGCGTTCCGGCCAGTTCATTTTCCTGTTGCACAATTTTATACGCCAGTGCCATATTAAAGAAAAAAAGTTCCAGCAATATGCCCGCAAAAAAAGGAAGATAATCAGGCGCCACATATACTTCCCGGTCTGAAAAAATTTTGTAGATATTAATAATATTGGTTATAAAGGCCCCTGTAACAAGGCATATACTTCCCCGCAACAACGTGGTGGTGAGCAGATTCGGCTGCCGCCAGGCTTTGATAATTACCAGCACGGATAAAGCAAAAAGGAAAAAAGAAAATCCAAAATAGATTTCATTTCCCGGTGAACGATAAGCCTGGCCGGTAATGACCAGAACAACCTGTACCAGGAAAAAAAAAGCGATGATCCAGTTGCTCAGCAGCACCTGGCGATGTAAAGCCGGGTATTTCTCTTTTAATTCCAGGAAAAGATCCATGAACCGGAAATACACCAGGTAGAGCAGAAAAGCCAGTGGCCGTTTCGCCGCCTCCGTTACCGGGGTTAACCATTGCCGGGTATTATTATCCTTAACCAGTCCATCCTGGAAAATGCAAATAATATACAGGATGAAAAGAAGGATATACAATGCATACCTGACGTAATCATTACGCCGGTGTTGCCGCCAGTTGCTGATTACATACAGTAACTGCGTCAGCAGTATGCCAATGAATATTAATACTAACACAAAGGTAAAATAAGCAAAAAGAGAAAGCTGGCAGTCACTTTCTTTTAAAGGTCCTTCCAGCCGGCTGCTTGCAGCAGCGCAGCCGCTACTACCCCTGCTGTTTCTGTTCTTAATCTTGTATCACCCAATGCGACAGGAATGAATTCATTGCTTGTCGCCAGCTCAATTTCTGCGGAGGTGAAATCGCCTTCGGGACCAATAAGGATAATGGTTAACTGGTTAACTGGTTGATCAGTTAACGGGGTTTTGTTACTCTCCTCACAATGGGCGATGAATTTTTGATGATTGTTGTATTGGGGAAACGGTAAATCAGTAAAGGAAACAGGTTCGTGCAAAACAGGCAGCCATACCTGCTGGCTCTGCAGCATGGCGCTGATACAAATGCCCTGCAACCTGTCATGCCGGAATTTTTCTTTTTCGGTGCGTTCGCAGATCAGGGGAATGATCTCAATAACACCCAGCTCAGTAGCTTTTTCCAAAAACCATTCAAAACGGTTACTGTTTTTTAAAAGGGAAATGGCTA
>CADEDV010000012.1:34286-36555 GCA_902826165.1 uncultured Bacteroidota bacterium
AGTGCCATATTCATAAAAATAAAAAAAGTCCAATTACCCATTGGACTTACTATCATTTATTATTCAGTTATTATCAGAACGGCTGGTCATCATCATCGTTCGCAATATTATTCATCTTGCTGCCCGTCTGTATATATAGTTTTTCACCGCCACCACCACTGTCTTCTACGGGGCGCCAGCCACCACCGGGTAGACCGATTCCGCTGTATGGATCTTCGTCCCAGTTGGTAAATTTCTGGATATGCAGTAATGCTTTCAGTTTCACGGTTTCCAGGGTACCATTCCGGTGCTTGGCTATTTTTACTTCGGTGAGGCCTTTGATATTCTCTCCTTCTGCACTCGTCGTTACATCATAATATTCGGGACGATACAAGAACATGACCATATCCGCATCCTGCTCGATGGCTCCCGATTCACGAAGGTCACTCAACTGCGGAACACGGCTTCCTTCCTTAGCACCCCGTTGTTCCACCGCACGGCTTAACTGTGATAAGGCAATAATGGGTACGTTCAGTTCTTTGGCGAGCCCTTTCAGGTTTCTTGAAATATTACTGATCTCCTGTTCCCTGTTCCCGTTCCTGTTTTCCCCGGTTCCACTCATCAACTGCAGGTAGTCGATGATGATCATACCGATATTATGTTTGTTTTTCAACCGGCGGCATTTGGCCCGCAGTTCAAAAATGTTCAGGGCAGGCGTATCATCAATAAATAAAGGTGCCTGTGCTAACCGCTGAATACCCCTGGCATATAATTGCTTCATCTCATGTTCTTCCATCTTACCTCTTGCAATTTTCTCCAGCCATATCTCACTTTCGGCAGAAAGGATACGTTGCACCAGCTGGCCTGCACTCATTTCCAAGGAGAATAACGCCACCGGCGTGGGCTTGGTAGCATGCATGGCCGCATTACGGGCCAGGTTCAATGCAAAAGCGGTTTTACCCACGGCAGGTCTTGCCGCCAGGATGATCAGGTCCGTATTCTGCCATCCATAGGTTACTCTATCCAAATGGGTGAAGCCACTCGGTACACCGGTTACATCTTCATTTCGCTGGCGCAGGTCTTCGATCCGTTTGATGGTATTCACCAATACGGTATCAA
This sequence comes from uncultured Bacteroidota bacterium, assembly GCA_902826165.1. Lineage (GTDB taxonomy): Bacteria > Bacteroidota > Bacteroidia > Chitinophagales > Chitinophagaceae > CADEDV01. The sequence goes on from CADEDV010000012.1 coordinate 35,385, forward strand.
TAGAGTTATAATCTTTGCGCAGGTGATTATTGGTGATCTCAAATAATTTGCTTTCCGCATCATCCAGCAGGTCAAACACATCGGTTGAATCTTCATACGCATCACCAATGATCTCCCCACTAATGCGGATCAGTTCCCGCTGAATGAATTTTTGCAGGATAATTCTTGAGTGAGCTTCTATATGTGCTGAAGAAACAACCGCATTGGTCAGCTTGGTCACATAGTAAGGGCCACCCACCATTTCCAGTTCTTCCCGGGTGCGGAGTTCTTCTGTTACAGTTAAAATATCAATCGGCTGGCTTTTATTTGCCAGTCCCTGTATGGCTTTATAAATACGCTGGTGTGCTTCCACATAAAAACATTCCGGTTTCAATATTTCCACTACCGTATCAAATGCATTTTTCTCCAGCATGATGGCACCGAGTACCGCTTCTTCAAGGTCTTTGGCCTGCGGGGGTACTTTACCATATACCATGGTACTGAGATCTAATTGTGTCTTTCTCCGTTGCTTTCTGTCTTTGTTGATATTAGTCAGATCCATGTTCGTTCGTCTATAGCGATAAAAAATTAAACCATCAGTTATTCACCAATGACCTAAGGGTTCATATTCCGCCTTGTTTTAAGAAATTGTTACTTCTCTATTAAAGGAATGTTGCCCGCAGTCAGAAAGCGAAAATAAAGGCAAGTGAGGTTCAGACTTTCTTTTTCTAAGAGTTTTTCTTTCTGCACTTTTTTTCACCAGCTAAAACCGGGTTATCCACAGCGACGGATCCTGTTTACCTATCAAAGGTCTTTGTTCAATTTACCAAAAAAAGACAGGACTATCCCGGAAAGATGAGCACAACTGTGCAGAAATAATGGCCTTCCCGGACGAATATCATGCTGTTTCACACAATAAAGCCCGGTGCAGGGGAGTTATCCTAAGCAGTTCTTTATAATGACGCCAAGCTGCGCCCTTTTTAACAACTAAACACCCTGATATGGAAACTACCAAAAAAAGCAGCCATTCCCGCCCCGTTATTACCCAGGCGGAAAACAACACTACGCTCTGGATCGGACATATGAAGTCCGACCCCAACGATCATTTCGGCGGACAGATCTTTACCTGCCCCTCAGCCGGTTTACTGGATAATATACAGGTCTATTCGGCCTCTGTGCACCATCCCGGCGA
>CADEDV010000012.1:36655-40562 GCA_902826165.1 uncultured Bacteroidota bacterium
GCTGATTCTATCGATCAGCGGGGACATTTTTTCTCCTATTTCAGCCTGACCTATAAAGTGGAACTCTGCGCATAGACGATGTACCAGGCGACAGATGCCTGGCATTTTTTGATATTGGATAACAAACCCCACCCGGGAAGCCGGGGCGGGGTTTTGTTGTTTAGATTTATTCTATCAATATACATTACTGATGTATAAACACATTAATACGTTTTTGAAATTAAATACTATCAACCTCAAATTAATAGCACATTAACATACACCCTACAGCAATTGCAAGAGTTAAAAGCAAGTTTGCCGGATGGGGCGTTCAGGGGAAGTTGCAGAATAAAATATGGCGTTATCAATAATTAGTTTCCAAGATTTGCTGTAACTGCAAGGAATCCAAGAAAATTGTTGTTTTCCAAATCATATTTAACGGTTAATGGCAGCCACAATGATTTAAAAATATTAATTCTAAAAGTCGTATTTAAGGAGAAAATCCCCGCTTTCTCCCCTGCCGGCACTTTACCAAATTGATGATCATATTGTGTGAAAAATTTAAACTCCATTTTAGGTTCCCTGGCTTCATTTTCCATTAATACCCTATTTACGCCCAGGCTTATCGAAAATGGCTTGCTGTCATAATTTGTTTTTTTAACAGATGTATCGTTGGCTATTTTAAAGGCAGACTTTATTTCAACTTCCCATGGTTTCTTGCTCAAATCTTTGCCAATCCCCACTGTAAACTCAGAAGCAAAGGAGTATTCACCTTGTTTACTCTCCCTGTCATAAGCTACGGCAGGTGAAAAAGTCCATAACGGTTTACGGGAATATTTTTCACCAATCGCATCATATAAATCTCTTGCCGGATTTTTGCCATTCAAAAGTGATACTACTGCTAACTCTGCATCATCTTCACTAATGCCCAGGCTTGCATCATTTTTAATTGCAGATGCTGCCAGTTCCGGGTTATTCAGAGCTTCCACTATTAAAGGATGTAAACTTGAAAAATCATTCCTTGCACTTGCAGTTGTCCATGTAAGGGTAATAGCCTTTATTGTATCCACATTGTTAGATTTTGTAGGATATTTTTTAGCTATATATGAAAAGACTTCTTTTTTGAGATCAGCTAAAATGAATGTGCTTTTAACTAATGCTTTCTCATCAACACTCTGAAATTTTTTTAGTGTAATGTCCTTCTTGTTAATGATTGTGAACGTAAATCCGCCAGATATTTTGGTAATTGAGCTGTTGCTATCAGCTTCAAGCCCAATGTTAAAAGATATTTGCCTGAGTCTTCTTTCCTTCTCATAAGATATTTCCTGGCCCTTTTTTCTAAAAATAGAGTCCAGCCCAAACAAGGTGGAGTTAAGGGTGAATTTACGGTCATCACCAAGCAGGTTATTCATACTTGCCCTAAAAAAGGTGCTGAGTATATCCTTACTGTTAGCTGTTTTCTGAGAATTGGTAGTTGCACTAATTTTTTTTTCTTCGGCGTCTGTAAATTGGCCGTAGCCATTTATACATACGATCGCCAAAATAAATACTATAATATACTTTTTCATTGCTTAATTTTTTTAGGTAGTTTGAATGGCATAGCCGGGGCTGAATGCTTTATTGAGGGAGTCCTCTATAGGATTAGGATTAATAAAATCACCCGAAATAGTTACATCGAAATTAGCTGTGGTAAAACCGGTAAGATCAATATTGTAAATAAGATCTGGCAAAAGATCTGTAAGGGTCTCCTCAAAATCTCCTTCAAATGTCTTTCTGAAATCATAAGGATTCGGCAGGGAATTAGGACGAAATACGTCAACTATAACAAAATTGTTGGTCTTGCCTGAGAAATCTCCTTTGATGGTAATAGTGCTCATAAGTATGTTTTATTGCCTACTCTATAATCCCCTTTTCGGCTTCCGGGTATATCTTCATTGCAGTAATTGTTTATCCGTCAAAGACCATATTCAGCAACCATTGCACAAAGCTGGCCACCAATGGCGCCCCGGCTATTATCACTTCGGTCAGCCTGCCCCATTGGGCTTTTAATCCGCCCAGCAGTCCGCCAGGTTGCAAACCGGCTGCAGCTCCGGGTGGGGGAACTGGCTTATTACTTTCAAACAGTAACTGAGCTGGCAGGTAGAATAGTAAAATGAGCAGGGTGTGAAGGCCGGCATACAGGTATACAAAGTCATGCCGCGCCGGGGAGAAGCCCATATCGTCTTTGACCATTTTCATAAAGTCAAGACTGTCCGAAGCGGAGTATAATGCCCCGGTGCAGAATGTGAGCAAGGCCAGTAAAAGGGCAATAGCATAAAAGAATTTCCGGAAAAGGCTCCTGAGTTTTTCATAGTCAGCAGCATTGGCGGTAATTAAAAAAGAGGCTCCCAGTTCTTTCTTATGCGTTTGTATTTGTCCGTGCAGATCCTTTTTTTTGGCTTCATCGGCTTCCTGCTGAAGCGCCGTTTCCAGTTCAGTAATCCTTGCGTTCAATACCATTTTTATAGCTGGTTGTTCAGGGCTGCCGGCCGCCCTGTTTTGGAAACAGGTGGTAAAGGCTGCTACGCTTACCATGCCGGCAAAGCAAAAAGCAGCCGATGTATAACCAAGTATGGATATAAGTTTTATCTTATTCCCGAGACCCTTCATGAAATAAAGATCCCGGATGGTTTCCCCATCGTAAAAGGTGAGGTAAATAACACGGACAAATATGGCAAGTAGTAAAATACAAATGATCAAAGCAGGCCAGTACTTAAGTTTGATTTTGCAAGGGGTTGAAGACGTTAATTGATCCAGCTCTGTTCCTGTGTGCATACAGAAACCGGCTGTCATAAAGAGGCAACAGCAGAATATAATGATCAGTAATCCCCAGATACCAAAACCGGGATATTTTGTAAAGAAATCAATATCGCTGTTAAAAGTTTTTATGTCCAGGCCGATCCTTCGATTAGCAGTTGCTATTTTTAGTTGCGGATCAAGTACTACAAAATTCAATTTGACCGCTTTATAAACAGAGTCACCTGCAAAGGCCGAATCTTCTTTCAATAGTTTATCTTTCTTAAACAAAGTATCAAACCTGAAAAGTGAATCAAGTCCGATTTCAGATTTAAGGTTTGCCTCAACAGATTTTTTTAAGTTTGTATCAATATGTCTTTCAAAATAGAGACTGTCTATTTTACGAAGCAAAGAAGTATTATAGGCGATAATACTATCAGGGTTAGTTCGCTTAATAGAATCTTTTAAATTAGGATCTGTATTTCTTTTCAAAGAATTTACTGAACCAATCCTGTCCTTCATTGGCTCCTTTTCCCCGCTAAGGATTGACTTGGTTATTCCTATGGGGTCATATTTTATTTCGTGGAAGGCGGATTTGTTTTCACACCCATTATAGAACAATGTAAAACACGCAAACACGAAACCGGCAAATCCCAATAGTGTTATAGTGATCGGTTTGTTGGTCATGGTGGTGATTTAAGGAATGATCCAGGCAGTCCCTGTTTTTTCTTCCTTAAAAATCCAACTTCCCCTATTTTCTAACAATGCCCAAAACACCCAATCCTTACCGTCTTTTCACGGTGCACAAAAAAAGGCCGCCTCCCGGCGACCTTTTCAATTATCTATAAAAAGCAATTATTCCCCCCAGATATTATCCTTTCCTTCCAGCCATTGTTTTACGAGGCCGGTGGTAACAGATTTCGGTCTTTCCAGCGGGAAGCCGAGGGCCCTGTCCCAGCAAAGGCTGGCGAGCACACCGAGTGCACGGCTCACCGCAAAGAGAACCGTATAGAATTCATATTCCTTCATGCCGTAGTGTACCAATAAGGCGCCACTGTGTGCATCCACATTCGGCCAGGGGTTCTTTATTTTTCCGAGTGATTGTAAGATCGGCGGCACGGTTTCATATACATTCCAGATGGTTTGCACCAGC
>CADEDV010000012.1:40662-102593 GCA_902826165.1 uncultured Bacteroidota bacterium
GAAGCATAACTTAAATAAGGATCACTTAAGGCGGAGCCAACAAGATGCGTGGTATGGGCAGATACGTTTCCTCCCTCATGATCAGCATGAATGGTCATGTATAAACGCATCAGTTCTTTGAAACTTTCATCGTCATAGCCCATCATGTGAGCAAAGTTGCCGGACCAGTCGAGCAGACCGTTGGGTTGAATATGTTCACCAAAGCGGTATTTACGGCGGTAAATATAAGCAGCAATACGGGGCAGGCGGGCAATCAGGTCCATGCTGTCATCAAACACCGCATCCCAGTAATCTTTTTTGTTCATCCCGGCTGCATAGTTCTTCGCAAACTGGCTTTCTGTCTGCAGGGCCATCACTCCCACCACAAATTGCGTCATCGGATGTGAATTGATCGGCAATGCTTCAATGGTATGAAAAACATGGGTGGGTACATGGCTTCTCCGCTGCCATACAGACGTAACATGCTGCACATCATCTTCAGTGGGTAATTCACCGACCAGCATCAGGTAAAATAAGCCTTCGGGTAAAGGTTCGGAACCACCAGGCGCTTTGGGCAGCTTCTCCCGCAGCTCAGGAATGGAATAACCACGGAAGCGGATACCTTCCTGTGCATCCAGTAAGGAAGTTTCGGTAACTAATCCTGTTATGCCTCGCATGCCCTGGTACACCTGGGACAATTGCACTTCCCCGATCACTTTATTTCCATGCTCTTTCAGCAGTTCTTTTATTTCCACTGCCATCAGATCTGCCTTAGCCTTGAACCTGTCTTTTACAATACCCATATGCCGGTTTTTTATTTTTTTCTATAACAATGACGAGGGCATAAAGTTATGGAAAGCACCTCGCCGCTGCAAAAAAACAGGCTGATTATACCGGCATCGTTCCCGTTATTTAATGGGTTTTTAATAAAAGTGAGCCGCAGGCAGCGGATTACTTACTTGGGTGTTTTTTTATACAGACGCCAGGCCACAAAAGCAAAGACAATATTGGGGAGCCAGGCTGCCAGCAACGGGGGAAAGTTGCCCTTGGTGGCAAAAACCGTAGAGAAACGATCGGCTACAATAAATAAAGCGGCGATGGTGATGCCCATAGCGAGGTGCATACCACTACCACCCCTTGTCCTTCGGCTGGCTATTACTACCCCGATCATCGTAAGCAGGAATACGGTGAAAGCGGTGGCCGTCCGGCGGTAGCGTTCCACTTTCAAGGCACTGAGTCCTTCTGTTCCTCTTGCTTCTTCCCGGTTGATAAAACTGACCAGCTCGGGTGTGGTGAGCTTGTCTTTCATATAATCATCCTTGCGGAGTTCGTAAGGCTTGAGGCTGATGTTGAGCACCATGCTGTCGTATCTTTTTACCGTTTCGCCGCTGCTGTCCACTTTGCGTTCAATCACATTGCGGAGTTTCCATTTTTTGGTGGCCGTATCCCAGGCACCCGGTGTGCCCCGCAGGTTATAGATCATTTTATTATCGCTTACTCTTTCCAGGAAAAATGTACTGGCAGATTTGGCAGCCGTGTCATAATTCTTCAACCCGATATAGGTATTGGTATCAATGCGGAGGTAAAAACAGTTGTAACAATTGGTCTCCTGCCGGTTCTTGGTGGGATCATTCTTATCAAAATAATTGGCTTGGAAATTACTCTTGATGACATTGGCTTTGGGCACCAGGTAGCGGCTGCCCAGCCAGAGCACCAGGCTGAGTAATAAACCTCCCACAATATAAGGGCGGAGAAACCGGTTGTAACTGGTGCCGCTGGCAAGGATGGCAATGATCTCGGACCGGGTGGCCATTTTGCTGGTAAAAAAGATAACAGCGATAAATACAAATAATGGAAATAACAGGCTCCAGATCCAGGGCACAAAACCCAGGTAATATTCCTGGATGATCTGCGAAGTGCTGAGCCCGGTTTTTACAAATTCATCGGTCTTCTCACTGCTGTCCACCGCCACGGCGATCGCCGTAAATAATAACAGGCAAAAGAAAAAAGTAACCAGGAATTTTTTCAGTATGTACCAATCCAGTTTCATCATGCCGCTGCGAAGTAACAAAATTCAGGCGGAATGAAATGTGAAAGCTTATTTACTCCCTTTCGTCATTTAATTACTCTCTTGTTGCCGAACCCGCTGATAAAATTAATAGCTCCTATCAGCGTTCCACCCTTTTGGGTAGTACCATCGAAATCCCGGCCAAAGTTGAAGCTTAGTTTTTGGTTAAATCCTATATCATACTCGGCTGAAAAAACAAGACGCCAGGATGGATCTATAATACTATTGGTAAGCACACTCCGGTAAACCGATTCAAAAGAAAAATTAAACTGATCATTGCCGGTTGCATAAAGAATGCGGGTCCCTGCATCAAAAGTTGAAATATTCTTTGATGGTATCGTAGCCGAGGGATCGGCAAATATCTTTTCGGGCTGATACAAATATCTTGCAATGGCCAGGAAGCTTAATTTTTTATTCCCCCCTTCATATCCGCCGGTCAGCCAGGCACCGCTTCTGTCCACCAGTGAATATCCAAGTTCATTGGTCGGGAACTGGAAGGAAAGGCCGCCTGCCAGGTCTGCAAACCAACCGCTTCTTTCAATCTTAAATTCTCTTGCTTTCAGCCGCACATTTTCTTTCAGTGCATTCAAAACAGGATCATTAGCCAATGCAACCAGCAAAACATCTTTCCTTAATTCATTTAATTCAGTATCCGCTATTTTAAACGCTTCACTTTCCATTCCGCTCACCCTGCGTATACTATCTCTTGCTCTTAGTTTTGAACGCATCGGTTCCTGGTCTTCTATGGAAATTGATATTTCCTCCACTGCGTCGGTAATTTTTTCCTGGATACCTCTAAGTGCTTTGTAATTCCTGATGGTCTGTGTTGTCCATTCCGGCCGGACAAAAGACAGCTTAAATCCAATTGCCGTTTTATAAAACGGGATATTATTGACGGTATCATCATCCGTTCTTATCCCTGCAGAAATAACAAAGCTTTGCCGCATTACTTCTTTGATGCTGACCGCACTGAGGTCTTTTAATGAAACAGGTTTACCAAACAAAGCAGCAGGAGAAATGTCAAACGCATAATTGGTGGGCAGCTTTGTAAGATTATTTGTGTTGCTGTTGACAGATAACCAAAAAGATGAAAGATCAGTAGGCCTTTCAATGGCATTAGGCGCTATGTTCAGCAATTGTGATGCCGGTGAAGAGGGGGCCTTTAACAGATCAACACCCTGTTCTTTATTTTCTGCTTCTTCCTGTGCAGATAATCCAAAGAGGAATAAAAAGGAACCTGCAACCAGGAACAATTTCTTTTTCATAGTAGTCGTATTTAATCAGGCAAAAAATCTCAGGACTATTGAAAACAAGACCACTTCACCTTCTTTTTCAACCGTTACACTGAATTTCTTTTTAAAATCTTCCACACCGCCTTTTAATTTAATGGTCAGTTCGATCTTATTGGAATCCTTGGATGTATCAGCAATATTTCCATTGATGCGCAACGACTTTCCATCCAGATCATGATCATTGCCCACCGGGAAGTTTTTGGAAGAGGAGGAAGCATGCTCCAGTATTTTTTTGGTATTTACCCTGACCGTGTAATCGGGACTTTGCCCCTCATCTCCAATAAGTACATCCAGCAAGATTACAGTGCCATCACTCTTCAGTTCGTAAAAAGTATCCAGTGAGAATAGTAATTCCTGATCCATAAAAGAAAATTTATTTGAACAAAATGGTTGCCGTCCAAAAAGGTGCTGAATTCTTAAAATAATGCCCGGGGAAAGTAATATAAAGCTCCGCTAAATTCTCAATGCAGCAAATACCACTTACCGGGTACTGTTGTTACAACCGGTGCTGCAGTTGGGGGACCATCTCTTTCTTCCAGCCGTCATAATTACCGGCGATGATATGTTGCCGGGCTTCTCCCACCAGCCAGAGGTAGAATGCCAGGTTATGAATACTGGCAATGGAAAGACCGAGTATTTCTTTTGATTTCATCAGGTGTCGCAGGTAGGCTTTGCTGTAATAATTGCTTACTTCACAATCAATACCCTCATCCAGCGGGGAAAAATCATGCTCCCATTTTTTGTTATCGATATTGATCACACCTTTTGTGGTAAAGAGCATTGCATTTCTTCCATTGCGTGTGGGCATCACGCAATCAAACATATCAATACCCATCCCGATACACTCCAGGATATTCCAGGGGGTGCCCACTCCCATCAGGTAGCGGGGTTTATCGGCAGGCAAATGATCACAACACCAGTCGCAGATTTCATACATCACCGGTTCGGGTTCGCCCACACTCAGCCCACCAATGGCATTACCGGTAGCATTTTTGGAAGCGATGTATTCACAGGATTGCTGGCGCAGGTCTTTATAGGTACCTCCCTGTACGATCGGGAAAAGATTTTGTGTGTACCCGTATTTGCCGGTTGTGGAATTAAATTGTGTGAGGCAACGGTCCAGCCAGCGGTGTGTCATTTCCATCGACTTCTTTGCATAAGTATATTCGCTGCCACCTGGAGGACATTCATCAAAAGCCATGATGATATCGCCACCAATGCTGCGCTGAATATCCATTACTCTTTCGGGAGTAAATAAATGTTTGGATCCGTCAATATGCGATTGAAAGGTCACTCCTTCTTCTTTGATCTTTCTTGTCCCCGCCAGCGAAAAAACCTGGTAGCCTCCGCTATCCGTCAAAATAGGTTTGGGCCAGCCGTTGAACCGGTGCAATCCACCCGCTTTTTCCAATACTTCCAATCCGGGCCGGAGGTATAAATGATAGGTATTCCCAAGAATGATCTGTGCCTTCACATCCTGCAGCAGTTGTTGTTGTGTCACTGCCTTTACGCTGCCCACTGTGCCTACCGGCATAAAGATGGGTGTGAGTATCTCACCATGATCAGTGGTTAATTTACCTGCTCTTGCTTTAGATCCTTTGTCTGCGTGTTGTAATTGAAATGCTAATGCCGGCATATTGGCCGCAAGATAATCCGAAACTATTTTCCCACAACCTGTGAAATATCTGCCCTGCAACAATAACTGCTTGTCGTTACCTTCGCCGCATGCCACCGATTCATTGGGAAGAAATTCTCTTTTATATTCTTATTGCCGTAACCGCAGCACAATTGTTTTATTATTGCTGGTTTTTCAGCCGCATTGCTTTTTTTAAACCCAAAACCCGGACACAATCGCAGCAGCATCCTGTTTCTGTTATTATTTGTGCCAGGGATGAGGATGAGAACCTGGCCCGTAACCTGCCGGGTGTACTGGTGCAATCTTATCCCAGCAGCAGTGAAGTGGTGGTGGTGAATGATAATTCGTTAGACGATTCCAAGTATATATTACAAGAGCTGAAGAAAACATTCAAATCACTGAATGTGGTGGAACTGACACAGGAAGCCAAGCTGATTCCCGGGAAAAAATATCCTTTATCCATTGGCATCCGTGAAGCAAAATATGAAGTGTTGTTATTAACAGATGCCGATTGTGTGCCTGCCAGTGAACATTGGATACAAAAAATGCAGGATGGGTACGATGAAAAGACCGAGATCGTATTGGGATATGGTGCTTACCATAAACGTCCGGGTCTGCTGAATAAACTGATCCGCTTTGAAACCTTTCATACAGCTTTGCAATATTTATCCTATGCATTAGCCGGTATGCCTTATATGGGTGTGGGAAGAAATTTATCGTACAAGAAAAATGTGTTTCTCCGCAACAAAGGCTTCTCTTCCATCAATCATGTTCCCAGTGGCGATGACGATCTTTTCATTAATAAAGTAGCTACCAGGGAAAATACAGCTGTGGTTATTGACCCGGATGCGATCACCCGGTCTGTTCCAAGAACCACCTGGACCGGCTGGCTGAAACAAAAAGCAAGACATTATACTACGGCTAAATATTACCGGCCCAAACACAAATTCTTATTAGGTCTTTATTTTTCCACGCAATTTATTTTTTATCCCTTACTGGCAGCTGTGGCTGTTTTTTATGACTGGCGGTTTGCCCTTGTATTGTTTGGCATCCGGTTGATCGTACAGGGAACGATCCTGTATAAGGCCATGAAAAAAATGGATGAGAAAGATCTCTGGCCCTGGTTTATTTTCTTAGACATGTGGATGTTCTTTTATTATATCATCTTTGCGCCGGCTTTATGGAGAAGACCCAGGAATGCCTGGTAATAAGAACATAACCGCAATTCGTTGCTATGGATATCATACTGAAATATTTTTCTGACTTTACCCCGGAACAGCTGGAACAGTTCGGCCAACTGGAGTCTTTGTATAAAGAATGGAATGAGAAGATCAATGTCATTTCAAGAAAAGATATTGATGGGTTGTACGAAAAACATGTGCTGCATTCATTGAGTATAGCAGCTGCTTTTGAATTTCAGGATGGTGCTGCTATTGTGGACCTGGGAACCGGTGGTGGATTTCCGGGGATACCATTGGCTATTTTTTTCCCGCAGGTACAATTTCATCTTGTTGACAGTATCGCCAAAAAACTGAAAGTCGTGGAAGGGGTTGCTGAGGGAATCGGCTTAAAAAATGTGACCACTCAGCACAGCCGTGTAGAAGAAATTAAGAACAGGAAATTTGATTTTGTAGTATCAAGGGCTGTAGCGCCATTAAAAGACCTCTGGGCCTGGAGCAAACCCTTATTGAAGAAGAGTTCGTTAACTCCGTTACCACCATCACTTATTTGTTTGAAAGGAGGTGACCTGCACCAGGAGATACAGGAGAGCGGCACCCGGCCACGAATGATGGAAATTCATGATATATTTTCCGAAGCCTTTTTTAAAGAGAAATTTATTTTACAGGTTTCCCGGTAAAATACCACAAAGTGGTATTGGCCGGTTCTTTCATATAACCCACCTTTGCAGACATGAAAAGTAGTATTTCCGTTTGTATTGTTGATGATAACCGTGAGCTGCGAAATGCGTTGCAGGAAATTATTGAAATGTCGGAGGGCTACAAGTGCCTCGGCACTCTTGCCACTGCCGAAGATGCCATCCGCCAGATACCCCTGCTGAAACCTGATGTGGTACTGATGGATATCAATCTCGGGGGCACTGAAAGCGGGATTGACTGCGTCCGGGCCTTGAAACCCCGTATCCCTTCCACGAATTTTATGATGTGCACGGTGTACGAAGAAGATGAAAAGATATTTGAAGCACTCAGTGCCGGTGCTAGTGGTTATATTTTAAAGAAGACCACTCCTTCCAAAATGCTGGATGCTATCCGTGAATTATATGAAGGTGGTGCCCCGATGAGCAGCCAGATCGCCAGGAAAGTGGTGGCTGCCTTCCTGAATAAACCGGCCACCGTTGGCAGCAACGACCTGAATAATCTTACTAATCGTGAACGGGAGATACTTGAACTGCTGTCCCGCGGCATGATGTATAAGGAAATCGCCCTGGCCCTGAACTTGGCCAATGATACCATCCGTAAGCATGTGTACCATGTGTACGAAAAACTCCATGTCACCAACCGGGTGGAGGCCGTAAACAAGTTTTTCGGCCGCTAAAAACCTGATTTTAATGGTTTTCCCCAAAATGGGGTAAAAATATACCACTAAAGTGGTATAGGGTCGTATTACAACCCCCGGTAATTTCGTCCTGTAATTATATGCTGCCAAAAATATAATGACCATTAACCATTAACCTTCCCTTGGCACGCAGTTCAACGAGAGGGGCCCTAATCAAAGAAAAAAACCATCTGCCGGCCGCAGATGGTTTTTGCTTTATTACCCAGTTATTTATTTTACCATTTGAGTTCAAGCTTATTATTCTTTCGCTCCACATCGGCCATCCGCTGGGAAGGGTCAATCTCCGCTACTGTGACATCTAAGAGTTTACGGTTGGTTTCAATAATATAGACAGGGTGTGTCCATTTCCAGGCATCATAAACTTTACGGGGAATAGAAGCATCTTCTGCCGGCTTTTCACCATACATCAGGTCAAGAGGGATATAATGCAGTTCCTTAGTCCCGTCTTTGAACGTTAATTGCAGGTCAACTGGCATAGGAACCAGACCAACTCTGCTCAGGCGAAGTTTTGTTTTGCCGCCTTCCTCCCATAAACTATCAATGGCATAGTCAATCGTCTTGATTGAATTGACCCAGTATTCTTTATACCAGTCCAATTGCAAGCCACTTGTTTTTTCAGCCACCCGCATAAAATCATTTACATCGGGGTGTTTAAACCGCCATTGGTTATAATAGGCTAACAAAATCTTATCCCGCACATCTGCTCCTGTGATATATCCCAATTGTTCTATAAATACAGATCCTTTGGTATAAGCGGCATTGGTGTACGCAAAATTGGTATTGAAATGATCTGCATGTGTTGTTAACGGCTCTTCCTTATTACTTCTTGCTAATGCATAATAACCCCTGTAATTGCCCGCCTGTGCAAAAGCCGTATCTTTTTCCAAATACGCCATCACTCTTGATTCTGCATAGCTGGTAAATCCTTCATCCATCCAGGCATATAAAGCTTCGTTGGTGCCCATCAGCATCTGGTACCAGCTGTGCATCCATTCGTGAATGATCAGATCAGGCCCGGCACCTTTCAGCAAAGTAGCCATCGGGTATTCCATGCCTCCGTCCCCTCCCTGTATAAAGGAATATTGTTTATATGGATACTTACCAAAGGTCTTATCCATAAATGGCAATGCCAGTGCAGCTACTTCCAGCACCTCTTCCCACTGACCTTTGTAAAAAGCCACAAAGTTGTCTGGGTTATTTTTAAAACTTGCTTTTCTTGCGGCCGGCAATGCTTCATATTGTTTCTTCAACAACTCCGGATCAATTTTATAAAAAGCATGCAGTACCATCCCATCTCTTACTGGTTTTGAAATATGTGTGTACTCCGGGTCCGCAGCCCAGACAAAATCATGCACATTGGGAGCGATGAAATGCCAGAGCAGTTTTTCACCAGCTGGTCTTATCACTTTGGCACCTGGAGCTTCATACCCATACCCTACCTGGTTGGGATTTTGAAGGTAACCGGTTGCCCCAAGCACATAGCTTTTATCAATTGATATTTTCACATCAAAATCACCCCATACGCCATAGAATTCACGGGCTATATAAGGATTAGGATGCCAGCCATCTTTATCATACTCGCAGAGCTTGGGATACCATTGGCTCATGCTAAACCGAACACCTTCTGCATTATCCCTGCCACTACGGCGAATTTGCAATGGCACCTGCGCTTCAAACTCCATTTCGAATACCACTTTGGCTTTCGGTAAAATGGGTTTATCCAGTTTTACTTCCAGGATGGTCTCCAGTATTTTAAAAGCCTGTGGTTTACCATTCATTTTAAAGGACAATACTTTCTGATACCCGATCTCCTCCGTATTTAATTTGCTGATCCTGTCTTTTACACGACCGTCCCAATCCGCACCGCGGGGTCCCTGAATGGTTCCCTGCCGCTGGCTTCTTACATCCATCATACTGCCCGGCTGAAAAGCATTCCAGTACAGATGATAAAACACTTTCGTCAGTGTATCCGGTGAATTGTTCCAATACTCTAATTTTTGTTTACCTGTAAACTGGTTGACTTTGGCATTCACATCAACTTGCATCGAGTATTTAACCCGTTGCTGCCAATACCCGGTTTGTGCCATGGCAATCAGTGGCAACATGGCTATCATGCTAATCAGAACTTTCTTCATGTAGAACTATTAATTGATTGATTATTTACCCATTAGTTTTTCGTTGAACTTCACTACCAGTTTGAACAGGTCTTCATGTTCATTCAATGGCAAGGTGGCCGGCTTATCAAATACATCGTGATAAGCTTTGATTCCTCCCAAGGTATAAAAGAAAAAAGCCGGTACACCTTTCTCCGTAAAATGATAATGATCGCTGTTGGCTGCTTTGCCCCTCGCATTGATCGCTGCCAGTAATTTATATTCTTTATTGACTGCATTCATCATGGCAAACTCGTTCGGAAATTCGGTTGCATTTACCACGGTAATTCCCTCCTCACCAGTTCCCGCCAGATCCGTATTGGTCAAAAAACGGATACTCTTTAGTGGTACGAGCGGATGCTCCGTAAAATATTTAGAGCCGACGAGACCTGCTTCTTCCCCGGCAAAACAAAGAAACCCGATGGAATAAGGTTGGGGATTGGCTGCATAATAACGGGCCAGGTTCAGCAATAAGGCAACGCCACTTGCATTGTCATTCGCCCCGGGAAAATAAGTATCCTTTCCCATGCCGCCCAGGTGATCATAATGCGCTGTGATAAGGATAATGGAATCCGGTTTAGTAGTGCCTTTTACCATCCCACAAACATTGGCTGCCTTAAATTCATTGATCAGCCTGTTTTCAATATTCACTTTAAAAGAAGAAGGATTGCTTACGGCTTTTTTATCTACGAGTACAACAGAGTACCCGGCTTGTTGACCTGCTACAGACCAGGTAAGTTTATCTTCCAGCACCACGATAAAAGCGTTTTCCCGGTTCACAAACTGCACACTGTCTGCCTGTACAAAATTCCCTTTCCCTTTAACCCCTTTGCAATCCGGGCTTACAATGAAATCCTTTCCGGGCACCAGGTCTTTGCCATTAATACTTAATTCCATTTTCCCGGGAAACGTATTGACCGGGTAGGAAAAGGGCTGAAGAAAATCCTTCCCTTTCATGGGTTGCAAACCGAAGGATTGAAATTGACCGGCCAAAAAATCAGCCGCCTTTTGCATTCCGTCGTTGGTATAGCCACGGCCCCAGAAAGTAGAAGAAGTCAGTGTATCCACCATCTTACGACCGAAGGCAATATCCTGGGAAAAACTATTTAAACTGGTAAAACATATTGCAATGAACAAGCCTCTTTTCATTTGTTGTCTTTTTTGGGTGGCTCAAAATAGTAAAATTCGTTCATTCACTGTTACCATTAAAACAAAATTGACCGGCGGTTCCGGACAGAACCGCTGGTCAATTTGCTATCAATCCTCTTTTAAAGGATAAATAATTATAATGTTACTGCTGAGCGAAGCAGACGTCCCTTTTCATTGAAATAAAGAAATTTCTTCTGCAGATCATTCTTCTCCACTTTTAACCTGTATTGCACTACATCACCCGGCAGGTAAATAATTTTTACATCTGCCACTTCCTGATCCGCATATTTGCTTTTTTGAAAACCGTCCTTTACTGCCTCGGTGAGTTTATCATAGCTCCATTCTTTCTGGGTGCTTTTCCAGATGCCTTTATTACTGTATTCAGCATTCATGTGTTCACCATCCAGGTCAAACTCAACATTGACGTTCACAATATCATTACTCCATTTCACATTTGTCGCAGAGGGGTATTGTTTGGCAAAATTTTCTTTCGCTTGTTCCGGAACAGAAGTGATCTGTGCAAACCCGGCTGAGGTTATTAATGAAAGGCAGAGATACAAAGTGGCAATACGAAGTGATTTCATAACAGTGGCATTTTATTGATTGCTGTAAACAGGAAAAAATAATGCCAGTTTTGGTTAAGGAACTCTTAGTCAGTTTTTCCAGCTACAACAATAACTATCTCTCCTTTGACCGTTTTTTGGCTGAAATAGTCAGCTACTTCCCGGAGAGTACCTCGTTTATTTTCTTCAAACATTTTTGTCAGTTCACGACTTACGGAACACACTCGGTCTTCGCCAAAATAAGTGATGAATTCCTCCAACGTTTTTACCAGGCGAACAGGAGATTCATAAAAGATCAGGGTTCTTTCTTCCTCAGCCAGTTGTTTTAATAGGGTCTGCCTTCCTTTTTTTAAGGGTAAAAAACCTTCAAAACTAAAACGGTTCGCGGGAATACC
Source organism: uncultured Bacteroidota bacterium (assembly GCA_902826165.1). Classification (GTDB taxonomy): domain Bacteria; phylum Bacteroidota; class Bacteroidia; order Chitinophagales; family Chitinophagaceae; genus CADEDV01. The sequence continues at coordinate 52,472 of CADEDV010000012.1, forward strand.
ACTGTTGACCAATGCCGGAACAAATGCGGTGGCACCGGGCAGGCATTCCACTTTTACACCAACTTTTATACACTCTCTTACCAATAGAAATGCAGGATCAGAAATTCCGGGTGTACCGGCATCGGTTATGACCGCCATTTTTTTCCCGGCGGATAACTGGTCTACCAAATGCTGCAGCACCTTGTGTTCGTTGTGCTGGTGATAAGGAGAAACCGGTTTACTGATCTGGTAATGATTGAGCAGGTGGGAACTGGTTCTTGTATCCTCTGCGAGAATAAGATCAACCTCCTTCAGTACTTCCAGTGCACGAAGCGTAATATCTTTGAGATTACCGATAGGAGTGGGAACCAGGTAGAGCATAGTTGATAAGTTGATATATGCTTAGTTGATAAGTGCCGAATCCGCTTCAACTCATCAACCTGTCAACTAGTTAACTGACACTTCAAAATATTCCATCACCGGGTTGGAGAGCAGTTTCTTGCTGGCTTCTTCAGCAATGGCTTTTGCATTCTCGGGTGAATCGGCTGTTACCTGTAGTGTAATGTTCTTACCTACTCTTACATCTTCCACCCCATTTAAGCCGAGGTTTTGTAAACCGCCCATCACTGCTTTTCCCTGCGGATCGAGCAATTCTTTCAGCGGCATTACTTTTATCTGAACCGTATAGGTCATGCTGTTTTATTTTTAAAGAGCAAAGATACCAAAACATACGTGATGAAAATGACCGGGACGGCCAGCCAACCCAATAAAAATATCGCAGCAAGTCCCACCAGGGCAATCACAATGAAAGGCATAGCGGATTTTATAGTCAGCCCTTTGAACTTCAATGCCAGCATGGGCAAAGAAGAAACCATCAGGAAGCTCAGTACTGCAACAACGGCATACCAGAACCATTTATTCAATAATACCTCAACAATGGCGGCATTATCAGCAAACCAGTAGATCAATGGGAAAGACGCCACGGTTAATCCGACGGCAGGTGTGGGAACGCCCCGAAAACCATACGCCTGCCGGGTATCCAAATTGAATTTACCCAGGCGCCAGGCCGCTGCTGCCGCAACAATAAAAGCAGGCACTAACCAAATCATGGAAGCATCCAAGGCACCACTTTCCTGTGCTACACTCAACCGGAGAAACTGGTAGATGATCATAGCCGGAGCCACGCCAAAACTTACCACATCTGCTAAGGAATCTAATTGTTTGCCTAATTCGGAGGTGGCTTTGAATAATCTTGCCACAAAGCCATCCAGGAAATCAACAAGGCCGGCAAGCCCGATAAAAAGCGATGCCAGTACAATTTTCTCCGGCATGTTTTCCAACTGAACAGGTGTTGTGAGGATATTTCCAGCATCATCCAATGGCAGCAGGATAACTCCTTGTTGCAGGGTGAAAACGATAGCAATACAGCCAAAAACCAGGTTCAGCAGCGTAAATAAATTGGGGATTTGTTTCATAGATTGGTCGATAGTCCATGGTCAACAGACCACAGTTCAGTCGTTTAAAGTATTAATAAATGCTTGTATCATTTTCACCAATATTTCAACCCGGTTGTACAGTTCTGTAAATTTTTCATCTCCCAGGTATCCTCTTCTTCTTGCCAAATATAAGCAACCCACCACTTCAAGGGCAGAACGGTTGGCAATTACCAGGAATCTTCTGAATTCTGCGTTGGTTAAACCAGTAGATCCTTCAACAATGTTGAGGGATACTGAATTGGCAGCCCTTCTAACCTGGCTTGAAAGGGAATAAAGTTCGTGAGCAGGAAAAGTATGTGCCAGTGAGTCAACCTCATCAGTTAATTCCAACGACAATTGCCACACTTTTAAATTCTCAAACTTAAATGCCATGCTATGCTTTATTACATATCTGACTTTAGGGTTCGGCTATGGTCTATTGACTATCGACCATGGACTATTTCCTTTTCATCAACGCCTCGATCTCCTCTACCGTGATCGGGATATTCTTCATCAGGTCTTTATTACCATTCTTCGTGATCCAGAGATTATTCTCGATCCGGATACCCATTTGTTCTTCTTCAATATAAATACCGGGTTCGACGGTAAATACCATTCCTGCTTTAATGGGTTCGGTCCTGGTACCAAGATCATGTACATCCACTCCTAAATGATGCGAGATACCATGATATAAATATTTGCGGTAAGCCCTGTTCTCCGGATCTTCATTTTTCACCTCTGACTTTTTCAGCAAACCGATCTTCAGGAATTGTTGTGTTGCTTCCTCCCCTACTTTATCCGTATAATCCAATATGCTGATGCCCGGCTTTAATAAACTCTTTGCGTAATCATGTAAATGCAAACAAGCATTATAAACCGTTTTCTGCCTGCGGGTAAATTTGCCATTGACAGGAATAGTTCTTGTCAGGTCGGCACAATAGCCGCCATACTCGGCGCCAAAATCCATTAAGATCAATTCGCCATCCTTACACTCCTGGTTGTTAGAAACATAATGTAATGTCCGGGCCCTGTCGCCACTGGCAATGATACTGCCATATGCTTCACCGGTAGCCCGTTGCGATAAGAAAGAATGATATATCTCTGCTTCAATCTCATATTCCATCACCCCTGGCCTGATGAATTGCAGCAAACGACGAAATGTATTATCGGTAATATCAATAGCCTGTTGCATCACTTCCACCTCGAAAGCCGTTTTAATGGCCCGCAGTTCTTTCATGATCTTTGCTGCCCTTATATAATGATGCAGCGGGTAGCGGCTTTTCATTTCATCAATGAAACGATAATCCCTGGTACGAACAAGACTGGCTTTGCGGTCGTTCTCGTTACTATCGAGATAAATATTATCTGCCAAATGAATCCAGGGCTGCAATAAACCATCCAGGCTATCCACCCACACAATGGTTTTTATACCACTGATATCCTGTGCTTCCTTCACCCTTAATCGTTTCCCATCCCATTTTTCCTTTAACTCGTTGGGGCGAACCAGTACCAGCACTTCCCGGTATTTCGGATCCGGGTTATCCGGGAACAGGATCACCATACTATCCTCCTGCGTAATGCCGCTTAACCAGAACACATCGCTGTTTTGTTTGAACCGGTAGATCGCATCGCCGTTACTCGGCACTTCATCATTACTTACAAAAATGGCAATGGAGCTTTTCTGTAACTGGCTTGCAAACCGCTTCCTGTTTTGGATAAAAATCTCAGGATTAAGAGGTAAATACTTCATGAAAAGGGATTTAGGGCTAAAGATAACGACCATTTATATCGGCAACCTGACTTTCATCACAAAACAGGGTAAGCAGGTTAAAAATGGATGTTTTTCAAGAAAATCTCAGGGTTTTTAAAAGCCTTCAATTTTCGTCCTAAAATTTTGAAAATGAGCATTATTAGCTTTAAAAAATTAGGCAGTGTCCAATGTGTAGCACTAACACCCGTTTGTATAAAACAAGGTTTGTGACTTACCTTTGTCTCTTCAACAAATTTGCTTGCTTTTATGTCAGTACCAACGATTACTATCCCAACCAAACATCTATTAAAAATTGGCCTCCGGAACACGGAATCTGTTCATTACCAACTTTCACCTGAAGAATTAGTGCAGGATACATTGCGCATTGGCGAAGGTGTTTTGAATGATACCGGAGCCCTTGTTATTCAAACCGGTGAATTTACCGGACGTTCTCCTAAAGACAAATTTACCGTTAAGGATGAGACCACTGCTGACTCTGTTCACTGGAATGATTTTAATATTCCGATTGAGTCAAAATACTTTGATGTCGTTTTTAAAAAATTTACTGAATATCTCGACCAGTTACCAGAAATATGGGTTCGTGATTGTTATGCCTGTGCAGATCCCCGCTACCGGCTAAATGTAAGAGTGGTGAATGAAAAGCCCTGGAACAACCTGTTTGCATATAATATGTTCCTGCGCCCGGATGAAGAAGCGTTAGACAATTTTGAACCCGACTGGCATGTGATCTCCATCCCGGGATTGAAACTGGACCCCTCCGTTTGTGGCACCCGCCAGCATAATGGAGCCATCGTTTCTTTCAAACACAAAATGATCCTGATTGCCGGAACCGGTTATACCGGAGAAACCAAGAAAGGTATCTTCACTATACTCAACTACATCTTACCACATGAAAAGAATGTATTGAGTATGCATTGCAGTGCCAACATGGGTGATGAAGGCGATACAGCGATCTTCTTTGGATTGAGCGGCACCGGTAAAACAACCCTGAGTGCAGACCCCAACCGTAAACTGATTGGTGATGATGAACATGCCTGGACCGGTGACAATATCTTTAATTTTGAAGGGGGCTGCTATGCAAAAACAATCAACCTTACCGAAGAAAAGGAACCGGAAATATTCAATGCAATACGTCCCGGAGCATTAGTGGAGAATGTCACCTTCTATCCCGGCACCAATAAGATCAACTTTGATGATGCTTCCATCACGGAAAATACAAGGGTTTCCTATCCATTACGTTTTATAAGTAATGCACAGGAACCTTCTGTAGGTGGTTTACCTAAAAATATTTTCTTTTTGACCTGTGATGCGTTTGGTGTGTTACCGCCTGTTTCCAAATTAACAGCCGGACAGGCGATGTACCAGTTTATTTCTGGTTATACAGCAAAAGTGGCTGGCACAGAAGCCGGTGTTACAGAACCGAAACCAACTTTCAGTGCCTGCTTCGGTGCACCATTCCTTCCCCTGCATCCCGGTAAATATGCCCAGATGCTGGGACAAAAAATGCAGGAGAACAATGTAAATGTATGGATGATCAATACCGGCTGGACAGGCGGACCTTATGGTATCGGGAACCGGATGAAACTGAAATATACCAGGGCGATGATCACCGCAGCATTGGAAGGCAAACTGGAAAATGCGCTGTTTGAAACACATCCCGTCTTTGGAGTTGCCATGCCTATTTCCTGCCCGGGTGTCCCGGCAGAAGTATTGAACCCCCGCAACACCTGGGCGGATAAAAATGCGTATGATGAAAAAGCCAAATACCTGGCTGGTTTGTTCATTAAAAACTTTGAAAAATATGCATCTGGTGTATCTGCTGAAATTTTAGCAGCAGCACCCAAGATTTAAGATACAACCTGGACGGTTGTTTTCGTTGGCCCCGGCAGACTTTGATGTTGCCGGGGTTTTTATTTTCTTTAACGGGGACCAGTAGGAGGCATAAAATTTTTATAGCGACCTTACGTTCATAAATTATGCAAACAGCACTTATTAAGTACTTCCCTGTAATTGCGCTATTGTTTTCATCTCCGGCAGTTGTTGCCCAGGACAGTAATGAAGAAACGATTGAATGGAGTGCTTCCCGTAAGCTTACCTGGTCTGATTATAAAGCCAAACCCAATCCCGCTTCAGATGCTGCAGCCACCACCACCACTTATGTGGGCATCGAATACAAGATCAGTAACGACAATTTCAGCTATTTCATTCATTGCCGTTTTTCAAAAGACCGTTCCTGGGGATTGCATAAAACAGATTATATACTAAGCCATGAACAGGGTCATTTTGATATCGCAGAGCTATTTGCCCGCAAGCTGCATAAAGAAATGAGCAACTACACGTTCAATAAAAGATCTTTTCAGAAAGACCTGAAAAAGATCTACGATGCTATCATGAACGAAAGAGAATCAACGCAGAACCTCTACGATAAAGAAACCAATCACAGCATCAATAAAGAAAAACAAGCCGAATGGCTGAAGAAGATACAATTCCTCCTCAAAGAGTACAGCGATTATGCCAATTATCCCTGACGGCTTATCTTAACTCTTCCACTTTAACCCTCGACGGAGTTTCTTTGCCGGCAATAATTCCTTTTGCACTCAGGGCAATTGAACGGATGATCATGGTCATATTCTCCATATCCAGGGTTTCTACATGATCGGATACTTTATGATAGTTGGGCTCACTATCCATCTTAGAAGTGGAAATTGTATGCGCCGGAACACCCAGTCTTGCCAGGGTGGCATTATCAGAACGATAGAATAATTGCTGTGTCGGGTAAGGATCAGGATAAAAAGTAAACCCGGTACCCACCAGATTCTTCTCGAGGATCAATCCCATATCGGTCTTTTCATAGCCGGTGATATAAGCAGAATTCTTTCCCCATTTACTTTCTGTGCCGATCATTTCAATGTTGAGCATGGCCATCACTTTAGCGGGACCGAATTGGCGGGAAAAATATTGTGAGCCATAACCACCCACTTCCTCTGCGGTAAATGCAGCGAACACAATGGTTCTTTCATTATTATCTAATGCCTTAAAATATTTTGCCAGTAAAATAACGGCAGTGGTGCCGGCAGCATCATCATTGGCCCCATTGAAAATAGAATCACCACCAACAGGCTTGCCTACACCAATATGATCGTAATGCCCGGAGAATACCACAAACTCATCCTTCTTGCTTTTCCCCGGCAGGATACCCACAACATTGGCGAGTTGCTGTTCTGTTATTTCATGTTTGGCCTCAATGGAATAATTTTTTGGGGAACTATTGCTAAGGATAAATACAACCGATTTATCCGTTTTAAAAATGGAACGTTTAAAAGCAGCTAATCTTGGAAAATCCGCTGCCAGACTTTCATCCACCAACACTACCAGGTTTTTACTGGCATTGACGAATACGCCGGCTTCACGGCGAAGATTACCACCTGCTTTTATAAAGACTGTCTCATAACCCGATGACTGGTCAATTTTCAATGCCGGCGTGCAGGTAACTACAATGATATTCTTCTGCTCTATCGCAACATCATCCAGCTTTGCTGTGGCACTGATAAACTTAGGCCGCACCATTGCAAAAGCCTGTTTAAAATCTGCATTCCCTGTAGCCGGATTTAAACCTGCCTGTTTAAATTCAGCAGCAATAAAATCCGCGGCTTTATCAATCTCCGGTGAGAAAGTGCGGCGGCCCCGCATCTCATCCGAAGCCAAGAACCGTTCAATACGATTGGCCTCTTTTGTTGTGATAATGTCTTCGATCTTTTGCGCCCATAAAAAAGAGGTTGTTGTTATCAACAACCCCATTAACATATATTTCTTCATTGTTTTCGTTTCTGCTTTTTATTCAATCAATCTTATAAACTCATCATTTCTTTGAACTTCACCGTTTGCCGGCGGCTCACTTCTATTTTCTCACCACCTTTTAACTCCAATAATAGACCACCATTGAAATAGGGTTCAATCTTCTCGATCATCCGCAGGTTCACAATATGCTTGCGGTTGGCCCGGAAAAAGAATTTTTCATCCAGTCTTTCTTCCAGTGCATTCAGCGATTTTAGTATTAGCGGTTTATTCGGGCCAAAAAATACTTTAGCATAATTGCCAACGCTTTCAAATAAGCGGATCTCGTTCAGTTTTACAAACCAGCATCGTTCACCATCTTTTACAAATACCTGGTCATGTTCTCCGAGGATACTATTGTTGATATTCTCTGTCAGCGGTCTCGCCTCTTTATTCTCCGCCAGATGTAATTTCTGGATCGCATCAGCGAGTCGCTTGGGTTCTACTGGTTTCAGCAGGTAATCCAGTGCATTTACTTCGAATGCTTTTAAAGCAAATTCATCATAGGCAGTTGTAAAGATCACCTGTGGCGAACGTTCCAGGTCAGACAACATATCAAACCCTGTTTTACCGGGCATCTGGATGTCTAAAAAAATAAGGTCTGGCCGCTGGCTTTCGATTTTACTGATCCCTTCTTCGGCATTCGCTGCTTCATCAATTACTTCCACTTCCGGGAATTCCTGTAACAGCTTTTTAAGTTCGGCCCGGGCCAGTCGTTCATCATCGATAATAATTGCTCTCATGTGACTTGTTTTAATTAGCATCAAAAGGTATCATTACCCTGGCTTCCACCAGTGATGGCGAAAGCTGTCTAATCTCAAATTTAGCTTTATCTCCGTATAAAAGATTCAGGCGGTTGGTGGTACTTGAAATTCCAAATCCTTCGTTGCTGGAGGAATAGCCGTTCAGGTAACCCGTATTTTGAACAGCCAGTTCATGATAGGCTCCTTTAAAATCAGAAATAATACGGACAACCCCACCCCCGATCTGCTTGCTGATACCATGTTTGATAGCATTTTCAACCAGGGTTTGCAGCATCATCGGTGGCACCGGCTGATCCAGGGTGTCTTCATCAATTTCATACTCTACCCGAAGCCGGTCTTCAAAACGCATATTCTCCAAGGCCAGGTAATCCTTTACAATATTCAATTCCCGTTCAAAAGGCACCCTTTCCACTTTATCTGTCTGCATACTGCTGCGCAGAATATTGCTCAATTCAGTAACAGCCGCCCTGGCTCTTTGTGGATTTTCATCCACTAATGCCCGGATACTGTTCAAAGAATTAAAAATAAAATGCGGGTTAATATGTGCTTTGATCGTTTTTAATTCAAGGTCCCTGACCAGGGCTTCCAGTTTCAGCGTATCTAATTGTTGTCTCCTGCTTTTTTCTACATAGTGATAGACAAAATAGATCAGGTTCCAGATAAAGAATAAGAGGAAATATAAAAAAGCATTGTTCAGCACCAGCAACCAGATATTAAACCAATAACTATAGCCTTTCCTGTTGAGGAGTTCTGTATCGTTATTTTTTAACAGGCCCGTCAGCACCAGTGTTTCCACATACAAAAAAGAAACAAAAAAAGCCAGGGCAAATGTGATGATGAAAAATTGAAATATCTGGGAGTTCAGATTTTTTTGCAACAGGCCCAGCCGGATGATAACCACCCGCATCAGGTGAGAACAAAATACGCCAAGGGCTAAAAAGACGCCAAGCCGCAGAAAAAAGGTGGTCTTCAACTGGTCGAACGAAAAAGCGAAAAAGATATAGATTAGGGCAAAACTTCCCCAACCTATCGCCTGGAACAACCAATATCGTCCATTTCCGTATCTCATAGCAGCAAATCTAACCATTCCGGTCACCCCGGATAGCCCCTAAATATACCAGTGGGGAATTGGTTTTACAAATGGGAGGCTGAAGTCACCCGTTTGTTGCCAAAAACATTGACCGAACTCAACCTCCTGCCGTTTAAATTGTTAGACATTCTTTACCAAAAGGCTCAGCCGAAAATACTACTTTTACAACGTTAAACTTGATGCATGGAAATCACACCCGGTCCTTTGCTAAAAACCATTGATTCACCCGCCGACCTGAAGAAACTTCCCCGTGAAAAACTTCACCAGGTTTGTGATGAATTAAGGCAATACATTATTGACGTTGTCAGTGTTCATGGCGGACACTTTGGAGCCAGCCTGGGAGTAGTAGAACTCACCACTGCCCTCCATTACGTTTACAATACCCCTTATGACCAACTGGTCTGGGATGTAGGCCACCAGGCCTACGGACACAAGATATTAACCGGCCGCCGTGATAATTTCCCTACCAACAGAAAGTATAATGGCCTCAGTGGCTTTCCCAAAAGAAGCGAAAGTGAGTACGATACATTTGGTGTGGGACACTCTTCCACTTCTATCTCTGCCGCACTGGGAATGGCCATGGCTGCTAAATACAAAGGGGAGAAGGACAGGAAAGTCGTTGCGGTTATTGGCGACGGGGCTATGACAGCAGGCCTGGCCTTTGAAGGAATGAACCATGCCGGCGTGGCAGATTCAGATATGCTGATCATTTTGAATGATAATTGCATGGGCATTGACCCGAATGTGGGAGCACTCAAAGAATACTTAACTGATATCACTACATCGCCGACTTACAATAAAGTAAAAGATGATGTTTGGAAGCTGATGGGCAAATTACCTGTCGGTAAACATTTCAGCAGGGCGATGGCCCATAAACTAGCCGAAGGGATGAAAGGTATGGTCAGTAGCAGCGCTAATCTCTTTGAAGCATTAAAACTCCGCTATTTTGGCCCGATTGACGGTCACAATGTGGCAAAACTAGTCGATACATTAAAAGATCTTCGTGAAATTCCCGGTCCCAAGATCCTGCACATCATCACGACCAAAGGAAAGGGCTATGCACTGGCTGAAAAAGATCAGACCAAGTGGCATGCACCCGGTTTGTTTGATAAAGTGACCGGCGAAATACAGAAGAAACAATACGACTTGCCCCAACCTCCCAAATACCAGGATGTATTTGGCTATACGATGATCGAGTTGGCGGAGCAAAATGATAAGGTATTTGGTATCACTCCTGCCATGCCTTCAGGTTCTTCCTTAAAATTCATGATGGAGAAAATGCCGCACCGGGCTTTTGATGTGGGTATTGCAGAACAACATGCGGTAACGGTCAGTGCCGGTATGGCCACACAGGGGATGAAAGTGTTCTGTAACATCTATTCTTCCTTCATGCAAAGAGCTTATGACCAGGTGGTGCATGATGCGGCAATCCAAAAACTGCCGGTGATCTTTTGCCTGGACCGTGCAGGTTTAGTAGGTGATGACGGACCTACCCATCATGGTTGTTATGATATTGCTTATTTCCGTTGTATCCCAAATATGATCATCAGTGCCCCGATGAATGAAAGTGAACTGCGCAACCTGATGTTCACGGCACAATTAGATAGCACCAAACTTCCCTTTGTGATCCGTTACCCGAGAGGAGAAGGTACAATGCCGGAATGGAAAACCGAGATGAAAGAGATCTCTATCGGCACCGGAAGAAAACTAAAAGAAGGAAAAGATATTGCCATTCTTTCTATTGGCCATCCCGGCAATTTTGCCGCAGCAGCCATCCGTGAGTTAAGAAATGACGGGTTGAACCCCGGCCATTATGATATGCGTTTTGTAAAGCCGCTTGATGAAGTGTTATTGCATGAAGCCTGCCGGCAATATCCAAAACTGATCACCGTGGAGGACGGAACGGTGGAAGGTGGTTTCGGCAGTGCGATTCTAGAATTCATGGCCAAACATGGTTACAAGAACGACGTAAGAATCCTGGGTATTCCAGACAGGCTGGTGGAGCATGGCACCCCTAAAGAGCTGCACCGTGAATGTGGCTATGATGCTCCTGCTATTGCTGATGCGGTGAGGGATATGATGAAAGTAAACGTCAACATTAGTCAATCTGTTCTCCAATAAATAGTCTGAGAAAAACTTAAGTTCCTTAAGGATTTTAAGTTTTTCTTTAGATCGGATATGGAATCTTTACCGTTAGGTGTCTCACCAACTGCAAACGGTATGAAGAAATTAGTCATCACTGCCACAATAATTCTCTCTCTTGGGTTAATAGCCTATGCCTGGCTATCGGGTTCAGGCACATTGAAAAAAATAGCCCCAAAACTCCCTGTTGCTGCTGATAAGGAAAAAGGGATCAGTACAACCACCCTTCAGAAACTAAAAAATAAAGCAGTTCTCGCCAAGTCATTTACGGAACAGAATAATTACAACGGGCAAATTTGCTTCCTGGTGGATATGAGCCTGCCATCTTCCCAAAATCGTTTTTTTGTTTACAACCTGAAAAAGGACACCCTTCAAAACAGCGGGTTGGTTACGCATGGCCGCTGTAATGAGAACTGGCTGGAAGGGAGAAAATATGGCAATACTGTTGGTTGTGGTTGTACTTCATTGGGGAAATACAAGGTCGGGTATTCTTACAATGGCCGTTTTGGTCTTGCCTTTAAATTGTACGGACTGGATAAAACAAATAATAAAGCTTTTGAGCGATATGTAGTGCTGCACGGGCATGACTGTGTTCCGGAAACGGAAACAAATGAGGAGATATGCCAGAGTGATGGATGTCCTACTGTTGCCCCTGGATATTTATTGCAGTTAAAACCAATCATCAATGCGTCCAAAAAACCTGTCCTGCTCTGGATATTTGAGTAAAGCCATGAAAACAAAAAATGCCATCCTGGTGATGCGGGATGGCATTTGCTATTTAAGAAAGCAGTTTATACCAAACTGGCTTCCATTGTAATATTTGTATTCAGCAATTTGCTGATCGGGCAGTTGGCTTTTGCATCCGCAGCACACTCTGCAAATTTTGCGGCATCAATACCGGGAACAGATGCTGTTACTTCCAGGTGGCTTTCAGTGATAACACCATCAAGTGTAATGGTACATTTCGTATCAATATTATCGGCCGTAAAACCTGCTGCATTCAGTACAAAACTCAGTTTCATCGTAAAGCAACCAGCATGTGCTGCTGCAATCAATTCTTCAGGATTTGTACCGATACCTTCTTCAAACCGGCTTTTGAATGAGTACTGGGTATCTTTCAATACACCTGACTGTGTGGTGTTGGTGCCTGTACCTTCTTTGCCGGTGCCTTTCCAATTTGCTGTAGCGTAACGTTTCATAATTAAAGTATTTTAGTTGTTGTTATTGAGGTTGGTTTTCTTCTTCTAATTCGGCCAGCCTGTTCTCCGGCTCATTGTATTCAATAATAAAATTATTCATCCCCTCCCCGATCATGATCTTCAGGAATTTCTGCTGCACCAGTTCCAGTAGAGAAAGGAAAAGAAAAATTGCATGCACCCGGTTATCTGCTTTTTCAAATATCTTCTCAAAGGACACCGTTTTTTGTTCCTGTGCCAGTGATAGCATACTCTGGCGGCTGGTCTCCATGGTATAATGATACTGCACCACCGTATGCACCGGCTTGTTCACCCGGTCACTGTATTTCTGCATGGCCCTTTCAAAAGCCTTCATCAGTTTGAACAGGGTAATATTTTGTATCTCTGTTCCATCTCCCGCCTCTTCTCCGATCTGGGATAGCTCTTTTTGGATGTTCCCTCTCTTAACCATCAGCATACGCAGGGCTTCCATTTCCGCCATCTGTGCAGAAGCTTCTTTGAACCGTTTGTATTCAAGTATCTTATTGACCAGTTCTTCCCTTGGATCGATCTCGTTACCCTGTGCATCCAGTTCTTTACGGGGCAGCAGCATCTTAGCTTTGATCCGCATCAGGGTGGAGATGAACAGGATGAACTCGCTGGACATTTCAATATTCAATGATTCCTGCTGGTGTATATAATGCAGGAAATCATTGGTGATGTTGGTAATAGGAATATTATAGATATCCAGCTCATCTCTTTCAATAAAGAAGAGTAACAGGTCAAAAGGGCCTTCAAACTGGGGTAATTTGATCTGGTACGAGGTATTATTCACTGCTCACTCAAAGTTTACTGGTAAAAGAAAGTCCCGCACCGGTTTGAAAGCCGGAACGGGACTCAAAAGTAAGGGAAAAAGGCTTCGGGCAGACCCTGCTTTTTCCACGTTATTTTTTCAGCGCATCCCTGATCTCACGCAAAAGAACAATGTCTTCGGCGGGGGCAGCAGGAGCGGCAGCTTCTTCTTTTTTCTTCATCGAATTCATTGCTTTGATCACCAGGAAAAGAACAATAGCGATCAAAATGAAATCAATGACAGCCTGAAGGAAAATACCAACGGGGAAGATCGTACTCCCGATAGAGAACGTAACATCCGACATGCCTCCTTTTCCCATCAACAGGGCGATAACAGGCATAATGATACTATCAGTTAGCGCAGTAACGATTTTTCCAAAAGCACCTCCGATAATGACGGCCACAGCCAGATCAACAATGTTGCCCTTCATGGCAAAGTCCTTGAATTCTTTAAGCATTCCCATACAAATTGGTTTTAAGTGGTAAAATAAGTTAGCTAATTAATTCCCGGAATCAGCAGAAACCTGCTTCTTGTATAAATATATTAAATAATGTATTCCCGGGCATTATTTTTTAAGCCCCGGGAATTGCATATCCAGGCTTTGCAACAGATCATGCAGCTGGCTGGCCACTATATATTCTTTATACCAGTTCTGGTCAGCAGGTACAATGGTCCACGGTATTTTGTTGCAATTTTCAAAACACTCTTCGTACATCTGCATATAGATATCCCAGAGTTTGGCTTCTTCAAAATCCTTCTCGTTGTACTTCCACATTTTAGCCGGGTCTTTGAGCCGCTCATGCAGTCGTTCCTGTTGTTCCTCAGGTGAAATATGCAGGTAAAATTTCAGGATATGGGTATGATTATGTTCTTGTAATAATTCCTCAAAATCATTGATCGCTTTCATCCTTTTTTTCGCAGTAGTATCATCACACCATTTATGCACCCTTGTTACCAGTATATCTTCATAATGTGACCGGTTAAACACCTGTATCATTCCTTTAGCCGGTGCATGCTGGTGAATGCGCCAGAGAAAATCATGGGACAACTCCTCCGCCGTAGGCGCTTTATATGATCTCACTGTTACTCCCTGCGGATTCATATTTCCCAACACATTCCTGATCAATCCGTCTTTTCCGCTTCCATCCATTCCCTGTATCACCACCAGCACGGAATGTTTGCCTTCAGCAAATAACAGGTTTTGCAATTCATCCAGCTCTTCCAGGATCCTGGCGGTCTTCTTTTTGGTTTCTTCTTTGTCCCAGTCTTTCGGGGCCCGGGTGGATATTTTCTTCAGTTCAATACTGCTCATCGGTTAAATAATTTGATAGTTCTGCAATATAAAAAAATTGCTCTTGTGTCCGGTCATTTCATGAACTTTGCGCCTTCTTTATGAGCAATAAATTCATCTGCTGGACAATTTTTATTATTCTCTGTATTATCTGGGGCAGTTCTTTCAAGCTGATGAAAGACAGCAGTCTCTCTTTAAACGGTCCCCAGATCGCTGCCTTACGTATTTTTTCTGCCGGCTTTGTGTTTGTTCCTTTTGCTTTTTTTTATTTTTCGAAGCTCCCTAAACAAAAAATGGGAACAGTTATACTCAGTGCCGTTTTCGGTAATTTATTGCCGGCCTTTTTATTTGCTATTGCCATGACCAAAATCGATGGCTCACTGGGAGGTATTCTCAATTCATTGACCCCGATCTGCGTAGTTGTTATTGGCATTTTATTTTTTAAGGATACCATCAAAACACAGAAGATCGTTGGCGTACTCACCGGGTTCTTTGGATTGGTTTTACTGACGCTGGCCCCGGCATTAATGGGACAGAAAACCATCAGCTTCACCAATCTTAATTATACACTACTGATCCTGCTGGCCACTTTTTTATATGGTATCAATGTTAATATGGTCAGTCACCGGTTAAAAGGATTGAACCCGATCCATGTTGCGACTGTATCCCTTGCCTTTATGGTTATCCCAACGGCCCTTGTACTCTGGCAGCAGGGTTTTTGGCAGCTTGATTTTACAAATCCCGGTATCCAACATGCTGTATTGGCCTCTGCCGGCCTGGGTATTGTGGGTAGTGCCATTGCCACGGCGCTGTTTTATATACTGGTGCAACGGGCCGGTGGCTTGTTTGCCTCACTGGTTACATATGGCATCCCTTTTATTGCTTTACTCTGGGGTTTTATCGACCATGAACATATTTCCTGGTTGCAGGTAATCTGCCTGGGCATTATTCTGCTAGGCGTTTATCTCGCCAACAGGCCGGATAAAAAATCAGGCGCAGCAATTGCCACGCCTGGTAATGCTCTTTCTGAATAATCTCCTTACACCGCCATTATCTCTTTTTCTTTGGATGCGAGGTGCTTTTCCACCAGGGAAATAAATTTATCAGTTACCTGCTGCACTTCTGCTTCTGCATCTTTTGCTGCGTCTTCACTCAACCCGTTTTTCTGTAATTTTTTTATGTTCTCGATAGCATCCCGGCGAATATTCCGGATTGCAATTTTAGACTGTTCGCCTTCTCCCTGGCATCTTTTTACCAGCTCTTTTCTTCGTTCCTCCGTTAAAGGAGGCAGGAAAAGACGGATAAGAGCTCCATCATTCTGCGGTGTTACACCAATGTTGGCAGCAATAATGGATCTTTCAATAGGCTGCAGCATATTCTTTTCCCAGGGCTGGATACTCAATGTCCTTGCATCCATAACACTGATATTGGCTACCTGGTTAATAGGCATGGGTGACCCATAATAGTCCACCACGAGGCCATCCAGCATTTGCGGGTTGGCTTTGCCAGCCCTGATCTTGACCAGTTCTGCTTCCAGGTGACTGATCGCTTTGTTCATATGATCATCTGCGGTTGTGATGATCGAAGGAATATCTTCTGCCATAGTATGTGTTGTTTTAAAACCCGCTTATAACCGGGGCGGGACGCAAAGCTAATAAAAGACAGGTATCAAAAAAAAATGCCGGAAGAATCATCGTGGTATTTCTTCCGGCAAAGAATTATTTATAAAAACTAGTTCTTATCAGCAACAGACGCTTCGTGGGTAAGTGTTACCACTTTCGAAGTTGTTTTCAGCTCCGTGATTCCATTCATACTTTTGGCTATAACCATTCTGCGGCGTGGCTTTCTGCGATAATACAACAGCCCGAGACCGGAGTAGGATAAAACCAGCATCACCAGTACCAGGTAAGTCGGTCCCATTGACCTGCCCAGGTAAGCAAACACCACAAAGAACAGGTTAATACCTACACAGGTGAAGGTTACGGCAGCATGACCAAGTCCCCTGTCTAACAACAAATGATGTATATGATTCCGGTCAGGAGTAAATGGTGAACGGCCGTTGACGATACGAATAGCAAATACCCTGAGCGTATCCAGCAACGGAACGATCAGGATAGAAACACCAACAGCAACCGCTGAATCCACAGGTATCAGTATCGCTGGCGAATCAGCAACGGTAATGAATTTAATGACCAGTATTGAATTCACCAGCCCTATCATAAGTGAACCAGAGTCCCCCATGAATATTTTTGCCGGGTGATGATTAAATATCAGGAACGCTACTAAGCTGCCGGCCATTGAAAAAGCCAATAAAGCATAGGCTTGCTGGTCAACAGCAAAGAAATAAGTGCCAAATATGAGCATCGTGATAATACCAAGGCTTGAAGCCAGTCCGTCAATACCATCGATCAGGTTAAAGGAATTGATGATCACAATGATGGTCAGGTAAGATAAGGCAAGACCAAAGGCTTCGGGTACCTGCTGAAATCCAAACAATCCGTGCATACTATCCAACCGGATGCCTCCGAGATGTATTAGTATAGAAGCGGCTATGACCTGTCCTACAAATTTTTTGCTGGCAGAAAGTACCATCAGGTCATCTTTAAGACCCAGGAAAAAAATCACTAATGCGGCTGCAAAAAAATATTGAAACTCTGGGTTTTGATTTCCCTGGATAGATAATAAGGCTGCCAGTAAGAAGCCGCCGAAGATACCTACTCCTCCGAGAGAGGAAACCGGACGGGTGTGGACCTTTCTTTCATCGGGTATATCATACAGTTTCTTTTGCTCCGCTATTTGTAATACTACAGGGATAGCCAGAAAAGAAATGATGAAAGAAACTGAAGCTGTCAAAAGCACATCAAGCATGCAGGTAAGGTTTTCGTGGGCAAAAATATGTGTTCATGTTTGTTTTTCCTATTGTGTTTCATGTTTTTAGTGCATTTACGTATTATTTTTTAATGAAACTCGCAGGAATTGATTTTTTCTGTCCAGATTGATGGAAAGGGGTTGGGTTTTGTATCAAAAAAGATTGCACTTTTGCAACTTCATGGGGCATTTGAACCGGAGAGATAGGAAAAGTTTAAAAAAGAAATAGTCGTTATGGCAGAATTAAGTGCAATTGCTACGCAAATCCGCAGAGACATCGTAAGAATGGTCCATGGTTCAAGCAGTGGACACCCGGGTGGTTCATTAGGATGTACAGATTTTTTGACAGCCCTGTACTTTAAGGTAATGAAGCATAACCCATCCTTTAATATGGACGCAACTAATGAAGACGTATTTTTCCTATCCAACGGGCATATTTCTCCCCTTTTCTATTCAACATTGGCCCGTTCCGGCTATTTTGATACTAAAGAATTAGCCACTTTCCGGAAATTAAACACAAGGTTACAGGGACATCCTGCTACTCATGAGCATTTGCCCGGTGTAAGGATCGCTTCCGGTTCACTGGGCCAGGGTATGAGTGCTGCAATTGGTGCCGCCCTGACCAAAAAATTAAATAAAGAGTCAACTGTCGTGTATTCATTGCATGGCGATGGAGAATTGCAAGAAGGACAGATATGGGAAGCCGCCATGTTTGCAGCCCATCATAAAGTTGACAATCTCATCTCCACCATCGACTGGAACGGTCAGCAAATCGATGGACCCACCAAAAAAGTAATGGGATTGGGCGACCTGGCTGCAAAGTTTTCGGCATTTGGCTGGGAGGTTATTCACCTGGAGAAAGGTAATGATGTGGATGAAGTGGTGAAGGCACTGGAATATGCCAAAACTTTTGTTGGCAAAGGCAAGCCCATCGTGATCCTGATGAAAACAGAAATGGGTAAAGGCATTGACTTCATGGAAGGATCACATGAATGGCACGGTATTGCCCCCAATGATGAACAATTGGCTAAAGCATTGGCACAATTGCCGGAAACCCTTGGTGATTATTAATTTTGACTTTTGAACTAATTATGTAAAAGAAACCTTTGCCGGTTTCTTTTTTTATTTCGAAGGAGCCCATCATTCACTTTTTAATGAAAACTGTTGCAAGGCTGCTTTCCGGGAAGGAAACCAGGATGCCAGTAAGGCAATGATAAAAACAGTAGCCCCCACCAGCAGGAAATCAGCAATTCCCAGTTTTACAGGAAAATAATCGATCAGGAAAGAACCTCCCGTTAAAGGGATAAGATGAAAATTGATCTGTAACACAGCAATGATCAATGCCAGCAACATACCGATCCCGCCACCGATAAGTGCCAGCAACATACCCTCATTCAAAAACACTTTTTGAATAAAACTCTTGTTAGCTCCTAGTGCATGCAGCACACTGATATCTTTTTGTTTTTCCAGCACCAGCATGGTGAGTGCCCCGATCATGGTGAAAGCAGCAACAACAAGGATAAGACTCAGCACCCCATAAATAGCCCAGCGTTCCATATTCATAACAGCATACAGGCTTTTATTTTGCTGGTATTTATTCAGTACGGCATATTGATCACCCAGCACATCCTTTACTTTTTGTCGAATATCATCTGCGGTTGATGGATCGGTAACAGCAATTTCAATTGCTGAATACTGGTCGTCTTTCAGTGCTAGTGCGTTTCGCAGAAAGTCGATATTGGTAATGCAAAAGGTATTATCAAAATCCTGCTGCACCATAAAACCTCCGCTGACTGTGACCTGGCTGGAAGAAATGGATTGCAGGGGATCCAGTTGCTCCGTACCATCTTTTCTGGGCAGGTAAACCACTAATGGATCCAGGTGATTGTCGGCATCAATATCCAATGTTCTTTCCACTCCTGCACCAATGATCATCTGTGGTGATTCACTATCCCCCAACACAAACTCACCTTTGAATAAATTGCCGGCCACACCAGTTACATACCTGTATTGTTTATCCACTCCTTTTAACTGCACCACTTTCTGGTTTTCCCGTTCCTCATCTTCACCGCCAAACTGCCTCGTCCGGGTTTGTAAAAATGCTTTCTCTTCCAGCACCAGTGAAAAATTACGGATGCCGGGGATGGCTTTGATCTTTTGCAGCTGCTCTGATGATATGGTCATCAGTTTCCCGGAAACCGGCATCACCTTAAGATCGGTATAAAAAGAGGAATACAATGATTTTACCAAGCCTTCAAATCCATTGAACACACTCAGCACTAATACCAGTGCAGTCGTACCTATAATGATAGCAGCAACACTTGTCCATGCAATGATATTGATGGCATTGGTGGTTTTTTTTGCTTTGAAATAGCGCCAGGCAAAGAGGAAGTGCAAGGGATGAGTTAATTAATTGATTAGTTAACCGGTTAATTTGTTTCCAGGAAACCCCTATTCGTTAGTTGTCGGTGGCTTATCATCACTGATTTTTTTGAAAATTTCCTCCATTTTAAACACATGATCCAGCGTATCATCCTGGAAGAATCTCAATACGGGTATACTGCGCAGCTGGTGCCTTACCCGGGCCGCCAGTTCCTTTTTGATCTCGTGGTGTTTTTCTTCGATTTTATGCAGGGCAGCCGGCACATCAGTCACCTGAAAAAAGCTCAGGTAAAACCTGGCTTCCAGCAGGTCGGGGGTCACTTTCACCGATGAAATAGACAGCATGCCACCATTGATCATACCCAGGCCCAAGCGCTGAAAAATGAGATTCATCTCTTCATTCAGCAGCCCGGCGATCTGTTTTTGTCTTTTACCTTCTTCCATGTTCTTAACAGTTGAGTTCGCTGTAAAATTAGTTACTTTGTGGCTTTGCAGGAGAAGCATTTTACATGAAACAATACGCAAGGATTTTTGAATACCTCAAGGCTTATAAAGGCAAAGTTGTACTTTATTTCTTATTTACGCTGCTGAGCATCCTCTTTTCCATTATTTCGATAGGAATGCTGATGCCTTTTTTACAGCTAATTTTCACAGGTGAAGGAACCCTCAAATCAACTGATAACCCTGTTATCAAATGGATAAACGATTTTCTTGTTGACTCCATCAATTCCAGGGGCAAAATATCAACACTCGGCTTTATTTGCCTGCTGATGGTAAGTTTCATTATACTTAAAAATCTGTTCCTTTACCTCTCATACTATGTTCTCAATCCTTTAAAAAATACGATTGTCAATCAGCTGAGGCAGGATCTTTATGACAAAGTTTTACGGCTGCCGATTGGCTTTTTCACTGAAAAAAGAAAAGGCGATCTGATGAGCCGGATGACCAATGATGTCAATGAGGTGGAAGCATCAGTGGTCGGAACACTTGAGGGATGGGTAAGAGACCCGATGACGATTATAGTCACACTTACAGTTTTATTCCTGGTAAGTGCACAACTTACTTTGTTCATTCTTATTCTAATTCCGGTATTAGGGCTTGTGATAGGGAGAGTAACCAAATCTCTTAAAAAGCACTCCCAGGAAGTAGCCAATAAATATGGCGAAACACTATCTACTCTTGACGAGACATTAGGTGGACTTCGGGTAATAAAAGCATTTAATATTGAAAAGATATTAAGAGGCCGTTTCTTTAAAACCAATGAACAACTGCTGGCTGCAAAAAATAGTATCGCATACAGACGGGATCTTGCCTCCCCTTTATCAGAAGTATTGGGTGTTATCCTGTTTACTTCCGTTCTGTATTATGGCGGGCGGCTTGTACTGCAAAATCAATTACTTGAAGCATCTGCTTTTCTCGGCTTCCTTGGTATCTTTTATAACATCATCAACCCAGCAAAATCGCTATCCACTTCTTTTAGCAATATGCGAAAGGGAGCCGCCGCCATCAACCGGATCGAAGAGATACTTAAGACCCATATCACAGTTGATGACAACCCTAATGGCCAACAACTTCCTGAATTCAGGAATAAGATCGAATTCAGGAACGTACGCTTTGCGTATGATGATGCTGTGATTCTGGATAATATTAATCTGACTATAGAAAAAGGTAAGACCATCGCTCTTGTAGGATCTTCCGGTGCCGGTAAATCAACATTGGCTGATCTTGTCCCAAGATTCCATGATGTGACCAGTGGGGAGGTATTAATAGATGGTATTAATATCAAAGAATATTCGTTACACTCCGTACGTAGCCTTATGAGTATTGTTACACAGGAACCCATTTTATTCAATGATACAATTGGTAATAATATCAAATTAGGTAAAGAAAATTCTTCAGATGAAGAAGTTATGCAAGCTGCTAAAGTTGCTAATGCCCATAATTTCATCATCCAAAAAGAACAGGATTACGAAACCAATATTGGTGACAGGGGTAGCAAATTAAGTGGGGGTGAACGTCAACGTTTAACCATTGCCCGTGCCCTGGTAAAAAACCCCCCGATATTAATCCTGGACGAAGCCACTTCTTCCCTTGATACAGAAAGTGAACGGTTAGTGCAGGATGCCATCAATAATATGATGCAGAACCGGACCAGTATTGTTATTGCACACCGGTTATCAACTATCCGCCATGCCGATGAAATTATCGTATTGCAAAAAGGGAAGATCGTTGAACGGGGAAACCATGAAGAACTGATTGCACAGAACGGGTTTTACAGGAAACTGGTGGAAATGCAGGAAGTAAAGTGATTTAATACCCTCTTTGTTCTCCAGCCTGTGTTATGTAATCAGCTATGGCGTCCACTTCATCTCTTGTTATATCCGGGAAGCCTGTCATCATTGATCCGTATTGCTTTTGTAGTTCTCTTGTATAAGGGTCTTTCTTCATGAACTCCGAAGGGTTTTTTATCCATTCATACAGTTTGTTCCTGTCAGCCCATGAACCCCGGTCCTCGAAGCCGAACAGGCCTGGCCCTGTGCCATCTTTAAAAAGAGAATGACAAGAAGCGCAGCGACTCATAAATAAGGTCTTGCCTTTCACCGCCGTTTCGGATAATACGGCAGCGGTTGGACTAACTGTACCGCAGAATGCCTCTTCATTCTCAGGCAAGAATTCAGTTGAAGAAATATTCTTGAAGAACAATACACCTGCTGTTAGTGTTGCCAGAAGAAGATGAGCAGAAATAATATAATTGACCTGCCTGTTCACTCAGTAAAATTACAACAGTGTTTGTCAATCTCACAATTTGTACAACCCGATCTTTACTGCATACAGTGCCAGGGCCACTCTTGTCTTCACACCCAGTTTCTCAAATAAACTGTCCCGGTAGCTTTCGACGGTCCGGTGACTGCAGAACATTTTTTCACCGATCTCTTTATACGTTAGCTCCGTACAGGTGAACCGGAGAAAATCTTTTTCCCGGTCACTCAACGGAATACCGTTATTATTTTCAGTGCCCCCGCTGGCAATGCTGTGCAACACCCTGCTGGTGGCCCAGTCGGGGTAATAAAAGCCTTTTTTCTGCAATGTATCCAGTGCTTTTTCCAGTTCAGTAGGGTGTACATTTTTCTGGAGATATGCTTTGGCCCCGCATTTGATCATCTTTAGCAAAGATTCATCGTCTGATTGCATCGTCAGTGCCATGATCAGTACATCCGGGTGAGTTTGCCTCAGCCAGGTGGCGGTTTCAAAGCCATCCATTTCGGGCATGGAGATATCCAGTAAAATAATGCGGGGTATATTTTGGGAGTGCTGAAACCGTTCCTGTAATGCTTTACCGTTCTCACATTCATACAGCACTTTATAATCATTGAATTGTTCGATGATGGAAGTAATGGCCTTCGCAATAAGCAGGTGGTCATCAACAATGACAATTGTGGTGGGCATAGGTTATTAATCAGACGCCAGGTTCTTTTCAGGGATCGTTATTTGCAGCTGCGTTCCCTTACCGGGTTCACTTTGCAAATTAAACAATCCGCCGATCAGATGCACACGTCTTTTCATATTCGCCAAACCAATACCTCTTGACTGAACGTTAGTACTATCAAAACCCTTCCCGTTGTCAGCCGCTTTTAATAACAGACCATCCGTTGTTTGATATAACTGTACCGTGATCAGGTCGCCTTCCGAATGCTTGAGGCTATTCTGCATAAATTCCTGGGCAATTCTTAACAGGAAACTTTTTACCGTGACGCTGATCTCCCTGGTAAAATCGGATTCGAAAACGGCTTTGCAAATGCCTGTATCATTCACCCGGCCACATTCAAAGAAAAGCAGGTCGGCCAGGCTGGTCTCATGCATTTTATTATCGGCCAGTGTGCGGGACAGGTCTCTCAGTTCTTCCAATGAATCATTAATGACACTGCTGATCCGTTGCAGCTTATCTGCAATGGCAGGAAACTGGTTCTCATACTCGAGTTTTTGTGTATAGATCGTGGCAAGAGTGAGTTTTTGCGCCACACTATCATGGATCTCCCTGCCTATGAACTGCATGGTTTGCTCCTGCGCCTGCAATTGGGTGTGCAGGATATCCAGTTTGTGTTTTTCCTCAATCAGGGCTTTTTCTTTTTCATGCAGAATCTTTCGTTTCCGGTATTGAAAAATAAAGATGATGATCCCGGACACAAGGATCAGCAAAATGATATTTGCCAGTATGATGAATATGGTTATTTCGGCCTGCCCCATATGAATGCAATTGTGAAAAATATATACATCAGATAATCTAAACCAAAACTGATATAAGCATATACATTAACCAACTGTTTATAATTACCAAGAAGAGTATTTCGTAATGCATAATATGGAAAAGTACCTAAGTAAAAAGATAGCAATCCCAAACTCACCCAAAACATCATACTCTGCTTATACTTTAGTATTTCATTGCTATTGATAAATTTTATAAAAAAGAGGATGATCAAAACAAGTAAAATGATATTCCCAACCGTGTAAGAAAAAGACATAAACCACGTTCTTGTTGCTACCAGGAAAAAACGTTCAGCCACCCAGCAGGCTAAATAGATGGCCAATCCTGCAATTGGCCATCTTGTTAATTTTTCTGTTTCAAAAAACTTATAAAACAACCAGAAGAAAAATAAAAACTGAATAGGAATTCCAAAATAATTATACAGTGTCAAATTAGCTTCCCTGTCATCATATACATTCATCAATAACTTACCAGTCAACTCAATCATCACAATCACACCAAGATAGACCGGGAACCATTTCCAGTAAGATTTATTGATCTTTCGCCAATAAACAAATCCTGTTACACAAGCTAACAGCTCAAAGAAATTTAACCCCAATTGAATTAATGAAACAGTATCCATTCAGTTATTCTTCATAATAAAAAACTCATAAACTCAAATTAATTATCGGTGCTTGGGAACTCTCCAGTACCTGAAGGTGGTGGTGCAAGGTTCCCATGATTCAACACCCCGGCATCTCCATCACCACCGCTCAGTTTCATACCTTCCCTGCTGCTGGCTGATCTTTGCAAATAAGCTCCTAATGGTGTTGGCTTACATTTATCAGCACCGGGATGAAAAGGATCAAAATCAATATTCCCCTTCTGGCCTTTATATGTAGCGGTTAAGAAAACGGTCTGGTGCATGGCATATTTCGGGTCAACCCCAAATTGGCTGATGAGTGATGAGTCGGGATACTTCGCAAAATAAACATGCATACCCAACCCGAGGCTGTCGATATTACAACCCTGTTTACAAAGTGTATCTTCTATTTGCCAGATATATTGTTTGAGAGTTTCCAGGTCGAACCAGACGGCTTTGGCATCTTCAATATTGGTAATACCACCGGCATCTGAAATATAGGCTTTGTCCTTATCCCCATAATACAGGTCAGCGATCTCTTTGGCGAGGTTCACATCCAGGTAGCCTTTCATCGGTTTCCCGCTGTAGTCTTTGGCATGTAATTGCTGGCAGGGGTCAGCTTCGGTTTTCTGCTGGTTACAGGCATAAAAACCCACAATAATAAAGAACAGGATGTTGGCAGCGATCATGGCTTTTTTCATACATATATTGTTTTAGTGAAAGAAAAATGAGTCGCTACAAATCTATACGGAAAACCCGGTTTAATAAACGGGCAAACGACTATTCCTGTACCGTTAAATAACGGAAATAAAAAAATCCTGCCGCAACAGGATTAGATAAAATTTCGCTTGAGGGATTATTAACTGCGTAATACTTCCCGGGAGATAACAATCTTTTGTATCTCGCTGGTGCCTTCCCCAATGGTACAAAGTTTGGCATCCCGGTAGAATTTTTCAACCGGGAAATCTTTGGTATATCCATAACCGCCAAATACCTGTACTGCATCATTGGCCACTTTCACAGCCACTTCGCTGGCATAATATTTTGCCATGGCTGCTTCTTTGGTCATCGATTGTTTTCTTTCTTTCAGGTCGCAAGCCTGTAAAGTGAGGAGCTCTGCCGCTGCAATTTCCGTAGCCATATCGGCCAGTTTAAAGGAGATGCCCTGGAAACTGGAAATCGGCTGATCGAACTGGTATCGTTCCTGTGAATATTTTAATGCGGCTTCATAAGCGCCTTTCGCTATACCGATAGAAAGTGAAGCAATTGATATTCTTCCACCGTCCAGTACTTTCATCGCTTGTTTAAAACCATCTCCCACTTCGCCCAACCGGTTGGCATCCGGTATCCTGCATTGATCAAAGACCATTTCTGTTGTTTCGCTGGCCCGCATGCCAAGCTTGTTTTCTTTCTTACCGGCACTGAAGCCTTTTGTTCCCCGTTCAACCACAAAAGCCGTAGAGTTATTTTTGCTGCGGGGCTCTCCCGTTCTGCAGATCACTACCGCCACATCCCCGCTGTTACCATGGGTGATCCAGTTTTTTGTTCCATTGATGACCCAGTCATTCCCGTCTTTTACAGCGGTACATTTCATATTACCGGCATCGCTTCCGGTGTTGGCTTCTGTTAAGCCCCACGCCCCGATCCATTCAGCAGTAGCCAGTTTAGGCAAATATCTTTTCTTCTGTTCATCGTTGGCGAATGTCATGATATGCCCTGTACATAATGAATTATGTGCCGCCAGGCTAAGCCCTACAGAACCACAGACTTTGGCAATTTCCTCAATAACCGTTTTGTATTCAAAATAAGTAAGACCGGCTCCGCCATACTGCTCGGGTACTAATATTCCCATCAACCCCAGTTTGCCCATTTCCTTAAAAATATGAACCGGAAAAAGTTGTTGCTCATCCCATTCCATGACATGGGGTTTTATATAACGTTGTGCAAAGTCACGGGCTGTATGGCCTACCTGTTGTGTGAGTTCAGAGGACTGAAAATTCATAGTGTTACAATCGTTGCTGTTAATTACTAATAACAGTGCCACACCAGGAAGCGGGGTGGCACTGTTTGTACCTTAAGATCATGGCAAAACAATCGTTAAAGGCAGATGCAAGATAAGGGAAAAATATTTATACTAACGTATGTTAGTTGTAAAAATCTTCCTCTATCCTTCCCAGGCCAGGCCATCATATGCAAGCTGTACCCCCTTTGGTAATTCAGCTTCAATCTCGGCATGCAGCCCTAGCTGGTGAGAAATATGTGTAAAGTATGCCCCGGGAATGCTGAGTTCCTGCACCAGCTCTATCGCCTCCCCAAGAGTGAAATGGGAAATATGTTTTTGCTTGCGGAGTGCATTCAATACAATCACCTCACTGCCCCTGGTCTTTTCCTTTTCTTCTTCTTCTATCCTGTTGGCATCAGTAATGTAAGTGAATTTTCCAAAACGAAAACCCAGCACCGGCATTTTTAGATGCCATACCTGGATGGGTGTAACAGGTATATCCCCCACCATAAAAGGGTCAAGGTTGATAGTATGCATATTCAATTCAGGAATACCGGGATATTTGGTATCGGTAAAAGCATAATAAAAATCCCTTCTCACCGCTTCTTCTGTCAGCGAGTCGGCATAGATATCAATCGGCTTTTTAGAGAAAAAATTAAATGCCCGGATATCATCCAGTCCGGCGAGATGATCTTTATGCGGGTGAGTGAATAATACAGCATCCAGGTGTTTCACTTTTTCCCTAAGCATTTGCTGCCTGAAATCCGGGCCTGTATCAACCACCAGTGATGTGGTGGCAGATTGTACCAGTATGCTTGAACGAAGACGATTATCTTTTTTATCGATGGATGTACAGACGGCACAATCGCAGCCGATCATGGGAACTCCGCTGCTGGTACCTGTACCAAGAAAGGTAATTTTTAAAGGAGGACAAGTCACAGCGTAAAGTTATTGGTTAATTGGCTAAACCTACATGACGCTTTGACGAACCAATAAGATAGAGTAATTAATTGCTTCCGTTCTCTTCGATCTCCAGTTTGGAAATAATGTTGAGGTAGAGTTTTTTGGAATCATCGGTCAGCACATCTGTATTGATCTCCAGTTGCGGGATCAGGTCTAATAAGGTATTGATCCGTCCTTCGATCTGCAGAAATTTATTCAATACCACTACTTTCCGTGCCTCGAGGATACAATAACCGCTTTGGAAAGTGCCCCGTTCATAGCGCAATACATACCCGGATTGTTCAGGAATGGCTTCTAATTTATCAAGTGTTGTTTGTGTGTATTTCATTTAGTAAAAGGAAAACAGATAATAGAAAATAGGGTATCAGGACACAAATTTACGCATATAGTAACTAGCGAAAAGTTGGTTTCAACTGGATTTTTCCACAACCCATTCACTATTTACTATTCGCCATCTACCTATTTACTCTGCATCTTGATCACAGGAACGATCATTTCCTCCAGGCTAACACCGCCGTGCTGAAAGGTGTTCTTGTAATAGTTCACATAATAATTGTAGTTATTAGGATAGCAGAGAAAACTATCCTCCTTGGCAAAGATGAAAGAAGAGTTAACAGTCGGTACGGGCAGACCAGCTTCTCTCGGGTCACGGAAAGCCAGTACTTCTTTGGGTTCATAATTTAAATTACGTCCGTGTTTATACCGGAGATTGGTAGTGGTTTGCTTATCTCCCACTACTTTGTAGGGTGTCTTCACTCTCACACTGCCATGATCGGTCGCCAATACGATCCTGATATTTTTCTCCGCCACTTTTTTCAAGGCCTGGTGTAATGGCGAATGTTCAAACCAACTGGCCGTGATACTGCGGTAACTCATTTCATCGCCCGCCAGCTCTTTCAGCACTTCCATTTCCGTACGGGCATGGCTGAGCATATCCACAAAATTGTACACGATCACATTGATATCGTTGTTCAGCAGGTTATGGATATTATTCACCAGGTCAAGCCCGGCCTGGTTATTCAATACTTTGGTGTAAGAAATCTTCAGATCACCCTTTCCCAATCTTTTCAATTGTGCCCGGAAGAACTCTTCCTCATGCAAATTCTTCCCTCCTTCTTCATCATCGTTTTTCCATTGCACCGGAAATTGCTTTTCAATATCAATCGGCATCAGGCCTGAAAAAATAGCATTACGGCAATACTGGGTGGCTGTTGGTAAAATACTGTAGAAGCTATCCTCTTCCAGGATGCGGAAACTTTCCGCAAAAATGGGTTGTATCGCTTTCCACTGATCAAACCGGAGATTATCGATCACTACAAAAAACAAAGGAGTTCCTTTTTCAACATGCGGCAGTACTTTGAATTGCACCAACGAATGGCTCATCACAGGGCCTTCGGCACTTTTAGGAGACACCCAACCTGCATAATTCTTTGAAACAAATTTGAAAAATTCGGTATTGGCTTCTGCTTTCTGGCTTTGCAATACTTCCTGCATTTCGGGACTGTCACTTTTTTGCATTTCCAGTTCCCAATACACTAATTTTTTATAAATATCCATCCACTCATTATAATCCGGGTTGCTGTTCAGCGCCATAAATAAATTACGAAACTGCTGCTGGTAGGCCGTTGTGGTTTTTTCTGCCACCAGTCTCCTGTTATCAATGATTTTTTTCAGGCTCAGCCACACCTGGTTGGGGTTCACCGGCTTGATCAGGTAATCACTGATCTGGGAACCGATGGCTTCATCCATCAGGTTCTCGGTTTCGTTCTTGGTGATCAAGACAACCGGCAATGACTGGTTGATCTCTTTGATCTTTGCCAGTGTTTCCAGGCCGGTGATGCCAGGCATGGTCTCATCGATCAATACCACATCCACCAGGTTCTCTTTCACATAATCAATCGCATCAAAGCCATTGGTAAAGGTCTGCACTTCGTACCCTTTATTTTCAAGAAACATCTTTTGTGACTGCAAGCTTTCGATCTCGTCATCCACCCAGATAATTTTCGCAACTGCCATTCTTAAAGTTTGAAGTTTGTGATTAACGATATGCTGTTCATTACCCCCTGTTTACGGGAAACCGGCTCTGTCTCTTTCAAAAATAGCTTATTAAGTCCGGTCGTTGTACTTTTGCCGCCTGCCCTTCCGGGGCCTTTAACAAAAAAGCAACAATGACGCCAGTTCGCAAGATCATCAACGACCCGGTCTATGGTTTTATTACAATTGATCACCCGCTGATCCTGCAAATTATTTCCCATCCCTGGTACCAGCGGCTGCGGAATATTCACCAGATGGCATTTGCTCACCTGGTATATCCCGGTGCTGTTCATTCAAGATTGCATCATTCCTTAGGTGCCTACCACCTGATGAGTATGGCTTTATTTGAACTTAAAAGTAAAGGCATTGCCATAACCCCGGAAGAAGAACTGGGTGCAAAAATTGCCATCTTATTGCATGATATGGGTCATGGCCCTTATTCACATGCGCTGGAACAGGAACTGATCACGGATGTACAGCATGAAACTATTTCCTTATTGCTGATCCAAAAACTGGATGAAGAACTCAATGGGCAATTGCAAACCGCCATCGCCATTTTTACCAATAAATATCCTAAACCATTTTTACACCAGTTAGTATCCGGGCAATTAGACGTGGACCGGATGGACTACCTGAACCGGGATAGCTTTTTTACCGGGGTGGCAGAGGGTGTGATCGGTTATGACCGTATTATAAAGATGCTGGCCGTAAAAGAGGGGCAGCTGATGGTAGAAGAAAAAGCCATTTATTCTATTGAGAAATTTTTAGTAAGCCGGAGGCTGATGTACTGGCAAGTATATTTACACAAAACAGTGCTGGGTGCTGAAATGATGCTGGTAAAGATCATCCGCAGGGCGAAAGAACTGATCTGCAAAGGCGAAAAAGTAAATGCAGTTTCCGCTGCACTGGATTTCTTTTTACAACAAAAAGATGGACGAATTTCCATTGCTGGTCATTTGGATACATTTTGCCAGTTGGACGATCATGATGTGATAGCCACGATCAAGAACTGGTGTTTTCACCCGGATAAAATATTGTCGACACTTTGCCGTTCTCTTATCGACCGGAGGTTATTCAAAGTAAAACTACAGGCAGATCCTTTTGACCCGGAGCTGGAAACAGCAAAGAAAAAAGAAGCCATGACCCGGTTTGGGATCAGCGATAGTGAAGCGAGTTATTTTGTCTTTACCGGTGATGCCATCAACACCACGTATAACCCGCTGGACGAAAAGATCAATATCTTGTTCAAAGACGGAACAGTGAAAGATATTTCGAAAGTGGACAATGCGCTGATCCATCCGCAACTGGCCAGCCCCATTAAAAAATATTACATTTGTTATATCCGATAGCTAAATAACTGACTCATGATTTTTTCTGCTGCTCAAATTGCCCTACTCATCAATGGTACCATTGAAGGTGACCCTACCGCATCTGTAAATTCCTTTGGAAAGATCGAGGAAGCCGGGGAAGGGCAGCTTAGTTTTCTTGCCAATCCCAAGTACGAGGATTATATCTATACCACGAAGGCTTCTGTGATCATCATCAACGAAGGTTTCCAGTTAAAACAACCCGTACAGGCTGCATTGATCCGGGTAACTGATGCCTACACCGCTTTTGCCACCCTGCTCAGCAAGTACCAGGAGATCATGCAACAGCAATTAAGCGGTGTACAGGAACCCAGTTATATAGCAAAGACAGCGGTGTATGGCCAGCAGGTATTTATCGGGGCGTTTGCATACCTCGGCGAAAAAGTAAAAATCGGCAATAACACCAAAGTCTATCCCAATGCATTTCTAGGGGATAATGTTTCCGTCGGAGATAATTGTATCATTCACCCCGGAGTAAAAATCTATCATGATTGTGTGATCGGCAATAACGTTATTATTCATGCCGGCACTGTGATCGGCAGTGATGGGTTTGGATTTGCCCCGCAAGCAGATGGAAGTTTTAAAAAAGTACCGCAGATAGGTAATGTAGTGATACAGGATCATGTGGAAATTGGTGCCAATGCCACAATTGACCGGGCCACGATTGGTTCTACTTTAATTAAAAGTGGAGCCAAGCTGGACAACTTGATCCAGATTGCCCATAACGTAGAAATTGGTAACAGCACGGTTATAGCTGCACAAGCTGGTGTTAGTGGCAGCACTAAGATAGGGAATGGTGTACTGATCGGCGGACAAGCCGGTATTGTAGGTCATATACAATTAGGTGATGGTGCTAAAGTGAATGCGCAAAGCGGGGTCAGTAAATCCATTGATCCCGGAAAAGCCGTTACCGGTTCCCCGGCGTATGATTATACCGCCGCCCTGCGTAGCCAAGCCGTTACCCGCAAACTACCTGAACTGGAAAAAAGAGTAAAAGAGCTAGAAGCATTGATCAAGCAATTGCTGGCTGAAAAGGTTTAGACAAAAAGGAGCTTAACAAAAGCTCCTTTTTATTAATTAGTTATTTCCTTACTGACTCACTTCTTTCCCATTTCGGTCAATATAATACAAGCGGCCCCCTTTCATTACCCTTGCCTGCCCGTCACTGAATCTATCGGCAAAGGTGAAGCTGAAGCCGATCACCAGTCTTCCTTTCTGGTTAATATAACCCCATAGTTCCTTTGCATTGGATACCGGAGCCAATCCCTCTCCGAAACTGCCTGCCATTTCATATTCAAAGGGGATCACTACATGATTGTTCTTGTCAATATACCCAAAATGGCCGCCTTTTTTAACAGCAGCGAGGCTATCTCCAAAAGACATCGCTTCTTCATATTGTGGTTTAATCACCATCACACCTGTACTGTCCAGGTAGCCCCATAATTTACCTTCCCTGATGGCCGCCATTCCTTCACTAAAAGACATTGCTTCGTCATACATGACCGGAACAACCAGTTTGCCTTTATTATCGACATATCCAAACTTGCCATCCTTACCCACTTTGGCAAGACCGCAAACACAATCATCCACAAAATCGTATTGTTTGGCCCATGCTTGACCAACCGCAATTGAACTTACCAGTAACAAGACGGGAAGAAAAACCTTTTTCATATACTGCATTTTTTGAGATGAAATAATTTCCCTGTTAAGGTAATCCTGTGAACCCACCGGCGAGAATGACCTTCGGCAGGTACAGGTATGATTAAGGGCAGAAAACCAGCATTGAAAAATCGGATGACAACCGGGGTGGCACCTGCCAACTACTTTCTAATTCCTATATTTGTCATTATGAATCCCCTCATAGAAAAAAAACCAGCTGCCGGAGAAAATGCCGGTTTCAATCCTGATAAACAGCACACCTTAAAATCAGCCGTGAGTATATCCGGTACCGGTTTACATACCGGTGTAATGGCCGACCTGACCCTGAAACCGGCCAGCCCGGGGTTTGGATTCCAGTTTCAACGCATTGACCTGCCGAACCAACCCGTGATCAAAGCAGATTGCGACCTGGTGACCGATGTAAGCCGAGGCACCACGCTGGAAGCAAATGATGCTAAAATAAGTACCGTAGAACATGTGCTGGCTGCTTTAGTAGGTATGGGTATTGACAACTGCCTGATGGAGATCAACGGACCTGAAATGCCGATCATGGATGGCAGTTCACAACCTTTCGTGGAACTGATCGAAGAAGCCGGCATTTTAGAACAGGATGCGGCAAAGGTTTGGTACAGCATCGATGAGAACATTTATTACTACGACGAAGCGAAAAGAGTGGAAATGGTGGTGATGCCCGCTATGGAATATAATGTTACTACGCTGATCGATTTCAACTCTCCCGTTTTAGGTACGCAACATGCCGGATTAAAGCACCTGAACGAGTTCAAAACAGAAATAGCCCCCTGCCGTACTTTTTGTTTTTTACATGAGCTGGAGATGCTGCTGGATCACAACCTGATCAAGGGCGGTGATGTCAATAATGCGATCGTTATTGTTGACAAACCTGTTGATGATACAGCCATGGAACGCTTACGGAAGATCTTTAAGAAAGATAAGATCGAGGTAAAAAGCGAGGGCTATCTCAATAACCTGGTCTTACGTTTTCCAAATGAACCGGCAAGGCATAAGCTGTTGGATGTGGTAGGCGATCTTGCCCTGATCGGTTACCCCATCAAAGGAAGGATCATTGCCAACCGGCCCGGCCACAGCACCAATGTAGAGTTTGCCAAAAAGATCAAACAATACATCAAGAAGAATAAGCACACCCGTGGTGTTCCGGTGTATGATCCAACGCTTCCTCCTGTATATGACCAGCAGTTCATTGAAAAAAAATTGCCGCACCGTTTCCCGTTTGCTTTGGTAGATAAGATCATTGAACTGAGTGATACGCATATTGTCGGCATCAAGAACGTAACCTTTAATGAATGGTTCTTCCAGGGACATTTTCCGGGCAATCCTGTTATGCCCGGCGTATTGCAAATTGAAGCTCTTGCGCAATGCGGGGGTATCCTGGCTATTAATCTCAGTGGTGAAGGCCAGTATGATACTTATTTTCTGAAGATCGATAACTGCAAGTTCAAACAAATGGTAAAACCCGGCGATACGCTAATCCTGAAGATGGAATTATCAGCCCCGATCCGTCGTGGTATTTGTGAAATGAAGGGTACCACATATGTTGGAAACAAGGTCTGCGCTGAAGCGGACCTGGTAGCCCAAATCGTCAAGCGATAAGTGGGATTTTACGACCTGTTTTTTACCCGCCGTTATAAAGCTGGAATGCCCGTTTACCGGGCATTTTCTTTTATCCACAACACCCGAAAAATAGTGTAAAAAAGAGCTTATAAAACCCTGCTTCCCGGGTCTATTTCCGTAAATTTGTGAGTTATATTTTTTTCACTTTTAACGGGGAGATTTTCTCATATTATGACTACTGAAGCAAAAGAAAAAGCAGCAGCGATTTCGGCCGGTTACAGCGCCGACAGTATACAGGTTTTAGAGGGATTGGAAGCTGTTCGTAAGCGTCCGGCCATGTATATCGGCGACATTGGTGTGAAGGGTTTACACCACCTGGTGTACGAGGTCGTTGATAACTCTATTGATGAAGCTCTCGCTGGTTATTGTAAGAATATTTCTGTAACCATACATGAAGACAATTCAATTGCAGTTGAAGATGATGGCCGTGGTATTCCCACTGCCATGCATACCAAAGAAAAGCGTTCTGCACTGGAGGTGGTGATGACGGTACTGCATGCGGGTGGAAAATTTGATAAAGGTTCTTATAAAGTATCCGGTGGTCTGCATGGTGTGGGTGTGAGTTGTGTAAACGCATTGAGTTCAAGATTGCATGTAACGGTTAACCGGGATGGAAAAAAATTCGAACAGGAGTATCATACCGGTATTCCCCAATATGCCGTTCGGGAAGTTGGTAATAGCGAAACCACCGGTACCAGGGTTCATTTCTGGCCGGATGCCAGCATTTTTATCACCACTGTTTATACCCGGGAGATTCTCGAAGGCCGTCTTCGTGAACTGGCCTACCTGAACAGGAAGATCCGTATTACTCTTACAGACCTTCGTGAACTGGACGATAACCAGCAGCCTTTTACCACAGAATTTTACAGTGAAGGCGGTATCGTGGAGTTTGTGGAAATGCTGGATAAAGCTGCCGGTCGTAATCCGCTTATTCCTAATGTTCTTTATGTAGAAGGGCATGATGAGAATACCAACGTAGCAGTAGATGTAGCCTTGAACTATAATGATACGTACAGTGAACATATCTATTCGTATGTAAATAACATCAACACAATTGAAGGTGGTACCCATGTGGCCGGCTTCCGTCGTGCCTTGACAAGGGTATTCAAAAGCTACGGCGACAAAAACGGTTTGTTTGAGAAAGCAAAAGTTGAGATTGAAGGTGATGATTTCCGGGAAGGACTAAGTGCAATCATCTCCGTAAAAGTTCCAGAACCGCAGTTTGAAGGACAAACCAAAACCAAGCTGGGTAACAGCGAAGTGATGGGAGTAGTGGATAGCACCGTTTCAAAAGTGCTGGATGCCTACCTGGAAGAAAACCCAAGAGACGCCAAGAACATTATCAATAAAGTGATTCTTGCTGCACAGGCAAGAGCTGCTGCCAGAAAAGCAAGAGAATTGGTACAGCGTAAATCCGTATTGACTGGTGGCGGCTTACCCGGCAAACTGGCCGATTGCTCTGACCGTGACCCGGAACGTTGTGAGTTGTTCCTGGTGGAGGGAGATTCGGCAGGTGGAACAGCCAAGCAGGGAAGAGACAGGAGTTTCCAGGCCATTCTTCCACTCAGGGGTAAGATACTGAACGTAGAAAAGGCGATGGAGCATAAGATCTACGACAACGAGGAGATACGTAACATGTTTACAGCACTGGGAGTAAAAATGGGAACGCCGGAAGATCCTAAAGCATTAGACATTGCGAAACTCCGTTATCATAAGCTGATCATCATGACCGATGCCGATGTGGACGGTTCGCATATCGCCACCCTGATCCTGACCTTTATTTTCCGGTATATGAAAGCCCTGGTGGAACAAGGTTATGTTTATATCGCCCAGCCGCCTTTATACCTGGTTAAAAAGGGTAAGGAACAGGTTTATGCTTATAACGAAGACCAGCGAAAAACGTTGGTGGAAAGATTAGGCGGCGGCAAAGAAGATTCTGTAAATATTCAGCGATACAAAGGTTTGGGAGAAATGAATGCCAACCAGCTTTGGGATACTACTATGAACCCCGGAACCAGGACTTTAAAACAGGTTACTATTCAAAGTGCCCTGGAAGCTGACCGTATTTTCAGCATGCTGATGGGTGATGAAGTGGCCCCCAGGAGGGAATTCATCGAAAGCCATGCGAAATATGCCAAGCTGGATGTATAAGCTTAACTCTTTATGAATAAACAAGTTAGCCCTTAAATGTCGGGGCTTTTTTAGGCCTGTTCAAAAAAATTGCCCCCTGAAACCCTCCGGAATCCGTAATTTCAGCCTTTACTAACTCAAAAACTATTGACCATGTCTGATGTAAAAATCACCGCCTACAACGTAAAAACAAAAGAAAAGGGAGTTGAGATGCTGGATGCTGTTATCACCAAGACAGCCAAAGGCGCTTATATGGCCCAGGGCAATGACGGAAAAGGAAACAAACTCACCACTCTGATGGGCGAAGAAAAAGCATTAGCGGCCATCAAAGCCGGCATCGCTAAACAAGGCTGGTAAACTGATTACATGCAACTTTAATATGCCGTCCCGCTCAAGCGGGATGGTTTTTTTATTTTTTGACCAGCCGGAATGATTGCTTCTTTTCGCCTGTTCCAGCTTCAAGCAGGTACAAACCGCTGGCATAAACTGTAGCCCCCATATCAATACTCATTTTCTGAATAAAGCCGGTTCCTGTCACGACCGACTGGTACACCGTTTTGCCTGCTGCATCATACACTTTAACTGTCATGGCTTCTCCTTCATTAACCTGGTAAAGCAGGTTGAAGACATCAGAAGATGGATTCGGGAATACCTGCCAGCTGATCTCATTGGTAAAGACCACAGACCGTACCGCAGAATAACTGAAACTTCCATCGTTGTCCACGATCTTTAAACGGTAGTAACGGACACCCAGCTTGTTATTCTCTGCATCCATAAATCCATATTGCTGATCGATGGTTGAATTGCCGTTGCTATTTACCTCACCAATCTTCGCAAACCTGTTCAGCCGGAATTCATCATTTCCTTTGGCCAGCTCAATTTCAAAATGGCTGACATTAAACTCGGAAGCTGTTTTCCAGTTCAGCATTACATTTTTCCGGTCAGCAGTTTTATTCGCTGAAAAACTAATCAGTTGAACCGGCAACGGATGGTTATTATCAAAGCCGCCATTATTCAGCCAGAACTCGGAAAAATCTTTCACTTTGAATTCGGCATAATAGCCCAGGTCAAAAGGAACTTTCACGGCTTTCGTGGCATTAATGAAGCTCCAGTAATTGCCAAGACTGTTGCCAAGGCTTCCGTCTTCCACGGCATCATTCGGATCACTGTATTTGGAAACTCCCAACTCATAGGCCATCGAAGGTTTGGTACAACTGCCGCAACCTGTTGCAGCGATGAGTGCTTCTGTTTCGCTGTCCAGGAAATAAAAACGTACCGTGGCAGAGTCAGCCAGGTTGACTAATGAAGGATCTGGTTTTATAGTAATATTCCTGTTGTGATAGTATTGTCCGTCACTGCTTCTTACTGCTCCTGTATGAATATAAGCCTGCGCATAGGTATCACCCATATCCTGGTTATTGGGGTGAACAGATGCGACCAGCTTACCTCCTGTTGTAAAATCAACCCAGTTATTGATTCCTCCTGGTATTGATTGCATCACCGGGGTGCCCATCGTAGGCCCGGTATAAATTCCATAGATATTATCATAGATATGGATATCATCGACTGCGATACCTTCCCTGCTAACCCCGGCATCGGAATTAAAAACAAACCTTAACCGTAAGCGACTGTTAGCTGTTGTTGGCAAAGCCGCGGTAGCCACATGCCATCTTGTATAATTCTGCGTACTCCATACATGTGTACCGGAATAATTCCTGTTGTACCAATTAGTACCAGAACCAAAAGTTCCCAGTTTTGACCAGGTTCTTCCATCGGTGGAATATTCCACCCAGGCAGCATCACATAATACGGTTGGTCCGCAATCTTCAATATCCAGCGACAGGCTGAAACTTAATGAAGGATTTGTCATTCCCGTAAGATCAAAACAAGGAGAATACAAATAAGAAAGCTCCTTATCGTTATAATAACCGGTTAGTCTTGTTTTCCAGGCCTTACTGCCGCTGGCGGCTCTTTTGATCTTGATCGAATTCGGTGTGCCGTATTCCCAGCTGCTGTTATCACCGCCAGTGTACCAGGAACCATTATTGGTTTCAAAATTCTGCAGGTAAGGGAAAGAAGAAACCACCGGCGAATTTGTAAGTGTAACACTGGTTGTATCATTTTCATGATAAGTATCTGTCAGCAGATCAACCCAAACCCGTACTGTATGATTACCCAGCGCTGATAAATCGGCTACACCCGGATTGAATGTGTATTGAATAGTAGTATTCGCCGCAATGGAGGGTATCAGTTCAGTGGCTACAATAGTTCCATCCACTTCAAGAATCACCGGAATATTTGTAATAACACTGTTCGCAGAGTTTCGAACGGTGACCTCCACCGGCTCGGTATTACTCAAATTACAACTGCTTGTAACCGGGGTGTCGATGCTGATGACCTGGATATCATTCACGACACGATACAGGCGAATATCATCAAATGTGTATCCAGATCTGCCATCATTATCCGCAGCAATGAATTGTCCTCTTTGTCCCCAGCGTACCTGGACGCTGGTTGAAAAATTTTGCGCATAGGCAGCCAGGGAATCACTTAGCTCTATACTGGATGAAAGTTTATAAGAACCATCGGGATCATTCTGGTTGACAAAAAGATCATACACGGGTATCCAGTTATCCGTTTCACTGCCCCTGATCCAAACCTTATTGGCAGGATCGGAAAGTTGTCCATGATTTTTAAAACGGAAGTCCAGCCGGATATCATCTGAAGCAGTCGTAAATGTTGCAAGGTTGAATGTACCGGTCAATGAATCGGTATTACCGGCTGCGGTATAACGTTCAACATCCAGGGTCAGTGCCCTGTTACCGGAATAAGCCATACCCGAATTAATAAAGGACCTGATCCTTCCAAAAGCAGTTGAATTCACAAAATCATACCGGTCGCTACCTGTAAGCCCCATTTGTTTAACCATGACTGTCTGCTCAGGTAAAGCGTTGAAATTATCTGTCCATGGAAGTTGTGCAATAGTGATGGGTTGATTATCTAATTGCTTTACTATTCTTGATAATGAATCATTCCTTGTTACCGGGTCGGATGCTTTCACTATTCTTGCTTCAAGTATATAAGCACCCAAAGCCGAAAAGTCCGCATTGAGTGAAAAAGTATGATTGTAGGTGCCTAATGCTGCAATGGA
Source organism: uncultured Bacteroidota bacterium (assembly GCA_902826165.1). Classification (GTDB taxonomy): domain Bacteria; phylum Bacteroidota; class Bacteroidia; order Chitinophagales; family Chitinophagaceae; genus CADEDV01. Next base: position 91,938 of record CADEDV010000012.1, read on the forward strand.
AGGAGAAATTGTTTCTGTTTGCTGCAATACGCCATTAATATAATAACTCACATCAATACCCGAAGAGGAAACGGCATCATCCAGGTTTTTGATACGGACTGTAACAGGTACGGTATTCGATAAAGCGGATGCTGTAAATAACCTTCCGGATGTGGCCGGTGCAATAATAGAATCCATCTTCAGATCATTATCAGAAATTGTTCCAGCACAAGTACCATTATTGGGTAATCTTGAAATAGCATAAGCTCTTCTGCCGGGGTTGCCATTGATCCGTGGTCTGACTGTTACCCAATAGGTGGTGTCTTTTGAAAGCCCGCTGAAAGTGTAAGTGGTGGCCGTGGTAGTAGCTACGGGCACCATTTCATCACCCTGCAGTATCATCACTTCATAATCGGTGGCATCAATAACCGGTGTCCAGTTGACAGCAATATATCCTTCACACTGAACAGCTGCCAGCGATATAGTCGATGGACCGATGATAGTAAACACATCACTGGTGCTAACCATGGCCGTTGAGTTTCTTGTGATCCTGATCCGGGCCTGGTCGGTGGTATCGCTGGAAGGAATAAACCATTTATATTGTCTCAATCCGGCAGCGACATTATTATTAATAGTCGTCCAGCTTCCACCATTATCTTTCGAATACTCTAACGTAAATGTGTTAGCCGGTCCGCCCCAGGAATCCCAGCTGATATACATGGAATCACCAGGAAAAAATTTCTCCCCGCCTGCCGGATACGTAAGAGTTGTTGAAACAGGTATGGTATCATACACTAAAAAATATTCCTGTACCGGGTTCAGGTTAACAGCCGTTCCTTTTACCCGCAGGGTATAATTACCAGCTACGGGATTTTGTATCACCACCTGTTCAATATTATTGATATGATCCACTCCTGTTCCAGCAGGGTTATTGACATTAGCAGGGATCGTATCCAGCAAAAAAGGTAATACCGTATTAGACGAAGGGTCGATCACTTCAAGATCAAGATCATTCACCAGAGCCTGGCTTGCCAGTACGGATGCAGCTGTATCATTCCAGTACAACATTACTTTCAGCTGTGCTGTATTGGCAGGAACTGTGATCACCTGGTCTTGTGTATTCCCGGTTGCAATACTATTATTGACATAGTTATTTTTTTCCAGCATGATAGCGGACCGCAACAAATTCATCCAACCAAAGCCATAGGAATAATCAGGGCCGGGATTACCAAGATCAGTAGCTCCATTGCATAATAAGGCTTTCATCAAACCTGCTTTAGGATTGTTACCACTGTTCAATTGCCTGTAATGCTGGTATAACAATGCTAAGCCTCCTGCTACTGCCGGCGAAGCCATACTGGTGCCGGTATTAAAACTATAGATATTAGTGGGCCAGGAAGAAGCTACATTTTTTCCCTGCGCCGTTATCTCGGGTTTGATACGTCCGTCTCTTGCCGGGCCCTTGCTGGAAACATAATGCAATGAATCATTCTCACTTGTATTCCCAACTGCAATGATATTTTTCGCCGATTGATAGCCACCCAGCACATTCCTGAAGGTTGGCACATAATTACCACAGATCATACGGCCGCTGTTACCGGCAGCAAAAACATTTTGCAGGTAAGGAAATGTGGAAGACTGCTGATCAAGAATACGGGAATACAGGTCATACACACCAAACGTTTCGCAGTCATCTACAATATTCCCATATGAATTGTTGGTGATCACCATTCCATAGTCCTGAACATATGCCGGTATATTCGTCAGCAGGTTAGAAACAGTTTGAGCTATAATGGATGCTTTAGGTGCAAAACCAGTATATCGTTCATCCAGTATTCCTGCACCAGCTGCAGTACCCATCACATGAATTCCATGAGAGCCGCCTGAAAGAATATTCCGGTTGATCATCCGGCCGGCAAAATCCATATGCCGAACAGGATTGGCATCATCTCCTATGCCGATAACAATACCCTGCCCGGTAAGGTTTCTTCCCAATGAGGAACGGATCACATTCGCCCTGGCGTTCAGCATACTTTTATTATTCAGCAGTTGGTCTTCTGCCGGTGCTGCCTGAACATAATCAATAACAGGTAAGGCAGCCAGTTCGCTGAGCCGCTCAACAGCAATCCGTAAACCGATAATGCGATAATCTTTGTACCGGATATCATTCAGTTCAAAATTCTTTGCCGCTAATTCAGTACTTAAATTTTCAAAGGAAATTGTTTTCGGGAAGCTGATCCAGACATCGATCGTTCCGGGAATTTTTACTGCATGTGAGGGGATGTTACCCTTCGACAGCCTTGCCTGCATTTTCTGAGCAGGGGTTAATTCCACAAGAGCTCTTGCCTGTACCCGTTGCAATAAAGAAACATCCAATGAACCTGTAACTGTGGCGGTGTAGGCATTATGAGGAATATAATCCAGTAATTCAATGCCAGCAGTTGCCAATTGCCTTCTCTCTGTTTCGGTTGGGATCTGTTCAAATTGCAAAACCAAAAATGATCTTCCGCCAACGGCTCGTTGCTGAACAGCATTTAACGCATCTGCAGTAATATTTTTTGAAGGTATAAATGAACCACCCTGGAGTTGTAAAGTAAAGCGGCTGTCATCCTGTGCTAATGAAGAAAAATTCACTAACAGGCATAGTGTTATCAGGGGAATTGGATTGAACTTCATAGTTATGAATGAATTCTAAAAGTAATACAAATAGCCGGAAAAAACCAGCCCTGTTAAAGGTTGAACTACCATACGAAAAAAGCTCAGGCTGGGATTGGAGAGCCTGCAAAACAATGACGGTGCAGTCCTGCCAGGAAACGGTGCATTTCTTCCATATCCTTAATGGGTTGTGCCACCAGCAGGAATAATTTACCTGTTTGTTTAAGCTTGCCTTTATTGGTACCTGTTTGCAGGTATTGCAGAATATGATTGAAAAGGTCAGACTCAAAATAAGGTGAATCAGGGCGATTGATAAAGAAACAACGAAGTATATTATCCTTCAGCGACATTTTTTCAAAGCCAAGATCAACGGCCAGTTTGCGGCAACGGACAGTAATAAAAAGATCGTTCACTTGTTGCGGAACAGGGCCGAACCGGTCTTCCATTTCCTGCCGCATAGCTACCAGTTCTTCTTCTGATTCGGAATTATCAAGACGTTGGTACAGGGATAATCTTTCTGTGATACTTTCCACGTATTCGTCTGGAATCAGGATTTCCAGGTCGGTATCAATGGTACAATCCTGTACAAAGTCATCCTGTTTCGCTATTTCATCTTTGAATAATTCTTTGAACTCGGTACGTTTCAATTCACGGATCGCTTCATCTAAAATTTTCTGGTACATTTCAAACCCGATCTCCGCCATAAAACCACTCTGTTCTCCACCCAATAAATTTCCGGCTCCGCGGATATCCAGGTCACGCATGGCGATCTGGAAACCACTGCCCAGGTCACTATGTTGTTCCAATGTTTGCAGCCTTTTTCTTGAATCAGCTGGCAGTGTACTCATCGGCGGTGATAACAAATAACAAAATGCTTTTTTATTACTGCGTCCCACCCGGCCTCTCAATTGATGAAGGTCACTCAACCCAAACTGGTGAGCATTATTCACAATGATCGTATTGACATTCGGAATATCCACCCCGCTTTCCACGATATTGGTACAAACCAGTACATCATACCGCCGGTCAATAAAATCAAGGATCTTTTCTTCCAGTGTATGCCCTTCCATCTGGCCATGCGCAAACCCGATACTCAGATCAGGGCACAGGCCCTGTATAATAGCTGCCATTTCTGCCAGGCCTGCAATACGATTGTAAATGAAGAAAACCTGTCCCCCTCTTTCTGTTTCAAAATAAATAGCATCGCGGATGAAATCCTCATTATACACCTGTACTTCTGTCTGTATCGGTTGCCGGTTGGGTGGTGGCGTATTAATGATGCTGAGATCCCTTGCTCCCATCAGGGAAAATTGAAGCGTTCTCGGTATCGGAGTTGCGGTCAGTGTCAGGCAATCAACTGTTGTACGTAAGGTTTTGATCTTTTCTTTATGTCCCACGCCGAATTTCTGTTCTTCATCGATCACTAATAAACCAAGGTCTTTGAATTTTACTTCTTTACCCAGGATGCCATGCGTGCCGATCAGTATATCGATCTTTCCCTCTTCCACCCGCTTCAATGTTTCCTTTTTCTCCTTAGCCGATTTAAAACGATTGATATAATCAACGGTCACCGGGAAATCCTTTAACCGGTCGCTGAAGGTTTTATAATGCTGGAAAGCAAGAATGGTGGTAGGAACCAATACAGCAGCCTGTTTGCCATCGATACAGGTTTTGAAAGCTGCCCGGATAGCTATTTCTGTTTTACCAAACCCCACATCACCACAAACCAACCGGTCCATCGGTGATGGCGATTCCATATCTTTTTTTACATCTGCTGAAGCTTTGCTCTGGTCAGGCGTATCTTCATAAATAAAAGAAGCTTCCAGCTCTGTTTGCATGTAATTATCCGGGGAATGTACAAAACCCTGCTGTGCCTTTCTCTTTGCATAGAGCTTGATAAGATCAAACGCAATTTCCTTAACTCTTGTCTTTGTTTTCTCTTTCAGCTTATTCCAGACATCACTACCCAGTTTATTCACTTTAGGCACACTTCCATCCTTACCAGTGTATTTGGTGATCTTATGCAGTGAGTTAATATTCACATACAGAATATCACTGTCTTTATAAATGATCCTGACAGCCTCCTGCAGGCGGCCATTCACTTCTAATTTTTGCAAGCCACTGTATGTACCTACCCCATGATCAATATGTGTAACATAATCTCCGGGTTGCAATTCACGAAGTGTCCGTAAGGTCAGTGCTTTATTTTTATTGTAAGCTTGTTTTACTTTGTATTTATGATAACGCTGGAAGACCTGGTGATCGGTGTAGCAAACGATCTTCAGGTCTTCATCTACAAATCCCTCCGGGATAGAAATGGCCAGGGGATTAAACACCAACCCTGCTTTCAGCTCATCAAAAATGGTTTGCAACCGTTCCAGTTGCTTGGGGTTCTCTGCAAAAAGATATAACTGAAACCCCTTGCCTTCCCAGCTTTTCAGGTCTTTGATGAGCAGGTCAAACTGCCGGTTAAAAGCCGGTTGTTCTTTGGTGTGAAATTCGATCTCCATATTGGCAAGATGCCGTTGGTAACCAAACTCAACAAGATGCTTTAGCTCCATACCGGCATCAGCATCTTTCATGGAAATAAAATCAGCGGCGGTTACTTTTTTCTTGATCAGCTTGTCATCTTCCTCTTCCTCCAGTCTTTTCCTTTCTTTTGACTGGTGGGGAGTTGCCATTTCCTTGATCTCTTCCTGCACTCTCAGGAAAGCATGCAGGTCCTCTTCGCAATCAGCCAGTCGTTCTTTGCAGATGGCATGATCCTGTAACCACACGATGGTGTTATCCGGCAGAAATTCAAACAGGGAAACCCGTTCTTCATTTTCAAATTGTGTATCCACATTGGGAATGATGCTAACCTGTAATAATTTTCGTTCGCTTAACTGTGTTTCGGGATCAACAATGCGGATAGAGTCCACATCGTTGCCGAATAGTTCGATACGATAGGGTTTATCATTACCAAAAGAGTAAATATCCAAAATGCCGCCACGGATAGCAAACTGACCCGGTTCATACACAAAATCGGTTCTTTCAAAACCATAATCACCCAGCTTCAGCAGGAGATCACCCGTATTGAGCACATCGCCTGTTTTAATGTGGATGATATTGGAAGAAAGTTTGGAAGGCACCACTACTTTTTCAAACAACGCTTCGGGATAAGTAACCAGTATCTTTTTATTAATACCTGATGTGCCGGCTGCAATTTTAGTCAGTGCTTCCGTCCGCAGCATTACATGCGAGGAATTGAGCAGGCGGTAATTCTTCCTGTTCTTAAAAGAAGAAGGGAAATAAAATATATCCAGTGCCCCGGTCAGGTTCTCTAAGGAGTTATGAAAATAAGCCGCTTCTTCTGCATCATTCAATATCACCAGGTGATTGAGTTGGGAACAGGAAGGATGCAAAAAGGTGGCCGCTACGGCAAATTGGGTAGAGCTGCCCTGCAGGTTCTTCAGGTAAATTTTTTGCGGTTGCCCGCCCGGATGATCCGTTCGGACGGGGGAAAAAGAAAGCCTGTCCGCCAGTTGAAAAAGGCGGGGGTTGTTTTGATACTGATCCAGCAATTCCTGTACACTCATGAGAACTGCAAAGATAAAAAGAAAAGCTCACCCTGAAACAAGGTGAGCTTTTATAAAAGCGGAAAGTATTACTTAATAAATTTCTGAACGAAATGTTCCTTTTTATCACCTGTTATTTTCACTACATACGCACCGGCAGGAAGTTTATCCAGGTTAATACTCATATTCTGGTAGCGGCTTTGTGCCTGGTACACCTGCTGCCCGCTGATATTGAATAGTTGCACTGACATCTTTTGTGTCTGCAGCGTACCGGTTACTATCTGCAACTGGTTATTCTGTGAACTGATATACTTAATGAATCCTTTGGTAATATTATTATTGGATACCCCTGTTACCACCGTTGGTAATATCGTGGTGTACAGACCACGGCCATGCGTGGCTGCAACCACCAGGTTATCTGACGGCCGGTATTTCAGCATATCCACTCTTACATTAGCAAGACCGGTATTGTTGGGAATCCATTGGGTGGCAGCACCTGCAAGAGCAGAAGTAGTCCACACGCCTAATTCTGTTCCTAATAAAACTCCGCCATTGCCACCAGCCGCACCGTTCAGTTGTGCATTGGCCGGGGCAAATAAAGCCCAGCGAACAGGCATATCCGGCAGGTTACCTTCAATACTTGTAAAGCTTGCCCCTCCGTTGGTACTTTCAAACACACTGGGTACTCCAAAATTGGAAAGTGTAACGATAAGATGATTCGGATTAGCCGGGTTGATATCAATGCTTGAAATAGCCGCATTAGCAATCGTTCCGATATTAGCCGAAGACACAACAGTGGGGACTGTCGTATTAGAGGAAGTTATTTTGTACACTTGTGGAATGAGCCCCCCAAATGAACCGCCAACATAGATCGTATTGGCTGAAGATGCGTCCACTTTCACCGCAGTTAGCTCTCTAGAACTCATTGCAGCGACGGTAGCAATATTACCCGCTGGTGAAGCATTCAGGTTTGTTACAAAATAGTAGCGGCCTGCATTATCACCACAGTATAAAATTTTACCCGCATCATCCAAATCAGTCGGGTTAATAAATTGTCCCCTGTTATTGTTTACACCAAAAGCAGCCAGGGAGGAAAAACTTCCTCCTCCATTCAAAGAACGGCTGTAGTTATTTCCTGTAAACGCAGTTATCTGAAGAGTTCCATCGGTCTGGTCAATATGACAAAAGCCCCCGTCACCACCAGTTGCATTCGTTGTAGAGTTGATACCGGGACTATTAAATCGTTGCGTACCATTATCCTGGGCTCCCGCTAAAAAGAAATCAACAGAGGTTGGATGAGCATCACAGGCATAATACTGTGTTACATTATACCCATTATTTTTATTGGCAAAAGAAGGCGACGCTACATTTATGTTTTCAGAATAATAAATGCCACCATCATTGCCGTTGACCAATTTTGTAGACCCGATAAAGGTCAACGCATGATGATCAACGTGTACTGTACCACTGCTGGTAATAGTGGTCCAGCTATCTCCTCCGTCAACTGATCTCGCCAGGTTAAGCCCTCCGACTACTATGATATTAGCATTATTAGGATCAACGGCCCCGATCAGGTTATACCAGGTTTGTGAAGCCGCTCCGTTATTCAGTGCTGCAGGAGCAGTCAGGGTGGTCCAGGTAGTTCCCCCGTCTGATGAACGAAGAACATTTAATACCTGGGTGGTGGCACTGTCCTGCATCAATAAATAAACCCGCTGCGGATCGGAGGGTGCGAGAACGATTTCAGTACGTTGGGTAGCTGTGGGGGTTATAGGTGTAATATCCACCCAAGTACCCAATGCCCCAGTATTAGCCCCGTTGGCTGCAAAAGATGATTTCATTACCACACTACGGTTTGTAAAGGCAGCACCTACCAACCCAAGGCTGGCATACACATCCCCGTTACTGGCTACTTCCAGGTCGGCGGCTCGACCGGTACCAAAAGGCTGGCCGGTTGTAGGATTGTTCAAGGGTGCTCCGAGTACCTGTGTCCAGCTTGTGCCTCCGTCAGTAGAACGCTGAATACCTCTTGAGGAAGAAGTCAGGTTTCTGAGTGAGGCATAGATATTCCCGTTATTATCTATTGCTAAATCCTGCACATATTCAAAAGTGGTAACAGCCGGGGTTGTTACTATTGTTGACGGAAGCACATTCCAGGTAGCACCGCCGTCCGTACTTTTATAGATACCGCGGCCAACGATAGCATCGATATTGAACCAGCCTTCCCCGGTGCCGGCGTAAATATTATTGGGGTTTGCCTGGTCCTGCACAATGGCAGTGATAGCCAGGTTGGGTAAAAAATCATTTACCGGAGCCCAGGTGGGTGTCGTACTTGTGAAATTGGTTGTTTTAAAAAGACCACCCCCTACTGAACCTGCAAATACCGTATTTCCCGTGGCGTCATTTTTATCTACCAGGATAGCCCTTGTTCTGCCGCCTACATTATTCGGCCCTCGTTCCTGCCAGCCTAAAGCTGCTACCCGGTTTGCAGACAACATATCCAATTGTGCCCGGGCTGCATCCAGCCGCTCACGGGGCACTGTACCCAATTGCGGGTCACGGGTCATCAGGAATTCCTGGTGTAAAGCCATCTCCACATCATCCATTTCCTCTTGCTCTTTATCATTTTTATTATTATCACGGCAGGCAAAAGAAATAGTCAGCAACAGGCAAAAGCTGCATATTTGTATAAGTCGTTGCATAAGCGGCAAATTAATATTTTTAGGTAGCCTCTAAATTCGGAAAAAAAGCCCTGTTTTAAGAATTTGTTTGGAATAAACCGGCCAGAAATTGCATCCGATCATTAAACGTATAAAAATGAAAAAAGGATTACTCATTACGGCCCTTTTATTCAGCCTGGTTATGGCTGGCCAACCCACTCTGAAATTGTATGGTTTTTCCCGGGTTTCCACGCCAGGTATGGTCCCCGCCCGAGAATTTGATGAAAACGGCCGGACGATCAGTAAGCCTGCCAATGAAAGCGTCGGCTATTTCATTTACCTGGCAGCCAACGCTTCCCTGAAGATTCAGCCTAAGGAGATATGGATCATGGGAAAAAGATACCTTATCAACTCGGCTCCTGTCATTCAATCCCCGGTAATTGCCGGCAGGGATACGCTTGTAAAAGCCACTTCATTAAAAGTACAGGAACTAAAATGGAATAACAGCCCGTTAAACACAACAAGCCTCTCTAAGGCAGTCAAAAAAATGACGGCTGCTAATGAGCTGGTACTGAAATACCAATGGAAGGGGAAAACCTGGTATAAGACGGTAAAAAAAATAAAGGAACTGGAGCCTGTTTTTGGAGAATAAAAAAAGAACTACATTTATTTGTTCGATTGCTTGCCAACAGGCCCTATAAGACGGCCCCGCTTAAGGCGGGGCCGCTTTTTTACCGGGCTGCTCTTTCATAATAAACAGCCCGGCATATTGAACCGTCCACTATTGTTTCATTTTGGTAGTAAAAGCCCAACTATTATGCCAGTCAAAAAGAATGGTGAATAACTCCTGGTATTATGATAGTGTGGTGACAGAACCCCATCCATTGACATTCTCTTTGTAAATTACAGGCAAAACAACTGCATGGCCCTTCAACCCTGGCGTAAAGGAAAAGTTATTAAGATCGACGATCATACACATAATACAAGAAGGTTCTGGGTGGAAGTAACCGAACTCGAACAATTCGATTTTAAGCCCGGCCAGTTTGTAACCCTTGATCTTCCCATTGACGAAAAACCGAATAAACGCTGGCGCAGTTATTCCATCGCTTCCTGGCCGGATGGAACGAATGTATTTGAATTACTGATCGTGCATGCCGAAGGCGGACTTGGCACCACGTATCTTTTTAATAATATCCGTGTTGGCAGCGAACTCACTTTCCGCGGTGCCCAGGGTGTTTTCACTTTACCTGCTTCAATTGAGAAAGACCTGTTCCTCATTTGTACCGGAACCGGTATTGCCCCCTTCAGGAGTATGGTGAATTATATCCAGCTTCATAACATACCTGCAAAAAATATTCATATGATCTTCGGCTGTCGTAATAAAGCCGACCTGCTGTATTACGAAGAACTAACAGCACTGGAAACCAAATTGCCGGGTTTTCATTATCATCCCACATTATGCCGTGAACATTGGGAAGGACATAACGGGTATGTACATGATATCTATGAAAAGCTTTGTGCGGAGAAACAAGAAGCCCATTTTTATCTCTGTGGCTGGAAGAATATGATCGATGAAGCAAAACGGAGAATTGTTGAAATGGGATATGATAAGAAAGCCATTCACCAGGAATTATATGGCTAACGACTATGTGATGTTAAGCAGTTTTCAAAATGATATTCCGCAACCTTGTCGTTGATAACTGTCATATTTGGTTTTAACGCATAGTTGCTATATTCGTGCAAATCAATTCACATATGGGTGCTTCATCGCTCATAGTATTAATAATAGCTGCCGTTGCCTTCTC
>CADEDV010000013.1:0-91556 GCA_902826165.1 uncultured Bacteroidota bacterium
CGTCTTCAGGTGGCGGCGCCGCGAGGTGTGCTGGTTCGAATCCAGTCCCGGGCACAACAAGAAAGCGATTCATCATTGGATCGCTTTTTTTTCTGCAGACTCTTCAGCTAAATTTCAAAAAAAGCCCAAGAACCCCTACCGAGAAGATATGTAGCAGCTTCGATAATAAGCCAGGACTTTAAAAAAGATTATAATTTTATTAAAGTGCTGCTACACATTTTAGAAAGTCAGATTTACATTCTACCTTATAATAAACCTGTTTATGAAAATCATAATACCTTTTTTATTTTTCCCCTTTGCGGTAGTAGCTCAAAAAAAAGAAACAGGCTATGCAAGCCTGGGGGCATCAGTCTTTTCAAATAAAAAATTTGAAACATCAGCAGGTGTTCATGTAGGTGCCGGTGTTCCTTTAGGACGATCTTTCACAACAGGGTTATTAGCCGACATTTATACTTTTAATAATGAGAAAACGAAATATGCAATCGTTGCAGCAGATTTCAAGGTCTTTTTTTCAGGCCGGGATAAACCAATTAGCCCTTTTATTTCTGCGCAACCCGGGCTTACTTTATATAATAAAAAAACAGGAACCGTTGTTACAAAAGGAGGTTTTGCAGGCGGACTAATTGCAGGATTAAAAGCGAAACCAAAACCAAACGGCCTGGGAATAATTTTTGGGGTGGGTTTTCAAAATATATCTTTCGCTGCACCTGGAAAAACAACCAGGTACAACGGGGTCAAAATCCATTTAGGAATAAGTTTTTAACCTCTTAATATTTCTCTTTGTACTAAGTAAGTACTTATTATATAAAAAAGGTTAGCCTAAACTTTTATATATCCCCCACTCCAATCCCCGCAATTCGGCCAGTCCTCTTAATCGTCCGATAGCAGAATAACCGGGATAGGTTTTCTTATGCAGGTCATCCAACATCTGGTGGCCATGATCAGGCCGCATGGGTATAGAGCTATTTTTACGCTTCATTAATAACACGATCTCTTTGATAACAGTATACATATCCACATCCCCGGCCAGGTGATCTGCTTCAAAAAAATTTCCTTCGGCATCCCGTTTTGTACTGCGCAGGTGGATAAAATGAATATGGTCCCCTAATCGCTGAATGATACCGGGCAAGTCATTATCCCGACGAACTCCATAGGAACCGGTACAATAACATAAGCCATTGGCAGGGGAAGGTGCTGCTGCTATCAGTTCTTTTGCATCCTGTTCAGTGCTTACAATTCTTGGCAGACCTAAAACAGGATACGGAGGATCATCCGGGTGAATGGCCATTTTTAGTCCGAATTCTTCTGCTACCGGAACCACCTGTCGCAAAAAATAAAACAAATGCTCTTTTAATTTCTTTGCATCAATTCCTTCGTAGGTTTTTAGAGCGGCCAAAATTTGTTCCTCGGTAAATCGTTCTTCACTTCCCGGCAAACCCAGTAATGCATTCCTGTATAAAGTTTCCTCTTCTTCATCCGTCATTGATTTCAGCCGCTGCTGCGCCTTCTTAATCTCTTCGGGAGTATAATCTTTTTCAGCCCCCGGTCTTTTCAATAAGAAAAGATCGAAAGCAACGAAAGCAAATCGTTCAAATCGTAATGCTTTGCTTCCATCGGGCATGGTGTAATTGATATCCGTCCGCATCCAGTCCAGGATCGGCATAAAATTATACGTCACCACTTTTAAACCACAGGCAGCTACATTCCGTAAGCTCTGCTTATAATTTTCAATATGCTGTTTATAATTGCCGGATTGTTTTTTGATATCCTCGCTGACAGGGAGGCTTTCAATAACCGTCCAGGTCATCCCGGCTGCTTCGATCTGTTCTTTTCGTTTATTGATCTCTTCAATACTCCATATTTCACCAACAGGAATATGATGCAATGCAGTCACCACCCCGGTGCAACCAGCCTGCCGTATATCTGATAAATTCACAGGATCACTCGGCCCGAACCAACGCATGGTTTGCTCCATTAACATAAACTGTTCTTTGAGATTAGAATTGAGTCTTCTGAATATTTTTACTTAAATGAACCTGTTGATGACATTCTCCAGGTATTCCTGTTTGCCACTTTTAACAGCCGGTTCCCCATTTTCAACAGCAAAGGCTCTCAGATCTTCCAGTGATAAGTTTCCTTCTTCAAAGGCTTTACCCTTTCCACTGTCGAAACTGGAATAACGTTCTGTTCTTATTTTTTTGTAATCAGATTTAGCCAGAATCGCATCCGCAGTTATCAATGCTCTTGCAAATGTGTCCATTCCTCCGATATGCGCATAGAAAAGATCAGCAGGGTCAGTGGAGTTGCGGCGGATCTTCGCATCAAAGTTGATACCACCCCCTTTGAAACCACCGGCTTCAATGATGATCAGCATCGCTTCGGTCAGTTCATTGATATCATTCGGAAACTGGTCGGTATCCCAGCCGTTCTGGTAATCACCCCGGTTGGCATCCATGCTGCCCAGCAGGCCCGCATCAACTGCCACCTGCAATTCATGCGTGAAGGTATGCCCCGCTAATGTGGCATGATTCACTTCGATATTCAAACTAAAATCATTCAGCAGATCATACTGGCGTAAAAAGCCGATCACCGTTTCGCAATCATAATCATATTGATGCTTGGAAGGTTCACAGGGTTTGGGCTCAATGAAGAATTTTCCTTTGAACCCATTCTTTCTTGCATAATTTTTTGCTGTATGTAAAAACTTAGCCAGATGTTCCTTCTCCCTTTTCATATTTGTGTTCAGCAAACTCATATATCCTTCTCTGCCACCCCAGAATACATAGTTCTCTCCACCGAGAGCAATTGTTGCATCTAATGCCGCTTTCACCTGTGCACCGGCATGGGCCAGCACATGAAAATCGGGATTGGTGGAAGCTCCGTTCATATAGCGGCGATTAGAAAATAAATTCGCTGTGCCCCATAATAATTTTACACCACTTGCTTTTTGTTTTTCGGCGAAATATGCAGTGATTGCCTGTAACCTTCTGTCGTTCTCGTTTACATCATTGGTATAATCCACTGCATCCACATCATGAAAACAGTAATAAGGTAAACCAAGCTTTGTTATAAATTCAAATGCCGCATCGGCTTTATCCTTTGCTCTTTCAACCGCATCTGCTTTTTCATTCCAGGGAAACAGGTGAGTGGGCTCACCAAAAGGATCTGCACCACTGCCGCAGAAGCTGTGCCAGTAAGCACAGGCAAAACGCAGCCATTCTTTCATGGGTTTACCGGCCACCACTTTATTCTCTTCGTACCAGCGAAAAGCAAGCGGGTTATCTGATTCTCTTCCTTCGTATTTGATTGCAGAAATACCTTTGAAGAATTCTTTTTGTCCTGTTGTAATTGCCATTTTGCGATGTTAAATAGGTTAAATAATCATGATAAACTCAATGACAAAGCACTCGTTTGATTAACAGTATCCAGTTGGTTTCTCAATATTTCTTTCCATTGTTCATATAACTCATCATACCGGTTGTAGTCCCCAGGCTCCACGATTGACACCGGTTTTCTGTTCGTTGATGCAGCCGCCGCATCTGAAAAAATGCCGGCGCCAATACCAGCCCCGATGGCGGCTCCAAAACTTCCATCCCCTTCATAAAATTCAACAGCCACATTATTGACGTTAGCAAATGACTGTGTGAATACATCACTCTGGAAGAGATTCGCTTTACCAGCCCTGACCACTGAAGGGTTTACTCCATTCTCCCGCATGATATCTAACCCATAGCGGAAAGAGAAGGCGATCCCCTCCTGCACCGCCCGTACAAGATGGGCCGTGGTATGAATATTAAAGTCAAGATGATGAAAATGACCGCCGATGATCTGGTTATTCAGCATACGTTCTGCTCCATTGCCGAAAGGTAAAGCGAACAGGCCATTCGAACCAACCTGTACAGTCGCCGCAGCTTCATTCAATCCTGCATAAGTATGATTGGCCCCTGCGATATTTTTTATCCAGCGATTAAAGATGCCGGTACCATTAATGCATAATAAGATTCCAATACGCCTTCTATCCAGCGCATAGTTGACATGGGCGAAGCTGTTAATGCGGGATTGCTGGTCATAACTCAGCTCATCGCTTACCCCGTAGATAACGCCGGAAGTCCCTGCAGTAGTTGCTACTTCGCCGGGGTTCAGTACATTTAAAGACAACGCATTGTTAGGCTGATCACCGGCTTTATACGAAATGGGAATACCTGGCTTCAGTGAAAGCCGGGAGGCCACTATATCCTTTAAGTAACCATGTGGCGCAAACAAAGGATGCAAGGCCGGGATCAGTGTATGATCAAAGCCAAAATAATTGAGTACGTCTTTGGATATTTTATTGTGCCGAAAATCCCAGAAGATACCTTCTGAAAGTGCAGAGATCGTTGTCGTGCAATCACCGGTCATCTTCATGGCTATAAAATCGCCGGGCAGCATGATCTTATCGATCTTTTCATATACAGCAGGTTCATTCTCTTTTACCCAGGCTAATTTGCTGGCCGTGAAATTGCCAGGGGAATTCAGTAAATGTGATAAACATTTTTCTTCTCCGATTTCATGAAAGGCTTTATTACCAATTTCAACAGCCCGGCTGTCACACCAGATAATTGAATTACGCAGTACATGTTGTTCTTTATCCACGAGCACCAGGCCATGCATCTGGTAGGCAATGCCAATAGCTCCTATGTCCTGCGGATCATAAGTGCCGGCAGAATGACATTTCAGTATGGCTTGTTTTACCTGCTCCCACCACTGATCAGGACTTTGTTCAGCCCAGCCCGGTTTTACAGCAATGATCTCCGCTTCAGTTTCCGGGTAGGATGCAGTGGCTATACTTTGCTGCGTCAAGGCATCTGCTACAGAAACCTTGACGGAAGATGTACCTATATCAATTCCAAGTAAAAGCATTATTTCTCAAAAATTACTTACCTATTAACATCCGTTTAATCAATTAAATGCAAAAATAGAAAACAGGGATGCATAATCGTCAGAAATACTATAATAATTGTATCCTTTCCCATTATCTGCGTCTAACTATAAGCAGACATTTTACTCCTTTACCTTCTATTTTAGCCCTGCTATTCCATGATTTTTTACTGCTCGACAAAAGTCATTACACTTTTAGCAGGTATGATATGCTCAAAACTATTAGCCGTAATTGTAATCGCCTGGCCTTGCTCTGCATTTTTAGACGAAGTAGTTACATAGGGAATAACCGCTGTTGCCGAGCCACCCTGGAATGTAATTTTTTGCTTTACATCATAACTGCCCCTGTTAATAGCCACTACTACTTTTTTGGTGCCATTTCTATATGCCGATATCAGTACTTCGTTCCTTGAATTGGCACCGGCACCCAGGCGTACAGCACCTGGTTTAACAAATCTCGCAAAATGTGACATCATGTAGCCTCTTTTTGTAACCTGCCCATCCTGGCCAATGAGACCATAAAACCTTTTTCCGTACCACCATATATAGGCATTAAAATTGGCTTTGGTAAAGCAATCATGTATTTCAATAGCTGTATTGATGTTGGCGTCTAAAGTAGTAAGGGTATCCAAATGTTCGGTCATCCATACTTCCTTGCCGAGGCTTTTAGCCGTTGCATTTTCAACCAACCCTCCGCCATATAAATGGGTACCTATTATATCAAGATTAGCAACGGCACCGGGATCACTTAAAATAGTATTGACATAGGTTTGATTATTATTCACCAGTTCAGGTGCCATTAATCGGGTAGCAGTAACCAGCCCTCCCTGGTTTTTTAAGAAGTCTCTCATTTCGGTGGCTGTCCAGACACAACTTTCATAATTGGGATCCCAGTCCGGTTCATTCTGCACAGAAACAGCTTCTACTGGAGCACCGTTTGCTGCCATATAAAGAGCAAAATCATTTAAATACTTTGCATACGCAGCTGCGCTGTCAGGAATCAGCTTCCCCCCAATAATATTGTTATTGGTTTTCATCCTCGCAGGCGGGCTCCAGGGGCTGGCAAAAACTTTGGCACCCCGCTGAATGGCTGCTTTGGCATGATTCAATTCTGTTGCACGCCAGGCATCATCGGATGCGATCCTGATCCTCAGGAAATTTAAACCGACCTGGCCATTACCTGAACCAAAAAGCCGGTCAAATTCTTCTGTCGTCAAAACCGAAGTATTAGGCGGTGTAAAAACAGTAGCACACCCGAAACCCTGTATTACCTGGTTGTTTTCATTAGCCTGAATAGTGACATCTGCATAAACAAGAGGTGTGGTACCTGTGCTGGTATCAGTTCCTTTTTTGGAACATGCTGCTAATAAAATAATAACCAGGAGAAATTGCTTCGATGAATTTATATACTTACTGATGCTGGCCATATATTGATCCTTCACTGTTTCCTGTGAACTATTTTATTCTTATTCCGAATATTGCAGCCTTTCTGTCGTTGACTTGAAGTGACTTTCGGTTGTAGCAAATATGACGCTGGTTGACATAGCATTATCAGTTACCTGCAATGGTTGAGTCCTTTTATCTGCCATCCATTAAATGAGTAGCTGAGTATTTATTAAAAATCGAAACTTCAAAAAAGATAATTAAAAATGAGAGAGGTGAAGAATCACCTCTCTCTGTAACGACTGCTGCTTGCTTTGCTCAATGCTTAAATTTTTATTGATAATTAGGGTTTTGATAAGCCGCCTTTTCTTCCGGTGTCATTTCCATCCCATCAAGCTGGCCCTGTGGGATAGGCCGGATATAATGAAACGGCTGGATAGTACGGGTAAATGTTTGCGGAGTATGGGCACCATAGGTTGCTGCACAAATTGAGTAGGAACCTGCGAGTTCGTTCCACTTTTGGGTACGAACCAGGTCAAACCAACGATGACCTTCCCCGAAATATTCACGGGAACGTTCTGCCAAAATATAATTAATGTCGATAGTAGCTGGAGTAGCTGCTATCATGGCTGCGCTATTATCTGCAACGAATGCCGCATTGTTTTTATTTGAAAATCTCCATTTACCAGCTCTTGCACGAAGTACGTTGACCAGGTCACGGGCAGATTTACCAGCTACTGTTGTGGCACCTTTTACGGCTGCCTCAGCTGCAACAAGATAAAGCTCTGAGAATTTGGCGATTTTAAATGGACGGGTACTTGGAGCATTGGGCTCACCCAGACCAACATTTCCGGTACGATATACTCCCATCTTCCAGAGATTGGGAAATACAATCCTGCTTATTCCACTGGGAGCGATCACAAAATCAGCACGGCCGGGTAACACACCTGCGCCGACGTTACTATACGATTTTCCCGGGAAATTTGCCCCGGCAGAATACACAATACCAGCAGCCTGTGAATCATACTCCAGGAAACTGAGTATAGGGTTTCCCGGAAGAACGGGCAAATCGTTAGCATTGTAAAGTGTTGCATTTGCGGTTCCGCCTTTAGGCCAGTTGCCCCTGAAAACAGTAGCAAATGTTCCATCATAGCGGGAATCAAGTGTTTTTTCAGCAAACGTGTTGGTAAATACTTCGATAGGAGGAGCCATCCGGGTATAAGGACGTCCCAAACTTTGATCAGCTTCCCGCTGAACAGAACTAATAGCAGCACCTGTACCATCAGGATTTGCCGCACTCCTTATTACCGTGTAGTTCCAGGTCACCATCCAAACACAAGAGTTTCTGCCATTACCCAATTCACTTTGAAAACCGGTGAGAGGAGATCCGTTATAAAACTCACTTTCCTGTGTATGGTCGGCATACAGCAGCATTTCTTTGTTACGGTCATTACCTCCTACATGTACGTCATAAAAAGTATTCTCTAAGCCAAAGGATCCGGGATTATCAATGCCTTGTACAGCGATATCATAGGCAGCCTGGAAATACCATTGAGCATCATGACCATCCGGGTCTGTTCTTGGAGATGCAGGATAAGTAGGAATATTGTTCGGGTTTTGCAACCACCAGGCATATGTCAAGTAAGCTTTCGCCAGGTAAAGACGGGCCAGCGTTTTAGTGGCTCCACCAGTTACCCTTCCTGTAGCTGGTAAATCATTTACTGCTGTTAACAAGTCAGGAAAAATAGCTTTCGTATAAACTTCAGGCACTGTGTTTCGAACAGATGTTCTTGATGCAGTAGTATTGAATTTCAACTCTCCCGAACCCAGGTCCAAAGGCACACCGCCAAATGTTTGTACTAACAGGAAATAATCAAAAGCACGGAAAAATCTCGCCTCTGCGATCAGTGGTGCAGAAATACCCACAGCGGAAGCATTCTCAATAATTCCGCTGGCGGTATTAATATTAGAAAAGGCTGTTCCCCATAATGCATCAGACCGGCTACTCGCAGCTGTTATGTTTCCAACACCGGTGTTATCCATGTCCTTAAAGTTCTGGTCAGCACTTTGGGCATAGGTATATTCGTCAGTCCCGGTTTCTAATGTATTATAGTAATAAGGTTGACCAAATATGAACCGGAGGTGGGCATACTGGGATGTAATGCCACCCAATACACCTTTCTCTGTTTTGAAAAATTCAGGTGTATAAATACTGCGTGGCTGCTCATCCAGAATTTTACTGCATCCTGAAATTATCAGAATGAAAAGGGTTGATACAATGACAGATTTTATTTGTGTTTGTTTCATAATCATATTTTTTAGAATGTCAAATTAACACCAACAATAAAGTTGCGGGTTGAAGGGGTATTAAATCCGACAGTAAGGATGCGACTCAGATTCTGACTGAGGTTAACTGCCGCATTCTCATTACCGAACGAGTTGGTTTCAGGATCCAGACCTGACTCTTTGTGGAATGGAGAGAACATAACAAATGGGTTCTGTGCAGTGAAGTACATCCGCATTTTTATACTGGGATTTTTTATCAGGCTCCGGCTGAGATCATAGCCCAATGTTATTGTACGAATTTTCATAAACGAACCATCAAAGTAACTCAGGGTGCTGGCATATTTTGGATTATCATTACTGATAGGACCAGCAGGGTTGGGATACTTTGCATCCGTATTATCAGGTGTCCAGTAGTCCACACTAATATTATTTCTGCGACCAGTCAGTAAATTCAGATAACCGTTTGACCCATGAATGGTGCTGAAGAGAACACCTCCGCTTCTGAATATACCCACAACGCTCAGGTCAAATCCTTTATAACCAACACGGGTATTAAAGCCTCCCTGGAAATCTGGGTCAACATCGATAATTTCCCTGTCGGCTGGACCGATAGCTCTCACAGGCGTTCCGTCGGGGTTGAAATCGCCTTTGTATAATACTTTGATCATACCTAAAGTTCCACCTGGTTCCAGGATATTGCGATGTTCATCTTTATCCTGCCATAATCCTATTTTTTTATAATCGTAAATAGCATTGATATTATGACCTACAAACCACCAGTTGCCTTCATCCCTTGTTTGACCTGAAGCAAGTGATACCAGTTTGTTTTTGTTTGAATAGAAATTAACGCCTGCTTCCCAGGTCCAGCCATTTACATCGTTGATGATCGTACCATTCAAACTCAATTCAAATCCTTTGTTTTGTGTGGCTCCAATGTTTGACTGGATGTTGGAAACGCCTGATGTAGGCGGAAGACCAAGATTCAAAAGAACATCTTCAGTTTTGGTAATATAATACTCGATGGTTCCAGACAAACGATTTTTAAGAATTGTGAAGTCAAGGCCAAAGTTTAAGGTTTTAGAATACTCCCACCCTAATCCAGGATTTGGTATTTGTGATACATAGTAACCGGTGCTATAAGTTGACGAGCCAAAGTTATATGGCCTGGTATCTAATCGTCCAAGTGTAGAATAAGGGGCAATAGCCTGGTTGGAGGTTTGTCCAAAACCAACCCGGAGTTTCAAATTGTTAATGCTGCTGATATTCTTCATAAACGATTCATTAGCGATATTCCATCCTACCGATACAGCAGGATAGGTATGCCATTTATATCCAGGTGCCAGCCTTGATGAACCATCAGAACGTACCGTAGCAGAAATCATATAGCGGTTGTCGTAAGAGTACATAATACGACCCATTGCTGACATCAATCCCCATAACTGGTAATCCTGGTTGGCAGGATTAACGGTTAGGTTTGTACCTCCCTGCCCAATATTATAAAACTGGAAGGCATCAGCAGGTATATCCTGAACAGACATATTTGACCTGTTATACTTGCTCTGTTCCGCAGAGTAAAGAGCCACCGCATTTACCGTATGTTTTCCGGCAAAAGTGCGGTCGTAGCTGAGAATGTTTTCCAATGTCCAGTGGTAAGTGAACCTGTTATCAACAGAAGCAGATGATATACTGGCAGGATTGGTACTGCCAACTCCTTGTCCTGTATAAGCACCATTGTTGGTTTGCACATAATCAAGACCAAGATTTACCCGGTACTTCAACCCATCGAGAAACGGTGCTTTCACTTCACCATAAATGGCATTATAAGAGGCAAAGCCCCGGGTCTCATTCAACCACTGATCATTATCCTTTAATTGCTCCACAACATCTTTGGTAAATACAAACTGATCATCAGCAGCCATCCGTATTATTCTTTTTAAACTGCCGTCCGGGTTATATGGGGAAGAAATAGGCGACATGCTTAAGGTATTATATAAGCCCACCTGGTTTCCCTGGCTTTCATTATAATTATTATTGGTAGTGAATCCAAACCGAAAATACTTTCCTACCTGCTGATCCACTGAACCTCGAAGTGAATACCGCTTATATTGCTGAGTAGGAATAACACCCTGGTTAAGGTAATAGCCCATACCAAAATTGTAACTGCCGGTTTCAGAACCACCCGTAAGACTGACGTTGTGATCCGTTACTATGCCGGTTTTGTAAAACAAATCCTGCCAGTCGGTATTAATATCGTCAGCCTCATCCTGCCCGTTAACATATTGCCCTCTTGCTGCACGGAGTGCCACAAATTCCGGACCGTCCATCATGGGATATTTGGCAAAAATGGTTTGTGAGCCTACATAAGAACTATAATTAATCCGGGGTTTTCTATTCTTAATCCCCTTGTCTGTTGTGATAAGAATTACACCATTAGAACCGCGGGAACCGTAAATAGCAGTTGCCGAAGCATCTTTAAGCACTTCGATACTTTTAACATCGTTAGGATTGATATCGCCTAATGATCCGATAAACGGAATACCATCAAGAACAATTAAAGGATTATTGTCTCCACTCAGTGACCGTACACCCCGGATACGAATCTGCATAGTAGCTCCTGGGCGGGTTGAAGTTTGCGAAATTTCCACACCTGCCAACCGCCCTTGCAGGGCCTGTGTTACGTTAGGTGCCGGGATTTCCCGCATCACGTTACCACTAATTGAGGCAACGGAACCGGTAATAGCTTCCTTCCGTTGAGTACCGTAACCAACGACCACCACTTCACCAATATCACGGGCAGATGTTGTTAATTGTATTGACAGTTGCGCTTCATCACCCACCACTACTTCTTTATCGGCAAACCCGATATTAGAAATAACCAGTGTTGCGCCTTTGGCAGCAGTAATGGTAAACTCTCCATTGTTGTTGGTAGAAGTCCCTGTACGGGTTCCTTTTACCTGCACAGTGGCACCAGTTACAGGCACACCAGTTTCGTTCGTAATAGTTCCTTTTACAGTTTTTTCCTGTGCGAATGCAGTAAGCGATCCTGCAAGCAGAAAGATCAATGCCAGTGCGGCCGGTAAAATTTGTTTACCCCACAGGTACATTGATGACGGTTTTTTTTGACGGGGAGATTTTTTCATATTAATCGTTTTGGCAGTTAACAGTTTCAGATTGTATGAATAGAAATAAGTGACAAAAAGAAAGAGACATGAAGCAGTAATGAAAGGCCGCAATGATGGGCTTTACTGCAATGAGAAATGAAGACCAGTGAAATAAAGTATATGAATAAACAGGAGATGTGGTTGATAAAGGTGCCCGGGAATACCCGTTTATCTGTTCAAGGCATTTAGATAGTCTCATTTTTTTCATATAGCAGTTGGCAGCAAAAGCAGTTTTCGGTATGGCAATCGTCTCAAAAAAGTTGCTTCGCAGAACGAATATAGGAAAAAAAACAAAAATTGCAACCGATTGCAATTTTTTTTAAAAAATTTTCCCCCGTTCTTTGTAACTGAATGATTATCCATGGCTGAGGAGAAAGAAATAACGATCTATGATATTGCCAGGCACCTGAATATATCAGCCACCACGGTCAGCCGGGGGCTTAAAGATCACCCGGCTATTAATAAAAACACCCGGAAGAAAATAGCCGAAGCTGCTAAAAAATTAGGCTACCGGACCAACACATTTGCCAGCAGTTTACGGAGCAAAAAGACTTATACCCTGGGCATTATAGTACACCGGCTCAACAGTTATTTTGTCGCCACTGTATTGGCTGGTATGGAAGATGCAGCTAATAAGGAGGGCTACAACCTTATTATAAGCCATTCCCTGGAAAGTGCTTCCAAAGAAGTGCTGAATGCGCAAACTATGTTCGCAAAAAGGGTGGATGGACTACTCGTTTCCCTGGCCTACAATACCGAGAATATTGACCACCTCCAGCCCTTTTTTGATAAAGGCATCCCTGTTGTTTTCTTTGACCGGGTCTTCCTCCATAACGATAGTACCAATGTAATAATAGATAACTATACAGCCGCTTACGAAATCACCAAACACTTGCTGGAACAGGGTTGCAGGCGGATCATGCACCTGGGCGGCAATATGCTCCGCAATGTTTATACAGAACGACTGAGAGGTTACAAACAGGCCCTTAAAGACTATAAGGTCAGTTTTAATGAGCAGCTCGTTTATATCAGTACCCTTAATGAACAATCAGGTACCGAGGCAGCTGAGCACATATTAAAAATGAAAGCTGCGAACAGGCCCGATGCTGTCTTCGCCTCCAACGATACGGCAGCTGTTCATTGCATGATCAGGCTCAAAGCGGCTAGTATCAGGATACCTGGCGATATTGCTTTTGCCGGCTTCAACAATGACCCCATCAGTAAGGTAATAGAGCCCAACCTGACCACTGTTAACTATTCGGGTTACCATATCGGAGAGGCTGCCGTAACAAGTCTTATCAATCACCTGAATGGCATCTCCAGTACAAAAACGACCAACACTATCGTATTAAGATCTGACCTGGTTATCCGTGAATCGTCACTTAAAAACAAATCTTTGTAATTAGATTTTTTTTGCGATTTTTATGCAACCGATTGCAACATGAAACCTAAAAAAGACATTACAATCTATGATATTGCCCAGAAACTGGACCTGTCATCTGCTACTGTAAGCCGTGCATTGCAAGATCACCCTGCTATTAATAAGAATACACGAAAAAAGATACAGGATGCTGCCAAAGAATTAGGCTACCGTCATAATAATTTTGCCAGCAGCCTTCGTAAACAGAAGACCAATACGATTGGTGTGATCGTTCATGAATTGAACAGTAACTTCATTACTTCGGTATTAGCCGGTATTGAAAAAGTAACTACACAAGCCGGTTATGATCTCATCATCGCCCACTCCTCTGAAAGTTTTGAGAAAGAAGCCGCGAATGCACTGAACCTTTTTCATAAACGGGTGGATGGCCTGATTGCTTCCTTAGCTTTTGATACCAAAGGACTGGATCATTATAAACAATACGAGGAAAAAGGTATCCCTGTCATCTTCTTTGACCGGGTCGAAGAAAAAAGCGACAGCACTAAAGTAATTATTGATAATTATAAATGCGGTTACCAGGCTACGCAACACCTCATCGAACAAGGATGCAAAAGAATTGTCTTGGTAACAGCCAACCTGAAAAGAAACGTATATGCCCAGCGTCATAAAGGCTATACAGATGCTTTGTTTGACAATGGCATCGCCTATAATAAAGAATATGTACTTATAAAGGACCTGAGTGAGCAGTGTGGTGTTGAAGCAGCTTTACAAATATTAAAGATGAAACCCCTGCCTGATGGCGCCTTTATCACTAATGATTTCTCCGCTGCTGTATGTATGCAGACCTTAAAGGAACATGGTGTCCGTATCCCTGAAGATATTGCCGTGGTTGGCTTTAATAACGATGCGATCAGTAAGATCATTGAACCGCAGTTAACCACTGTTCATTATCCTGGTATTGACATGGGAGAGATCGCAGCCCGCAACCTGATCAACCATTTGAAAGGAATTTCCAATATCAATCATACTAATACGATTGTAGTGCGTTCAGAGCTGATCATCCGGAAATCCTCCCTAAAAAAATAAAATTGTTTAAAAGAGACCTGGGCCAGTATGAAAAAAACAGTATTCACTCTCCTGGTTGTATTAGCTGCTTCAAGACTTTGGGCAGAAGACGGGTATGACCTTTGGCTCAGGTACAAGCCCATTGAAAACAAAACCCGGTTAGCTTCTTACCGGCAGCTGATGACAGCAATACAAGTAAATGGTAATACAGCAACACTACAGGCTGCAAAAGAAGAATTATTACTTGCCTTGAAAGGATTAACCGGTTATACCATCCCGGTTACAACTATTACAACCAAAAACGGGACGATCCTCCTCAGTAACTCTTCCTCGTTGCCTGGAAGTTTAAGATCATTGATTCAAAAGGATCTTGACAAAGCCGGGACAGAAGGTTTTCTTATCAGTTCTCAAAAGATCAATGGTAAAAATAGCCTGCTGATCACCGGGAATTCAGATGTCGCTGTATTATACGGAGTATTTCATTTTTTGCGATTATTACAAACAGAACAACCCATCAATTCTATACATATTGTCTCCTCACCACGACTTAAATTAAGATTACTCAATCATTGGGATAACCTTACCCGCACTGTAGAAAGAGGCTACGCAGGTTTTTCTATCTGGAACTGGCATACACTTCCCGGCTATATTGACAAACGATACGTTGATTATGCCAGGGCCAACGC
Source organism: uncultured Bacteroidota bacterium (assembly GCA_902826165.1). Taxonomy (GTDB): domain Bacteria; phylum Bacteroidota; class Bacteroidia; order Chitinophagales; family Chitinophagaceae; genus CADEDV01. Next base: position 14,880 of record CADEDV010000013.1, read on the forward strand.
TTCAATTGGCATTAATGGCACCGTGCTAACCAACGTAAATGCGAATGCAGTTATTTTATCAGCAGACTATTTAAAAAAGGTAGCTGCATTAGCCAATGTATTTCGTACTTATGGTATAAAAGTTTACCTGACAGCCAGGTTTAGTGCACCAGTTGAAACCGGTGGATTAAAAACAGCCGACCCACTTGACCCGGCAGTACAGCAATGGTGGAATACTAAAGTAAAAGAGATTTACCAACTCATACCCGACTTTGGCGGTTTCCTGGTAAAAGCCAACAGCGAAGGTCAGCCGGGACCACAAGATTACAAACGGACGCATGCTGATGGTGCCAATATGCTGGCAGATGCTGTTGCTCCCTACAACGGGATCATAATGTGGAGAGCTTTTGTTTATAGTGCTGAAGTGCCTGATGACAGGCATAAACAGGCCTATAATGAATTTGTTCCCCTAGATGGAAAATTTCGCAGCAATGTTATGGTACAGGTGAAAAATGGTGCTATAGATTTTATGCCCCGTGAGCCATTTCATCCCTTGTTTGGAGCTATGCCAAAGACACCATTGATGATGGAATTCCAGGTAACACAGGAATACTTAGGGCAGGGAACTAACTTGGTTTACCTGGCACCACTGTTTAAAGAAGTATTACAAAGTGATACGTATTATAAAGGCAAAGGAAGCACAGTGGCGAAAGTAATTGATGGCAGCCTGGATCATCATTCATTAAATGGCATGGCAGGTGTGGCTAATATCGGTACTGATATTAACTGGTGCGGTCATCCTTTTGCACAGGCCAACTGGTATGCAATTGGAAGATTAAGCTGGGATTACAACCTCTCCAGCGAACAAATTGCGGAAGAATGGTTGCGGATGACCTATAGTAATAAGGGTTCTTTTCTTGCCAACGCCAGCAAAATTATGTTGCAAAGCCGGGATATCATGGTACAATATTCTAACCCGATAGGCTTGCATCATATCATGGGCACCGGTCATCATTATGGTCCGGCGCCATGGGTCAATAACCTGAATCGCCCCGAGTGGAATCCTGTTTATTATCATAAAGCTGATAGTATTGGAATTGGCTTTAACAGAACAGGTTCTGGTAGTAGCGCTATTGCACAATACTTTCCGGAAGCCAGGAAACTTTGGGAAGATATCAATACCTGTGAAGAAAAAAACTTGTTATGGTTTCATCATGTTCCCTGGGATTTTACAATGAAAAGCGGCAGAACATTGTGGGAGGAACTTTGCTATCACTATTATACAGGTGCTGAGAAAGTAAAACAAATGCAGCAAACCTGGAAAGGGTTACACTCATTTGTAGATAAAGACAGGTTTGAACAGGTCAGGCAGTTACTGACTGTACAATATGATGAAGCGGTATGGTGGCGGAATGCCTGCCTGTTGTATTTTCAGACCTTTAGCAAAAAACCGATACCTGCAGTTTATGAACAGCCGGATAAAACGCTGGAGTATTATAAGAAACTCCGCTTTCTATATGCCCCCGGTAATTAAATTAATAAACGATTAGCAGATAAATATATAATATGAAAAAAGTAGCGATAGTAACAGGAGGTGGTTCTGGACTTGGATACGCCATTGCAGAACGATTTATTCAAAATGGTATTATCACCGTTATTGCCGGCAGGGACAAAGAGAAACTGGACAAAGCCAAACAAACTTTGGGGGATCTCTGTCATGTACAGACCTGTGACGTAAGTGATCTTGCCTCCATTCCCGCATTTGTTAATAAAGTCATTGAGCAATTCGGTCAAATAGATATACTGGTGAACAATGCGGGCATCAACCAGAAAAAAGAATTCACGGAAGTAACCGATGAAGAGTTTAACAGGGTCATCACCACCAATCTCAGTGCTGTATTTTCTATGAGCCGCGAAGTGGTGAAACATATGTTGACAAGAAATACGGGCTGTATTATCAACATAAGTTCCATGGCAGCACAATATGGATTACCAAAAGTAATTGCCTACAGTGCCAGCAAAACAGCGATAGATGGATTAACAAGAGCGATGGCTGTTGAATTATCTCCCAAAGGTATCCGTGTAAATGCCATTGCGCCAGGATTCATCTATTCAGAAATGACTGCCAAAGCCCTGGACAGTGACCCGGAAAGAAAAGCAAAGGTATTCGGACGTACACCAATGGGTATCATGGGCCAGCCCGGCGACATTGGTGATGCTGCTTATTTCCTGGCCAGCGATGCTGCCAAATATATAACCGGTGTTATACTCCCGGTGGATGGAGGAAACAGTATTGGCTTTTAAAAAACCAGCATGAAAAAATCACTAACGATCATCGCTTGCCTGTTGCTGTTTGTTGTTTCAAACAGCCAATCGACTATTGAAACAAAAGCCTCGGAAAATTCATTTTTGCTTGGCAATACGATCATATGTGTAACTCCTGAAGATCATGCCCTGGTTCAATTGGCAGCAGGATTTCTGCAAAAAGATATCGAAGCGGTAACCGGAAAATTACCCGCCTTATCCGCAACAATACCTTCAACTGCAACTACCGTTATCATTATTGGTTCGTTGGAAAAATCAGCACTCATACAGTCCCTCGCCAGGAGTAATAAGCTTAAATCCTCTTTTATAAAAAATAAATGGGAGGCTTATACTATACAAACGATCAGTAACCCGTTTAAAGGAATTTCAAATGCGATAGTTATTGCCGGCAGCGACAGAAGGGGAACTGCTTATGGTGTTTTTGAATTGTCTAAACAACTGGGTGTATCACCCTGGTATTGGTGGGCCGATGTGCCGGTGAAAAAGAAAGAAGCTGTTTATATAAAGAAAAATGCTGTTGTCAGCGATTTGCCGAAAGTAAAATACCGGGGCATTTTTATCAATGATGAAGCTCCTGCCCTTTCCAACTGGAGCAGGGAGAAATTTGGCGGTTTCAATCATAAATTCTACGAAAAGGTTTTTGAACTCATCCTGCGGTTGAAAGGCAACTATATATGGCCTGCCATGTGGGGCAATGCCTTCTATTACGATGACTCCTTAAATATCAAATCGGCAGATGAGTATGGAATTGTCATCGGAACATCGCACCACGAACCATTAATGCGGGCACACGAAGAATGGAAATACTACGGGAAGGGGCGCAAATGGAACTATGATAGTACAGAAGCAGGATTGAAAGAATTCTGGAAAGGCGGAATGGAAAGGGCCTGGAATGAAAAAATTGTGAGTGTGGGGATGAGAGGTGATGGCGATGAGCCGATGTCAAGAGAAACAGCAACCGCTTTGCTGGAAAGAATTGTAAAAGACCAGCGGCAGATCATTGAAGAAGTGACACAGCAACCCGCCAGCAAAACACCCCAGCTCTGGGCCTTATACAAAGAAGTACAGGACTACTATGATAAAGGCATGCGGGTACCCGACGATATCACCCTGCTTTTATGCGATGATAACTGGGGTAATATCCGAAAACTGCCAAAGCTTACTGATCCACCCAGGAAAGGCGGGTATGGTATTTATTATCATTTTGATTATGTGGGTGGCCCCCGTAATTATAAATGGCTCAACACAAACCCCATTCCCCGGATATGGGAGCAAATGCACCTGGCCTGGGAATACCATGCAAGGCAGATATGGATCGTGAATGTAGGAGATATCAAGCCCATGGAATTCCCGATCTCTTTTTTCTTAGACTATGCCTGGAACCCGGAGAAAATCAGTGCTGAACAGCTACAGAAATATACCGAACAATGGGCTGCTGCACAATTTGGAAGCACCCACTCCAAAGAAATTGCAGGTATCCTTGCAAACTATGCAAAATATAATGGAAGAAGAAAACCTGAACTCCTTGATGCAAATACCTACAGCTTTAATTACAATGAATGGGCCACCGTCGTAAAAGAATATAATGAGCTGTTCAAAAAAGCGGAGGAGATAAACAACCTTTTACCGGCTGAATACAAGGATGCTTACTTCCAGTTGGTATTACATCCCGTGAAAGCCTGTGCCAACCTGAATGAAATGTATTATCATGTTGCCCTGAACAAAGAAGCTTATAAAAATAAGTATGCCGAAGCAAATGTCTATGCGGACAAGGTGAAACAGCTTTACGCAAATGATTCGTTGATCACCCTTGCATATCATCAACTGAATAATGGAAAATGGAACCACATGATGAGCCAGACGCATATTGGTTATACCTACTGGCAACAGCCTTCCAGGCAACGGGTGCCTGAAGCGAAATATGTACCGGCAGATTCGATCATACAAAAGAAGAATTTTGGATTGACGGATGTTATGCGGGTAAAAATGTCCGAACACATTACAGGGAATGCCTTTTACCAGGATGAAGAAAGAGGTGTCTCCATCGAAGCAGATCACTTTACTAAAGCCATTAACACGAATGGCATCACCTGGAAAGTTCTTCCCGATCATGGAAGAACGGGATCAGCTGTTACTCCTTTCCCGGTTACAATCAAAGAGCAACAACCCGGCAGGAATGCTCCGCATCTTGAATATGAAATTTACACGTACAGTGCAGGGGAATTTACAATCAATGCCTACTTCTCCCCTACCCTGAACTTTCATAATAACACAGAGGGGCTGCGATATGCCATATCTGTGGACGATGAAACTCCACAGATCATTAGTATTAATAAAGAAGATAAGAACAGCATAAGTGGTATCTGGAATAAATGGGTAGCTGAAAGTATTATCATTAAATCAAGCAAACATAATATCCTGCAACCGGGAAAACACACGGTAAAATACTGGGTGGTGAGTCCTGCTGTGGTATTACAAAAAATAGTGTTGGACTTTGGCGGCAATAAGCCAAGTTATCTCGGGCCACCGGAGACAATTAAGGAATAGAAAAAATAAAATTATGATACGAAAAACATTTGTACCGGTAGTATGTGCCATTAGTTTACTGGTAGCAGCTTGTTCCGGCAGTCAAAAGAATTCGGCATCACCGGATATGCCGTCCCTAAAAACCGTGTTTAAAGATGATTTTGCAATTGGCACGGCTTTAAATGCAGAACAGATCGAAGAAAAGGATCCTAAAGCAGCCGTACTGGTTCCTCAACAATTCAATATGGCAACGCCGGAAAACATCATGAAGGCCGAGGTCATTCACCCGCAATGGGGTACTTATAATTTCGACCTGGCTGATAAAATGATCGAATACGGGAAGAAACATAATATAAAGATCAACGGGCACACATTGATCTGGCATAGCCAGTTGCCAGCTTTTGCCCGCCAAATTCAAAGCGTTGACTCCTTCAAAACTTTCTTCACTGATCATATTAATACTGTAGCCGGCCGCTACAGCGGAAAGATATTCTCCTGGGATGTGGTGAATGAAGCATTGAATGAAGATGGCACTATGCGTAAATCAGTTTTCCTGAATAAAATGGGTGATAATTTTGTAACGGAAGCATTCCGGCTGGCAGCTGCGGCCTCTCCCAACACAGAATTATATTATAATGATTATAACAATGAACAACCGGCTAAACGGGCAGGCTGCATTGCACTGATCAAAAAAGTACAGGCTGCTGGTGTTCGTATTGACGGCGTGGGCATACAGGGTCACTGGCATGTGGGTAAAGTACCGTTGAAAGATATTGAAGAAAGTATTCTTCAATATTCCGCATTGGGTTTAAAAGTAATGTTCACCGAACTGGATATTGAAGTGTTGCCCCGTAATTTCCAGGGCGCCGATGTAAATCAGCGGATGAAAAGTGACCCATCGTTAAACCCCTACGTAAATGGATTGCCGGATAGTGTTCAACAACAATTAGCTAAAGACTACCAGGCCTTGTTCAATCTTTTTTTAAAGCATAAGGATAAAATCACCCGGGTAACTTTCTGGGGAGTGAATGACGGACAAAGCTGGTTGAATGGCTGGCCGGTAAGAGGCAGAACAAACTATCCTTTATTATTTGACCGGCAGTTTATGCCAAAACCGGCCTTCTATAAAGTAATAGAAGCCAAGAAGGATTTTGCTAATACCAAAAAAGGGTTCTGATATATTTTAAACTAATAGCAACATGAGCAACAGCACATCCCAGAAATTGTCGGTACTTGAAAAAACTGGTTATAGTTTGGGCGATCTTGCAGCTAACCTCGTATTTCAAACGCTTGTTACCTACCTGGCTTACTTCTATACAGATATTTATGGATTGAAGACGAGTGACGCTTCTGCCATCATATTAACGGTAGGTCTTATTGCTGCATTTGGCTTCAATCCTATCATCGGAGCTATTGCAGACAGAACAGTTTCAAGATGGGGAAAATTCAGGCCCTGGATATTATTCACAGCAATTCCGCTAGGAGTTATTGCCCTGTTGGCATTCACCACTCCTGATTTTTCTTACAAAGGAAAAATGATCTATGCAGTGGTTACATACACCCTGCTCCTGTTGCTTTATGCGGCAAACAACCTCCCATATTCTGCACTAAGCGGTGTGTTAACCGGTGATATGAAAGAACGCAATAGTATGTCATCATATCGTTTTGTTGCAGTTATGTTTGCTCAGTTCTTCGTACAGGTATTCATGTATGCAATAATAAAATCGGCTGGAGGTGGCAGCAAGCCCGAACAAATGTCTGTCGGAATGGAAAAGGTTTTTACCTGGCTATCTATTATAGGCACAATTATGCTGATCATTACATTCCTGACCACCAAAGAACGGATCGTTCCAAAACCAGAACAAAAATCTACTATAGGACAGGACTTAAAGGATCTTGGAAAGAACAAGCCCTGGGTCATTATGCTGGTGCTAACGCTCCTGGTTTTTATAACATTGGCCATGAAGGGCGGATCTTATGTTTATTATTTTGAAAATTATGTTGATAAGGAAAGTCTCGCTAAACTGATCAGCCCTGTACTGAACGGGTTTTCCAATGCAGGCATTAATTTTTTTGGTGAAGATCCTGTATCCGCAGGCTTAGGCTTATTTAATGCCGGCGGAATTATTTGTATGATCATCGGTATTACACTTTCCAAGCCCCTTGCTGATAAATATGGGAAGAGAGATGTGTTTAGAATAGCGTTAGTAATTTCAACACTATTTATTATTCTATTTTATTTTTTCCCTCCTCAGTCAGTAGGATTAATGTTCATCTCACAAATCTTACACGGATTCTTCTATGGTATTACTATACCCCTGTTATGGGCAATGATTGCTGATGTGGCTGATTACAGTGAGTGGAGAAATAACCGTCGTGCAACAGCTATCATTTTTTCTGCCATGATGGTAGGATTAAAAGCAGGTTTAACGATCGGGAGTTCTTTGCTGACCTGGCTACTGGGATTGTATAACTATATCCCTAATAATACAATGGGCCAAACAGCAACTGCTATACAGGGTACAAAAATGCTGGTAAGCATTTACCCCGCCGTCCCTTTCCTGGTTGGCGCCGGTTTATTGTTCTTTTATGAGATCAATAAAAAAATGGAAGCCCAGATTGAAAGTGATTTAAATGCGAGACGTACAAAATAATAGTATCACATAATAAGTAACAGATGCCCGAAGAGAATATAGCCCATATCAATTTCGACGATCTGAACAATCGAGCCATTTCCACACCATTGGTAAAACACATCTATACTGCCGATCCATCAGCACATGTGTTTAATGGAAAAATCTATATCTATCCCTCACACGATATAGATGCTGGCGACGCCTTTGATGACCTGGGAAGCCATTTTGCGATGGAAGATTATCATGTCATTTCCATGGACTCCCCGCAAAGCGAAGCCGTTGATCATGGCATAGCCCTGCATGTGAATGATGTCCCCTGGGCCGAAAAACAGATGTGGGCACCCGATGCTGCAGAAAAAGATGGCACTTATTATTTATTCTTTCCCGCAAAAGGACATGATGGTATCTTTCGGATTGGCGTGGCCACCAGTGCTTCTCCTGTTGGCCCTTTTACCCCACAGCCGGATGCAATTAAAAACAGTTTTTCGATAGATCCTGCCGTTTTTAAAGATGATGACGGTAGTTATTATATGTATTTCGGCGGCATCTGGGGCGGCCAGTTACAGCGATGGAGAACCGGAATATTTAATGCAGAGCAACCAGAAAGTCCCTTTGCCTTCTTGCCGGGAGCAAGTGAACCGGCCTTGTGTGCAAAGGTTGCCAAACTGAGTAACGACTTATCAGCGTTTGCAGAAGAACCGAAAGACATAGTAATACTTGATGAAAACGATCAACCTCTTTTACAGGGAGATACTGACAGAAGATTCTTTGAAGCCAGCTGGATGCATACATACAAGGACAAATATTATTTCTCCTACTCCACCGGTGATACTCATTTTCTCTGCTATGCAATTGGTGATAATCCTTGCGGGCCTTTCCGATATGCAGGAAGAATTTTAGAGCCGGTGGTCGGCTGGACATCGCATCATTCGATTTGTGAATTTGAAGGCAAGTGGTACTTATTTTACCACGACAGCAGTATGAGTAAAGGAGTAACTCATTTACGGAGTATCAAGGTTACGGAACTGACCTACGATGAAAATGGTCATATACAAACAATCAAACCATACAAAGACTAACCGGTTAAAACGAAAGGCATGGCAAAGAAATTTTTTTTCTTTTTACTGGTATCTTCATTATTGATCACTGCCAGGTCACAATCATTTCAAAACCCCATATTAGCGGGCTATTATCCTGACCCCAGCATTTGCCGTGCTGGAGATGACTATTATATCATCAACTCCTCCTTTGCTCACTATCCCGGGATTCCAGTCTTTCATAGTAAAGACCTGCTTAACTGGCAACTGATCAGCTATGCCATGAACCGGCCTTCACAACTGGCTCTTGAAGGTTCCGGAATATCAAGGGGTTTATTTGCCCCTGCGATCAGTTATCATAACGGCACTTTTTATATTGTTTGCACAGAAGTAAGTAAACTGGGTAATTTTATTATTACTGCCAAAGACCCTAAAGGCCCCTGGAGCGACCCGGTAAAACTTCCGCAGGTAAATGGCATTGATCCTTCTTTGTTTTTTGACGATAACGGTAAAGCCTATGTTGTCTATAACAGTATACCACCTGATAATAAAACATTGTGGAACGGACACCGTACCATCCGTATGTATGAACTTGATCCCGTCAACCTGAAAGTGATAGGTGAAGAAAAACTACTGGTAAATGGAGGTACAGATATTTCGAAAAAACCTGTCTGGATCGAAGGACCACATATTTATAAAAAAGATGGCTGGTATATTCTTATGTGTGCGGAAGGCGGAACAGGGTATAACCATTCCGAAGTGGTATTCAGAAGCAAATCAATAGAAGGTCCTTATATCCCGTATGATAAAAACCCGATACTGACACAACGCCACCTGGATTCAAACAGGAAGAATCCAATTACCACCACCGGTCATGCTGATATTGTTGAGGATAAGGATGGTAACTGGTGGGGCATCTTCCTGGGCTGCAGACCCTATGAAGGCGATTATTATAATACGGGCAGGGAAACCTTCATGGCACCTGTCAAATGGGTGGATGGCTGGCCCGTATTTGACCTCGGAGGTGATGAAGTAAAATACAGTTACCCGATCAATGCCACAGGAAATAAAACGGCTGAAAAATTCAATGGCAATTATTTGTTCAAGGACAATTTCAATAACAGTAATCTTAATCTTCGTTACCAGTTCCTGAGAACAGTAACAGAAGACTGGTATGATCTTTCGGTTAATAAAGGGAAGCTGACCATCAACCTGCGGAAGGAAACCTGTAGCGGACGCTCCAACCCTTCTTTTATCGGGTTCCACCAACCTCATTTAAAAGGGTATGCAGCTACAGCTATGCAATTCAATCCAGCAGCTGAAAACGAAAAAGCAGGACTCATTGTTTTTCAAAATGAACGTCACTTTTATTACTTGTGTCAATCTGTTGCTGATGGCAAACCGGTTGTGCAACTGTATAAAGACAGTATCCTGGTAACAAGTATCCCGGTAAATATAAAGAAGAATAAAAATATTTGTTTCAAGATTGAAGCCAGCAATGATAAATATTCTTTTTACTACTCCATCCAAAAAAACAAATGGAATGCTGTACTGGAAAATATGGATGGAAAGTTTCTGAGTACGAAAGAGGCGGGTGGATTTGTAGGCTGCCTGTATGCATTGTATGCTACTTCAAATGGAATTGGCTCTGCTAATAAAGCAAGCTATGAGTGGTTTGAAGTAAAGAATGCCGACGACGTTTATAAGTAACTCTTATCAATAACAGTATGAGAAAGACAATAACGATTGCCTTATTGGTTGCCTCTATGTCCGGCAATACCCAGGAATACAAATCATTTCCGATGTGGAATCATCAACTGCCGGTTGACCAACGGGTAAACGATGTGGTGAGCCGTCTTACCCTGGAGGAGAAAGTTGCACAAATGCTGAATGCAACACCCGCCATTCCCCGGCTCGGAATTCCTGCGTATGACTGGTGGAATGAAGTGTTGCATGGCGTGGCAAGAACACCATTTAAGGTGACCGTATTCCCGCAAGCAATCGGAATGGCCGCCACCTGGGATACAAATTCCTTATACAGGATGGCCGATTATTCTGCGCTGGAAGGAAGAGCCATTTATAATAAAGCAATAGAACAGGGAAGAACCAATGAACGATACCTGGGATTAACCTACTGGACACCGAATATTAATATCTTCCGTGACCCCCGCTGGGGACGTGGGCAGGAAACCTATGGTGAAGATCCTTTTCTGACAGCGATGCTTGGAAAAGCATTTGTAAGAGGATTACAGGGTGAAGATCCCAAGTATTTAAAAGCAGCAGCCTGTGCCAAACATTTTGCCGTACACAGCGGTCCTGAACCCACCCGGCATTCAGATAATTTTAATCCAAGCACCTATGATTTATGGGATACTTACCTGCCTGCCTTCAGAGAATTGATCACCAAAGCGAATGTAGCCGGTGTGATGTGTGCTTACAATGCCGTGGATACACAACCCTGTTGTGCCAATGACCAGTTGATGAATGACATTTTACGAAAGCAATGGAATTTCACAGGCTATGTTACCAGTGATTGCTGGGCAGTAGATGATTTTTATAAATACCACAAAACACATAAAGATGCCACTGCTTCCGCAATTGATGCCGTGATCCATGGGACAGATGTTGAATGTGGCGTTTCCGTTTACAAAACATTGGTGGATGCAGTGAAGAATGGATTGATAAAAGAAGAACAGCTTGATATTTCATTGAAACGCCTGTTTACGATCCGTTACCGACTGGGTATGTTCGACCCTGTGTCTATGGTAAAATATGCGCAAACGCCTTCTTCTGTTCTGGAAAGTGCAGCACACAAAGCCCATGCGCTAAAGATGGCACAGCAATCAATCGTATTGCTGCGGAATGAGAACAACACACTCCCCATCTCTAAAAGCATAAAAAAAATTGCCGTTATTGGTCCTAATGCCAATAACAGTATTTCAGTATTGGGTAATTACAACGGTATTCCTTCCCGCATTGTAACCATCCTGGACGGTATTAAAGAAAAGCTTGGTAAGGGAACAGAAGTCGTGTATGAAAAAGTAATCAATTTCACGAATGATACCATTCTCAGCTATACAGATATTAACCACCGGTACAGCTGGGATGGCAAACAAGGTTTCCTGGCCGAATATTACAATAACAGGGATTTAAATGGAAGCCCAGTTGTCACAAAAACTGAAAATAAAATTGATCATGCCTGGCAACGTGGTGATGTGATCGGTGATAACCTAACTGCCGTTAATTTTTCAGCCCGCTACACGACCTGGTATATCCCTGAAGAAACCGGCACTACAACCTTTGAAGTAGAAGCTAACGACGGGTACAGGTTGCTGATAAATGGCAAAGAGGTACTGAATGCCTGGCTGCGCAACCGCTGGGGAGCCAAAACATATCAGCTTGAAACAAAAAAAGACACCGCTTATAAAATTGAGCTCGAATACTGGCAGGGCGACGAAGAAGCCAATGTGGCTTTACGTACCGGTACTTTTGGACGTACTGATTTTACCGCCCTCGCCAACAAGCTTAAAGATGCTGATGTAATTCTGTTTGCAGGCGGCATTTCTCCCCAGTTGGAAGGAGAAGAAATGCCGGTGAATGCACCGGGCTTTAACGGTGGTGACAGGACCAGTATTCTATTGCCCGCTGTTCAGACAAAATTATTAAAAGCACTCAAAGCAACTGGAAAGCCGGTAGTATTTGTAATGATGACAGGCAGTGCAATTGCAACGCCCTGGGAAAGTGAAAATATCCCCGCCATTATTAATGCGTGGTATGGTGGCCAAAGCGCAGGAACCGCTATTGCAGATGTTTTATTTGGCGATTATAATCCTGCAGGCCGCTTACCGGTTACCTTTTATAAAAGTGACAGTGACTTACCGAGTTTTAGTGACTACAGTATGAATGGAAGGACCTATCGTTACTTTAAAGGTGAAGTTTTATATCCCTTCGGTTTTGGGTTAAGCTATACAAATTTTAAATATTCCAGGCTCACTTTTCCAGCGATTACAAAAAGCGGGAAAGGAATAATTGTATCAGTAAACGTTACAAATAACGGGGGTATCAATGGCGAGGAGGTAGTCCAGTTATATATTTCAAGCCAGGACCAAAGTACTTATACCCCGTTAAAATCATTGAAAGGGTTTAAAAGAATTACATTGAAAGCCGGAGAGAGCAAGCTGGTACAATTTCAACTGACAGCGCAGGATTTATCTATTGTTGATAATAACGGAAATCTGAAACCATTGAAAGGCAAGGTCGCTATCAGTATAGGTGGCGGGCAACCTGGTGTAACCAATAGAACCACTTCTAATGTTTTAACCAAAATAACAATAGTACAATAATGAAAAAATTATTGCTGATATCGTTTATTGTTACGGTTGTAAACGGCTATGCCCAGTTCCCGAAGGTGGATATCCCTGGCTCTGAAATAAGAACAATAACTTCTTCCATTGTTACGGGTCAGGAGTATGAATTACAGATACTTCTCCCCGGCGGATATAAAAACAGCACAAAAAATTACCCGGTAGTTTACCTGATGGATTCACAGTGGGATTTCCCGTTGGTAAAATCGCTTTACGGGCAGCACTATTATGATGGATTTATACCGGAACTGATCATTGTCGGTGTCACTTGGGGTGGAACAAAGCCAAATCCTGACAGCCTGAGAGCAAGGGATTATACACCAACAAATGAAGCAAGAATTCCGCAAAGCGGTGGTGCTGGCAAATTCCTATCCTTCTTAAAAAATGAATTATTCCCTTTTATTGAAACGAATTATAAAGCAGACAGCAGTAACAGAACATTAATGGGTTGCTCACTCGGCGGGCTATTTACACTGTATACTTTATTTACCCAGCCGGACTTATTCTCCGGCTATGCCGCGGCCAGCCCTGCGATTGGCTGGGATAAAGAAGTTGTATATACATACGAAAAAGAATTTCGTTCAAAAAAAATGGCAAAGCCTGTAAGAGTTTATATAACAACAGGCGATGTAGAGAGAAGCAGACCTGCATTTGAAAAATTTGTCGTCAGGATGAGTGATAGTAAAGATTTCTTAGTAAGTCTCCTGTCAAAAGTATTAGAAAATACAGGGCACTCGGGTACCAAAAGTGAAACCTATAGTCGTGGAATGCAGTATATATTTGAACGGCCAAGGCTTAACCTGGCTACAAATATCCTGGATAAATATACAGGGTTCTACACAACCGTAAATGGTAATAAAATCGAGCTAAGGAACGAAAATGGCAACCTTGTCCTGTACTTTTCGCCTGCTAATAGGTATGTTCTTTATGCAGCCGGTGAAATGATTTTTTATTCCACGTCAGAATTCCTCAATATACAATTCAAGCTTAACAATGCCAGTATCGAGGGTTTTCAGTTGAACAGGTATGGGGAATCACAATTTATTAAAAAACAATTATGATGAAAATCATTTCTATAAAGCTAACAGTTCCACTGGCTGTTTTTTTCCTGTTGTTTACTTCGCAGGATGTAACAGCACAAGTTAGACTGCCCCGGTTAGTAAGAGACAGCATGGTACTGCAACGGGATACAAAGATCAATATATGGGGATGGGCTTCAAACAATGAAAAAATTACTATCTCATTCAATAAAAAAAATTATAGCACAAAAGCAACTGCTGATGGCAAATGGAGAATTATTCTTCCTGCAATGAAAGCAGGCGGCCCTTACAAGATGATCATTTCAGGTAAAAATAAAATAACCCTTACAGATATATTAATCGGTGATGTATGGTTTTGTAGCGGACAATCGAATATGGTACACCAAATGAATATTCATGATGTGACCTATGCCAATGAAATAGCTGCCGCTGATTATCCTGAAATCAGGCAATTCTGGATTCCAACATTGACAAATTTGGAAGGCCCCAAAGATGATTTGCCGAATGGCAACTGGAAATCAGCAGTCGGCGATGATGTACGGCCATTTTCAGCCGTTGCTTACTTTTTCGCAAAAAAAATATATGAAAAATACCAAATCCCGATCGGCATCATCAACGCCAGTGTGGGTGGCAGCCCTATTGAGGCATGGACAAGTGAAGAAGGATTAAAAGAATTTCCCGCACTCCAAACAACGATTCAAAAAAATAAAGACACTGCTTATATCAATGGGTTAAACCGTCGGGCATTTGCCAGCAACACAAATAGAACTCAGCAAATCATTGATAAAGGCCTGACCGAAACCCCAAAATGGTTTGAAACTACTTATAGCCCTAAAGGAGGATGGCGTACCATCAATATCCCCGGCTATTGGGAGGACCAGGGAATAAAAGATCTTAACGGGGTAGTTTGGTACCGGAGAGAAATTGATATCCCGGCAACAATGACCGGAAAGCCGGCAAAGGTTTTCCTGGGAAGAATTGTGGATGCAGATATCTTATACATCAACGGTAAACAGGCAGGCAACACCACTTATATGTACCCGCAAAGACGCTATAATGTTCCCGCTGATTTGCTGAAGGCCGGTAAAAACATTTTTGTTGTTAAAGTAACCAACAATTTTGGCAAAGGTGGTTTTGTTCCTGATAAACCCTATTGCATATTTGCCGGTACTGATACCATTGATCTAAAGGGCACCTGGCAATACAAAGTTGGTGAAGTATTTGTTCCCCGTACTGGGCCTGTCGTTGCGGGGATCAATGCACAAAACCAACCGGCAGCTTTGTATAATGCAATGGTAGCACCCCTTATTAATTATACTATCAGGGGTATTTGCTGGTACCAGGGCGAAAGTAACACCGGGAGAGCAGCAGAATATACAAAACTACAACCGGTGCAGATCGCTGACTGGAGAAACAAGTGGCAGCAGGGAAATATCCCTTTCTTATTTGTACAGCTTCCAAATTTCATGGATGCAAATTATCTTCCATCAGAAAGTCAGTGGGCTGAACTGAGAGAAGCTCAATTAAAATCTTTATCTGCTCCCAATACAGCCATGGCAGTAGCAATTGATTTAGGCGAATGGAATGACATTCATCCTGACAATAAAAAAGATGTTGGAGAACGCCTGGCATTGGCAGCACAAAAAATGGTCTATGGCGAAAACATTGTTTACTCAGGCCCTGTTTACCAATCTTCAAAAACAGAAGAGAATAAAATTATCGTCACATTTGCTCATACCGGAACTGGTTTAATATCAAATGATGGAGAGGAACTCAATGAGTTTGCCATTGCAGGAGCAGATAAAAAATTTGTGTGGGCCAAAGCAACGATTGAAGGAGATAAAGTAATTGTGTGGAATGAGAACATAAAAAACCCCGTGTATGTCCGGTATGCCTGGGCAGACAACCCCGTCAATCCGAATTTATATAATAAAGAAGGACTGCCGGCTTCACCATTCAGAACAGATAAATAACCGAACATGAAAAGACATATTATCACATTTGTTATCGCAGCATTTTCCGGGCCGTTGCTATTTGCCCAAAACCGTATTGTACTTTTTCCTGAAAAAGCCAGGGATACCATTAACAAAAATATCTACGGTCATTTTGCTGAACACCTGGGCCGCTGCATTTATGACGGAATTTATGTGGGAGATAATCAAAAGAAAATACCAAACAGGAATGGAATACGACTTGACATAGTGGAGGCATTAAAAAAATTAAAGACGCCGGTGCTGCGTTGGCCCGGCGGCTGCTTTGCCGACACCTATCACTGGAAAGATGCGATCGGCCCCAAAGACAAGAGAAAACAGATAAGCAACACCTCCTGGGGAAACGTAAGGGAGGATAATAGTTTTGGCACGCATGAATTCCTCGATTTTTGTGAACTAATTGGAGCCGAACCTTATCTCGCCGTAAATATGGGTGCTGGCACAGTGCAGGAAGCGGTGGATTGGGTGCAATACGTTAACCATGCCAACGGAAGCAGTTATTTAACGGATATGCGGATGCAAAATGGCAGAAGCAAACCCTGGAATGTAAAATATTGGGGCGTTGGTAACGAATCATGGGACTGTGGTGGCCATATGACAGCCGGTTATTACGTTAACGAATACAGGAAGTATGCTACTATGATGACCAGCTATAGCAATACAGAAGGTTTATTCCGCATTGCTGTCGGCCCGGGCACTGAAGATTATGTCTGGACAGAGACTGTGATGAAAGAAGTACCGGCCCGCCGTATTGAAGGCCTTTCTATTCACCATTACTCAGTGATCAACTGGTCCAAAAAAGGATCAGCTACTCAATTTTCTGAAGAAGAATATTTCCGGACAATGGAACAGGCCTGGCGCATGGAAGGAATGATAAAAAAGAACGGCGAAGTGATGGATAAATATGACCCGCAAAAGAAAGTAGCGCTGATCGTGGATGAATGGGGCGGTTGGTATGATGTGGAACCGGGTACTAATGGCGCATTCTTATACCAGCAAAACAGCATGCGGGATGCCATGATTGCCGGTTTATCGCTGAATATTTTTAATAATCATTGTGACCGGGTGCGGATGGCCAACCTGGCACAGATGGTGAATGTGTTGCAGGCAATTGTACTCACCAAAGAAGAAAAGCTGGTGCTCACTCCTACATATCATGTAATGGAGATGTACAATGTGCACCAGGATGCAGTGATGATACCACTGGCTATGGTAAGCAAGGATTATACGTTGGGCGAAAAAAAGATACAAGCCGTTTCTGCCTCCGCATCAAAAGATAAAAGTGGAATTATACATATTTCACTTGTGAACATAGATGCTAATAATACACAGGAAATTAAAATTGACCTGGGTGATTTACCGGCAACGGCTGTAACAGGAAGGATTCTTCAGTCTGGCAAACTACAAGACCATAACAGTTTTGAAAATCCCGGTAAGATAAACCCTGCTGTTTTTAACAATACATCAATAAATGGAAACAATCTTTCGGTAAAACTACCGCCCTTCTCTGTAGTGGTACTGGCATTGAAATAAAAGAAATGAAAAAAGTAGTATTTATAGCTGTATTATCCCATGTACTGGTAACAACACCGGGAATTACACAATTCAATCCTGCCTGGCAGGGAAAAAAAGCGGCCGTAGTGCTTACTTATGATGATGCGATTAATGAGCATTTGGATAATGCTGTTCCGCTGCTTGATTCGCTCGGGCTGAAAGCCACGTTTTATGTTACAGCCTTTTCCAATTCAGTACAAACAAGATTGGATGACTGGAAAAAATTAGCTGCTTCCGGTCATGAATTGGGCAACCATACTTTATTTCATCCCTGCAACGGCGGCACTGGCCGGGAATGGGTAAGTAAGCAAAACGATTTGAAGAATTTTTCTGTCAGGCGAATGGAAAACGAAATACGTATGACAAACCTGTTTTTGCAGGCATTGGATGGAAAAACAAAAAGAACCTTTGCTTTTACCTGTGGTGATATGAAAATTGAGGATTCTTTATTTATTAATGGTATGAAAACCGATTTTGTGGCGGCAAGGGCAGTAAGAGATGAAATGCACAAAATAGGTGAAGTGGATTTGTATAATGTAGATTGTTACATGGTAAATAATCACAGTTTCGGGGAGATGAAAGTATGGGTCGACAAAGCGATTCAAACAAACTCGTTACTGGTCATTTTATTTCATGGTGTAGGTGGTGGTAATGGGCTAAACGTTTCCCTTGACAATCACAGAAAAATTCTCTCGTATATCAGGCAACAAGAAAAAGATTTGATGATAGCACCTCTGCTGGCAGTGGCTGAGCATATCAGGGATTGGCAGGCAAGAGATAAACAGGTAAAAGCCCGGCAGCAGGCCACACAGGCGGATTATAAAAATATGCTGGCGCAATTAGAAATAGGATCAACAAGACCCGGCCCTTCGGGCAATCCATCAGCACCCAATGCTGCCAATGCAGATGAATCAAAAGCATCTGCTTATACTTCATTGCCCTATGCATTACTATTGAAAAACGGGAAGAAAGTAACCACTACAAAAACATGGTGGAATAAACGAAGACCTGAGATCGTTGAAGATTTTGATAAAGAAGTGTATGGCCGTGTACCAACAAACACCCCGAAAGTGAGATGGGAAGTTATCAGCATAACAGATACAGTAATTGGAAATCAAAAAGCGATCACCAGGAACCTGTTGGGTCATGTTGACAATTCCGAATATCCAAAAATCAACGTGGATATTCAGTTGTCAGTGACTACACCGAAGAATATCAGCAAACCCGTGCCATTGATCATGGAGTTTGGATTTATTTTTTCCGCTGGCTTCCAGCCACCGTCATCGGCAGGCACACCTGTACAAAAAGGATGGCAGGAACAATTGCTGGAACAGGGCTGGGGTTTTGCCATCATCGTACCGACAAGTTACCAGGCTGATAATGGGGCCGGACTTACACAGGGAATAATTGGTTTATGTAACAAAGGGCAGCATCGCAAACCAGATGATTGGGGCTCACTCCGTGCATGGGCCTGGGGTGCCAGCCGTGCTCTTGATTATTTTGAAACCGATACCGCTATAGATGCAAAAAGAATTGGTATTGAAGGATTGTCAAGATATGGTAAAGCGGCTATTGTAACGATGGCCTATGAGCCACGAATTGCCATTGGCTTTATCGGTTCATCTGGTGCAGGTGGTGTAAAAATCTTACGCCGTCTCTATGGCGAACAAGTCGAAAATCTTGCGTCATCGGCAGAGTATCATTGGTTCGCCGGCAATTTTATTAAATATGCTGCCGATCCCTTAACACAAAACGATCTTCCTGTAGATGCACATCAGTTAGTTGCCTTATGTGCCCCACGACCTGTTTTTATTAGTTCTGGCTCACCCAATGTAGAAGGAAAATGGGTGGATGCAAAAGGAATGTTTTTGGGAGGAGTTCATGCCGGGTCTGTGTACAAACTACTTGGAAAAGAAGATCTCGGCACAATGGAATATCCGGCTGAACAAACAGCTTTGATTGCTGGAGAAATTGCGTTTCGCCAGCATGAAGGCGGACATACAACCGGCCCTAACTGGCCAACCTTTATAGAGTTTGCAAAAAGATATTTTAACCGGTAAACTTTTTTTATGAAAAATGGTAATAACGGATCAAGAAGAAAATTTCTGTATGATATAGGTCTTGCGGGGTTGAGTATTCCATTTATATCTGCCGTTGGTAATTGTACCGGCGAAACTAAAAAACAAAAAACCATGTCTGCTAAGAATGGAAAATTGGGAATCGCATTAGTGGGGTTGGGTGGTTATGCCGGTGGTCAGCTGGCTCCTGCCCTTTTACAAACCGAGCATTGTTACCTCGCAGGTATTGTAACAGGTACTCCTTCAAAAATTCCGGTATGGAAAGAAAAGTATAATATCCCTGATAAGAATATATACAGCTACGATAACTATGATTCCATAAAAGACAATCCCGATATTGATATTATTTATGTAGTGCTGCCTAACAATATGCATGCAGAATATACCATTCGTGGTTTTGAAGCGGGTAAACATGTGATCTGTGAAAAGCCAATGGCAATTACAGTAGAAGATTGTGATAAAATGATTGCTGCCCGTAAAAAAGCAAACAAGCTTCTTTCCATTGGCTATCGTTTACATTTTGAGCCTTACAATCTCGAAATGGTTCGTTTAGGTACGCAGAAAATTTATGGCCATCTAAAAAAGATAAGTGGCGGATTTGGTTTCCGGGCTGGTCCTTCACAATGGAGGCTGACACAAAAATATGCAGGCGGCGGTCCTTTGATGGACGTGGGTATCTATGTTATACAAGCTATGTGCTATACTACCGGGATGGAACCCATTGCTGTTACGGCGCAGGAAGGAATAAAAACAGATCTGGAAAGATTCAGTGAAGTGGAACAATCGCTTACCTGGCAAATGGAGTTCCCCAATGGACTAATAACTGAATGCAAAACAAGCTATGCCGACAATATGAATTTCTTAAAAGCAGAAGCAGAAAAAGGAATATTTGAATTAACTTCTGCTTATAATTACACCGGGCAAAAAGGTAATACCCCTGCTGGGGCAATGGATTTCCCGCATATAAATCAGCAGGCCAGGCAAATGGATGCTTTTGCTTTGACTGTAAAAAATAAGAAACAAAGCATTGTGCCGGGGGAAATGGGAAGACGGGATGTGAAATATTTACAGGCTGTTTATGAAGCAATGCGGTCGGGAAAAAGGGTTTTAATAAAAGCCGAATAGAAATACTACAGTACAAGAGTGCGACGCAACAGGCGATGCCATACGAACAAAAGCTAGTAACCAAAAAAAAACTATGTCAAAAAAGCTACGAAGCCAGGATTGGTTTGGCAAAAAAAACAAAGATGGGATCATTTACCGCAGCTGGATGAAGAACCAGGGCATGCCCACCGATATGTTTGATGGCAGGCCGGTGATTGGTATTTGCAATACATTCAGCGAGCTGACACCCTGCAACGCCCATTTTCGGGAACATGCAGAAATGGTAAAACGTGGCGTATTGGAAGCCGGCGGCTTTCCGGTAGAATTTCCGATCATGAGCCTGGGTGAAACTTTATTGAAACCAACTGCTATGCTTTTCCGCAACCTTGCCAGTATGGATGCGGAAGAATCCATCCGTGGCAACCCGGTTGATGGAGTGGTGTTATTGACTGGTTGCGATAAAACAACTCCTTCAACTGTAATGGGCGCAGCAAGTGTTGGCTTGCCAACAATAGTTGTACCCGGCGGGCCCATGCTGAATGGGCGATACAAAGGACAGACGATCGGCAGCGGAACACATGTGTGGAAATTTGATGAAGATATGAAGACTGGCAAGATGACGCAGGAGGAGTGTGAATTTGCAGAAAGTTGCATGAGCAGAAGTATTGGACATTGCATGACAATGGGAACAGCTTCAACGATGGCTTGCATGGTAGAATCACTTGGATTAACATTAAGTGGTGCCTCAGCCATACCTGCTGCCGACAGCCGGAAAAAACAAATGGCACAATTGAGTGGCAGAAGAATTGTGGAAATGGTAAAAGAAAATCTGACCATTGATAAAATACTGACAAGAGAAGCTTTTGAAAATGCCATCATGGTCAACGCAGCTGTTGGCGGCTCTTCCAATTTCATCATCCATCTCACTGCTATTGCCGGGAGAATCGGTGTTGACTTAACATTAGAAGATTTTGATACCATCGGCAGCAAGATCCCATTACTGCTGAACCTGATGCCTTCTGGTAAATACCTGATGGAAGATTTTTACTATGCAGGTGGCCTGCCTGTCATATTAAATGAACTTAAAAATAAATTGCATAAAAATGTAGTGACTGTTACCAGCAAAAACCATCATGAAAATATCAACGGTAATACAGAATGCTATAACGGTGATGTGATCGCCACGTACGAAAAACCGTTGATACCCGAAGCCGGCTGTGTTGTGGTAAAAGGAAACCTGGCACAGAATGGTGCCGTGATAAAACCCTCAGCCGCCACACCTGCCCTGATGAAACATAAAGGCCGTGCTGTTGTGTTTGAAAGCATTGAAGATTATAATGCAAGGATTGATGACCCCGAGTTGGATATTGACGAGACCTGTGTGATGGTGCTGAAATACGTAGGCCCTGTCGGTTACCCGGGTATGCCTGAAGTGGGAAATATGGCATTGCCGAAAAAAATACTGGAGAAAGGGATTAAAGATATGGTCCGCATCTCTGATGGAAGAATGAGTGGCACTGCGTATGGAACGGCAGTACTGCATGTATCGCCAGAGTCTGCGATCGGCGGCAACCTTGCATTGGTACAAAACGGTGATATGGTCGAACTTGATGTTGAACAACGATTGTTACACTTGCATGTAAGTGACGAAGAGCTGGCAAAACGAAGATCAAAATGGCTGGCCCCAAAGCCTGCCGCTGAAAGAGGCTATGTAAGTTTATATATCAAACATGTAATGGGTGCTGATAAAGGTGCTGATCTTGATTTCCTGCAGGGTAGTTCCGGTAGTGTGGTAACAAGGGATTCGCATTAAGCCCCTTATCCCCAAAAGGAGGGCTCAGGTTTGAGACTCATTTAACTACTGCAAAAAACATTAGCGCATATGAAATACTATTTCCTTTTCTTTTCAATTGCGGGAGTAATGGCCTGTAATAACAAAGAAAATAAAAACCAGGAAGAGACTTATAAAACAACCGGCAGTATTGAACGAGCTGGTGCTGCATTAGATACCATTATTGACAACAATACAAAAATTGAAATCATCGCAGAAGGTTTCCAATGGAGTGAAGGGCCTTTATGGGTGGAATCACAAAAAATGTTGTTATTCTCCGATGTGCCCAGGGATACCGTTTATAAATGGACAGAAGAAAAAGGTAAAGAAGTTTACCTTACCCCTTCCGGCTATACTGACAGTATTCCAAGAGGTGGCGAAATGGGCTCTAATGGTTTAGCTCTTGACAAAGATGATCATCTTGTTTTGTGTCAATGTGGGAATCGGCAAATTGCAATCATGGATGCCCCGTTTGATAAGCCGGTACCAAAATATATTGGTCTTGCCAAGCAGTATAATGGGAAAAAATTCAACAGTCCTAACGATGTAATTGTAAGCCGCCAGGGAGATATATTTTTTACGGATCCTCCATATGGATTAGAAACCCAAAGCGATGATGATCCCAAAAAAGAGATCCCCTGGAACGGGGTTTATAAAGTAAAAACAAATGGAGAAGTTATATTGCTTGTTGATAGTATTCCCCGCCCTAACGGTATTGCATTTCTTCCCGGCGAAAAACAATTGATCATTGCCTGTTCTGATCCTGCAAAACCAAATTGGTATATCTATGATGTAACTGAAGATTCTCTGGCTAATGGGAGAATTTTTTACAGCACAGCCCATGAAAGAGAAGGGTTAAAAGGGTTGCCGGATGGTTTAAAGGTGGACAGCAAAGGGATCATTTTTGCCAGCGGCCCTGGTGGTATCTGGATATTTAACAGTGAAGAAAAGTTGCTGGGCAAAATAAAGCTGGATGAAGCTGCTTCGAATGTGGCGTTGTCAGCAGATGAAAAAACTTTGTATGTAACTAATGACATGCAGGTATTACGGATTAAACTAAGAAAATAGGAGCATGAAAATTTATAAATTAAACTCCACTGTTGCCATTGACGACAACGGACAATATTATTCTGTCCCTGTCACGGACTGGGATAGTTTTATCAACGATGATGATCTTCTTTCCAAACTGAAGGGACTTATCCGGTCTGGTAAGGCCAGTAAAGCAACCGGTATTGAAGAATCAGCAATAGTTGCCCCGGTCGGCAGCGGGCAGGAATTATGGGCCTGCGGGGTCACCTACCTCAGGAGCAAAGTGGGAAGGCAGGAAGAAAGTAAGGCAAGTGGTGGCGCCGATTTTTATGCCAAAGTATATGAAGCAGAACGACCAGAAGTATTTTTTAAAGCCACTCCCAACCGGGTTGTTGGTCATCAGCAAAAAGTAAGGATCAGGAAAGACAGTACCTGGGATGTACCGGAACCAGAACTTACATTGCTGGTCACTTCCTCCGGGAAAATTATTGGTTACACGATAGGTAATGATATGAGCAGTCGCAGTATTGAGGGAGAAAACCCCTTGTACCTGCCACAGGCAAAAACATATGATGCCTGTGCTGCAATCGGGCCCTGTATTTATATCACAGATCGGCCTCTTGATAAAAGCACACTGATTTCAATGGTGATCAGCAGGGATAGCCAAAAAGTATTTGAGGGAAGTGTAGCATTGGAACAAATGAAAAGAACGCCGGAAGAGTTAGTGTCCTTTGTTTATCGTGCATGTTCCTTTCCGCAGGGATCTTTGATCATGACAGGTACCGGTATTGTACCCGGCAGTGATTTCACATTAGAAAGCGGTGATGAGATCAGGATTTCCATTGAAAATATAGGAACATTAGTAAATGTTGTCGCATAAGGGTTAGCAATAAAAAAATCAGCAGTATGAAAAAAGGGGCAGGAAAATTATTCGTATTGATTACTATTTGCTATTGTTTTGGAGGTTGTGCAGAATTAAAGAGCATACCGAAGCCTGCAACTAACTCTTCGGTATTAAAAGATATTTATAAGGATGCTTTTCTCATGGGAACAGCCGTCAATGATGCAATCGTTTCAGGAACAGATAAGGCTTCACAGGATATTGTACTCCGGCAGTTCAATAGTATAACGCTTGAAAACTCAATGAAAGCTGCCCTGGTAAATCCAGAACCCGGCATTTTTAATTTTGGGCCGGCAGATGCATTTGTTGCATTTGGCGAGGCCCATAACATGTTTATTGTCGGGCATACGCTGGTTTGGCACAACCAGGTACCTTCCTGGTTTTTTGTAAATGCGGGTGGAAAGC
Source organism: uncultured Bacteroidota bacterium (assembly GCA_902826165.1). GTDB lineage: Bacteria > Bacteroidota > Bacteroidia > Chitinophagales > Chitinophagaceae > CADEDV01. Next base: position 39,680 of record CADEDV010000013.1, read on the forward strand.
CCAATACAAAAGAAGAACAAATTGAACGTCTCCGCAGTCACATTAAGGCTGTTGCAGGCCGGTATGCAGGAAGGGTGCATGCCTGGGATGTTGTAAACGAGGTGATTGATAACGATGGCAGCTACAGGCCCACCAGTTGGGTAAATGCAGTTGGTAATGGCGATACACTGGTGAAATATGCGTTCAAATTTGCCAGCGAGTTTGCACCTAACACCGAATTATATTATAACGATTTCAATGCATGGCGGCCCCAAAAAAGAGATGGCATCGTTCGTATAGTAAAGATGCTCCAAAAAGAAGGCATCCGCATTGATGGAGTAGGTATGCAGGGGCATTGGGGGCTTAATTATCCCCAAACATCTTATATTGAAGCAGCTATTGATGCTTATGCAGCCTGCGGGGTTAAAGTAATGATTACAGAGCTGGATGTGGATGTTTTGCCTTTGACAAAAGAAGGCCAGATTATTGGCCAGGGCATGAGCGATAAACAGTTTCAGCTGGAAGAGTTTAAAAATTATTTTGATCCTTATTCCAACAGATTACCTGACAGCTTGCAAACATTATTGGCGAAAAGATATGAAGATATCTTTCACATCTTTTATAAACGGAAAGATAAAATCGCAAGGGTGACCTGCTGGGGCGTGCATGATGGAATGAGCTGGAAAAATGATTATCCTATTCCCAACCGGGCGAATTATCCATTGCTTTGGGACAGGAACCGGCAACCTAAACAGGCATTAGACGCTGTACTAAAGGTTCCCGGAATAGCGAAATAATATTATCCCTGCATAATTAATAAACCATGGAGTTGCTTGTTATTTTTTTTGCTATTTGCCTGCAAATATTCTTAACCTATAAAAAGGTAAGCCCTTTTTTATCTTTACTCGTTGTTGCCATACTGGCCGGGCTTTTTTTGGGGATGGAACCCATGCAGGTCATTAAATCCATAGAGAAAGGAGTGGGAAATACATTAGGTGGATTGGCATTGATCATTTGCCTGGGTGCGGTGCTTGGCAAAGTGCTGGAAGCAGGTGGAGCTGCCGAAAAAATTTCCTCCACGCTGCTTACCGCCTTCGGTCAAAAAAATATTCAATGGGCTGTATTACTGACAGGCTTTTTGATTGGCATTCCTTTATATTATAATGCAGGGTTTGTTATACTGGTGCCGCTGGTTTTTTCCATTGCCAGCAAGGCAAAACTTCCGGTATTATATGTTGCTATCCCCATGGCAGCTTCTTTATCAACCACCCATTGCTTCCTTCCACCCCACCCCAGCCCGGCTTTTTTGGTCAATGCATTTAATGCTGATATGGGAAAAACGCTGATCTACGGGCTCATCATAACAATCCCTGTAGTCATTATTGCCGGTCCATTCTTAGGACGCCTGTTCAAAAAAACAGAACTAACTATCAAATCATTTTTTTTATCGGCAGAAGAGAAAACAGAAAAAGAGCTACCCGCTGCATTTCCAAGCTTCCTGGTTGGCCTCTTACCAGTTCTGCTAATAACAGTGGCTGTTTTGGCAGATAATTTCCTGCCTGATCAGTTGCTAAAAAAAATATTACTTTTTATTGGTGATCCTACCATTGCTTTATTGTTATCCGTGTTCCTCGCCATCTGGTATTTTGGACTGAGAGCTGGTAAGACAATGGAGACAACCATGAAATGGCTGAACGATGCCATTGCAGGCATTGCCATGATCGTACTGATCATAACAGCAGGCGGCGTTTTTAAACAGGTGCTCCAGGATAGCGGAACAGACAAATACATAGCCTCATTTAGCAGTAAATGGCAAATGCCCCCGTTGATCTTTGCCTGGGTAATTACTGCTTTATTAAGAGTTGCTATTGGCTCCGCAACAGTAGCAGGCATTACTGCGGCAGGTGTGGTAACCCCATTAGTAGCAACAGGAGTTGTATCACCCGAGCTGATGGTACTGGCGGTGGGAACAGGCAGTGTTTTTGGTTCGCATGTAAATGATTCAGGTTTTTGGATGTTCAAGGAATTCTTCCATCTCTCTTTAAAACAAACCTTTCTTTCCTGGACAGTTATGGAAACCACTATATCAGTTTTAGGTTTACTGGGAGTATTAGTACTTGATCTGTTTATATGATTTTCCTTTCCTGAATAAAACAAAAAAGCAGGCTGACTGGAAAGCCACCTGCGTTGGTCTCGTTGACCGTTCACATGAGAAAACTGTTTTATGTCTTACATCCGGTAAATAACAGGATGTTATTTGCTGTATTAAAAGTAGGAAGGAAGAGAATGGAAGATGAGAATGAATTACCGGGACATGAAAATTAAACTCCGTGGCAAAAACAGGTACAGTATATCCTACCGGTGTGCCGTTTATCAAAAGGTAAGGGGACTGCACTGCTTGCAATCCCCTTGTTTTACCAATGTAACCTCTGCTAAAAAACTATCTTTATTAATAACCTGTAGTTTGTTCCATCGCCGGGTTGGCCTGTAATTCCGGTTGAGGTATTGGGAATACCCATTCACGGGCATTGGAAGGAAGCGTACAGAAGCTGGTACAATTCGTAAGCCTGTTGATCAATCTTGTTGTTCTTTTCAGGTCAAGGAAACGATGACCTTCACCGACCAACTCCTTACGACGCTCCTGTTCAATCGCATTCTGCAATGCAGCTCCTGCTAATACTTCAGGAACATAGCCACTAATACGGGCAGCCCTTAATGTATTCAGATCGGCAAGCCCTGTTGCTTCATTGGCACCCCCGATTCTTGCATTAGCTTCAGCTCTTATCAAATACATTTCACCAGTTCTGAAGGCTTTGAAATTAACAATACCATCGGGCCGGGAAAGATTGGCCTGCTTTGCATCATACTTGATCAGTACGGTTCTTGCCGTTCCTGTATTCCTGTTCACTCCTCTTTGCAGGCTGCGGAAATAACTGGTATAACGGATGTCATTTACCTGGTCATATAGACCCAGCAGGTTTGTAGTAGGCCGGTACTCCGCCCTGTTACCAGCAGAATAGAACATCAGGCTACCCAAATCACTATCCAATGATTCAAATTTTACCGACCAGATGACTTCCGCTGTTGAAGCATCAATCCATAGATTAGGGAAATTAGCACGACTGGAAAGTGGTCTTGCATTGATTACCAGCGTTGAGTATTTCACAGCACTATCCAGTGAACTGGCAGTTAAATACATCCTTGCTAAAACAGCGTTCACTACCATATCATCTACATAGGCACGGTCAGCAGCACCGGTTCCGCTTCCTTGTATTTGTTTATCCATATTCAGCATCAATTGCTTCGCTGCTTTCAGATCTGCTTCAATCCTGTCGTATGATTCTTTTACAGAAAGCCGGGCTGGCTTTTGCTCCACATCAAATTTGTCAACATAAGCGATCCCTCTTGCAGCCGAATTCCTTGTTTCTGCTTCTCCAAAATAACGCAGCAGGTCAAAATGCACCATAGCCCTTAACGCCATGGCCTGCGCCTTAATACGGTTAACAGCTCCGGGATCAGTAGTTGCCAGTTTATCAATTCCTCTTAATGTAATATTTGCTTGCTGAATGACGCCATACATATCCAACCACATATCGGCGATACTTGCATCATCCGCCGTGAAGGTCCAGCGGGAGAAATCCTGGAAATTACCCAGCGACTCAGGACCTTCATAAAAATTATCGCTCATTACATCCGGCAATCCTACTAATGCATTAGCCCCTGCATTAAAAGTTCCGTAATAACCATCCTGTAATAATTTTGAATAGGTTCCACTCAATGCGAGTTCGTAATCCCTGACCGTGTTAAAGAACCCGGCTCCATCCTGTGAATGAGTGGGATCAAGCTCAATAGATTTTGAACAGGAACTCAGCCAGCCAGTTGCTACTATCGCCAATACCAGGTATATTAATTTTACTTTTTTCATTGTACTATGTTTAATGTTATCAGGCATGTTTTCATTACAATCCAACGTTTATCCCAAATGTAAACGTCTTTAATTGAGGGTACTGGGAACCAGCCAGCAATCCTGACGCCACTTCCGGGTCATATCCTTTGAACTTATGCCATGTCTGCAGGTTTTGTCCCTGTATAAAAACTCTTACTGAACTGATCTTTGCCCTTTCCAGTAATTGGGTTGGTAATTCATAGCTCAGCATCACATTGCGTAACCGGAGGAAATCTCCTTTCTCCAGGAACCTTGTAGTACCCAGTTCGAAATTGGAATAAGGACTTGGTATATTAGTGATGTCTCCGGGCTGCTGCCACTCGGTCAGTAATTCCCTGGAAACATTGGATATCACATAAGCAGGATTTTCAACATTCCCCCTGTCATTATTAAAAATGTGATTGCCCATAATATAATTGAACTGTATACCTAATTCAATGCCTTTATAAGAAAGGGAGCTGTTCAAGGCACCAAACTGTGGAGGATCATAAGTGCCAACAATTACCCTGTCATTCGGATCATACACATTGGTTGTTGTTTTGCCATCTGCTTTATAATACAAGGCATCGCCATTTGCCGGATCAACACCGGCATACCGGACCAGGTAAATAGAATTCGGTCTTTCTCCTACCCTGTTGATCGCAGTACCGGAAATATTCTCGTTGGTACCATCCAGTGCTATCACTTTTGCTTTGTTATACGTATGATTAACACTTACATTCCAGGTAAAATCCTTTGTTTTGATCACATCAGCACTGACAGAAAGTTCAATACCCTGGTTTCGGATCTTACCGAGGTTGGTAAGAATAGAATTAACCCCATTGGTGCCCGACAATTGCCTGTTGAGATATAAACCGGTTGTGATCGCATTATATAATTCAACTGTACCAGTGATCCTGTTTTGCAGGAACCCAAAATCAACACCAGTATTAAATGTCTTACGAACTTCCCAGGTCAGGTTGGGTTTTTCCAAATTGCTCAATACTAAACCGCCCAATCCGTTATAAGTAGCCCCTGTAAACAATTCTCTTGCTTCATAGGAATCGCCCACTTCTTCATTACCTGCTGATCCATAGCTGGCACGGAGACGAAGCTCACTAAGCCATTTTGTATTTTGAAGAAAAGCCTCTTCATTGATCAGCCAGGAAGCACCAATACCCGCATAGTTGACCCATTTATTGCCTTCCGCCAAGCGGGAGGAACCATCTCTTCTGAAACTGGCATTAATAAAATACCTGTTACGGAAACTATAATCTGCCAGTGCGAAATAAGACATCAGGCTTTGTTCTGTTTGCCCGTCTGTGACCGTTGGGATGAACCCGTTAGCCGGCGTTCCCGGTGTTACATCAGCCCCATTTCCGAATACACCTGTTAAGCCAAATCCTGTATAGTTGAAAGTAGTGGTGCGGCGTTTAATATATTCATTGAATAAAGAGATGCGGTAGTTATGATCGCCGGATTGCCGGGCAAAACTTAATGAAGTGGTTCCCGTGTAACGAACTCTTTTCAGGCTTCCTCTTGAAAAAGAACCATCAGTACCTGTTTGCTGGCTGCCAAAATAGGTATCCTTGTTGATATATCGGGTAGTAGAGTTGTCGGTAAAATCAACACCCCAGTTCGTTCTTGCACTTAATCCTTTCAGGAAAGGAAATTTATATTCCAGTGACATAGCAGCAACACCTTTTAGCTGGTTATTGGTACGTGGGTTCTCCAGTAATTCCTGTAACCCATTAGGCTGCCCCTGTAACAGCATATCAGTATTATTATAACTTCCGTCAGCATTATAAGGCGTGACATACGGGTTGGCCCAGCGGATACCATTCAGCGGGTCGCCGATCCACTGATCGTTCTCCGATGTATTGGTCAGCTTTGAAGAACCTACAAATGTCGACAGTCCGATCTTCAGGTTATTCACAGTATGGTCAATATTGATACGCCCGGTATATCTCTTCAGTGCTGTAGCAATCACTACCCCTTCCTGGTCAAATACAGAACCGGAGATAAAGAACCTCGTTTTATCGTTACCTCCCGTTAATGATAAAATATGTTGTTGTGTTTTTGCTTTACGAAACATTACTTCTTCCCAGTTAGCATTTACTTTAGAAAGGCTATCCGCTTCTTCATCTGTCCAACCAAAGAAATTCATACCATACGGATGGTCATAAGTTCTTTCAAACATTATTTTCTCAGCAGAGTTCATCAACTTCAGCTTATTCTCCGGTAATGAACCCACACCATATTGATAGTCGTAATTGATCTTTGTTTTACTATTAGCACCTCTTTTAGTACTTACCACAATAACACCGTTGGCACCACGGGAACCATACTGTGAGGTAGCAATTGCATCCTTTAAAACAGTATAGGTCTCAATATCAGCCGGGTTGATACTCTGGAAGTCAGCACCGGTTACCTGTATGCCATCCACAATAAACAAGGGCTGTGTAGAGGCCAGTACAGATCCTTTACCCCTAATAGTGATATTGGAGGCAGAGGCACCCGGCTGTCCGCTTTGTGACTGGATCAGCACACCGGGAGCTTTCCCGGTCAGCATCTGGTCAAATGTGGCCACGGGCTGAAATTTTACCGATTCGCCGGAAACTTTTGATAAAGCCGCTGTTGCTTCCCTCCGGCTTTGTGTATTATACCCGGTCACCACTACTTCCTGTAAGTTTTTTTCCGCTACTTCCAATGAAACGTTGATGAGACCACCAGTAACTTTCACCTCTTTATCATTAAACCCGATACTTGAAAAAACAAGGGTGGCATTGGCCGCTACATTGATACGGAAACGTCCGTCAGGATCGGTTGATGTTCCGGTACGGGAACCTTTTGCAGTAACACTTACATTACCTAACGGAGATCCGTCCCTGGCATCCGTAACCCGGCCACTGACATCATTTTGAGATTGGGCCTGCAGAGACAAGCCACAAATGACAAGTAGCAATACCAGCAGTCTTCTGATTTGCATAGATTTTTGGTTTTAGTCTTTACAAAACACCCAACCCTGTTTTGTGAGTAATTATAATAGCATCGAAGAAGTTGGCTTCCTATAACCGGGGACATTGCAGTTATACTCATTCAATCCCATGACAGTAAAGAACTAAGCGATGCTTCACGGCAAGTGCTGTGATTTGCTGAAACATGAATAATCCATACTGAAACATGAAAAGGCAAAGAATGTATAAATAAGAAAGGCATCCGGCTGCAGCGGATGCCTTTCTCTGATTAAGACATCAATAGCCTGTATTCTGGCTTATATTAGGGTTCGCATCTCTTTCATCCTGGGGGATGGGGAAAATGCGCCGGAAATTGCCGGCAGCAATAGTAACCGGTGTCACCCCAACATAGTTATTGTTGATATTAACCCTGGCCACATCACGGTCCAGCCGTTGCAGGTCCAGGTATCGCATACCTTCAAAAGCCAATTCTTTTCTTCTTTCCAGCAGAATATCATCCAGCAGTTGTGCGCCGGAAGACATGAAGCCTGTAAAAGCAGGATCTCTCCGCTGAGCTACCTGGTTAAGGTAAAGCAGTGCATTCACTTCATCGTTGGTGCGCTGGTAAGATTCCGCCAGTATCAGTAAAACTTCAGCATAGCGGATCACCTTCGTATCATCTTTATCAGCTGCAGAATTCGTGTTCGGGTATTTATTGACGATCCTAACAGTGATCCCACCTCTTGTACCGGTAATAAAAAGATTACGGCGTACATCTGTCGCTGTATATTTATTATAAAGATCATCTGCGCAAATAGCATCCCCATAGCCAGCCTGATCATAGAAATAAGACAAAGCGTTGGATCCATTATTATTAACTGCATCGCTTGTTACTTCATAGATCGTTTCCAGTTTATTCGCCACCGGTGCAGGATTACTCCAGTAAGCAACCAGGTTAGCTGAAGTCGCCAGCGTAAACCCACCATTTGTTACAACATCAAGAGCTGCGGTTTTTGCAGTGGCCCAGTCTCCTTTGAACTGCGCCACTCTTGCCTGTAAAGCCCTGGCAGCATACTTTGTTACATAGGAAGAGTTTTTTGACGTACTGGTCAGTAAGGTAAATGCACTGGTAAGGTCAGCTTCAATCTGTGCATATACTTCCGATACTTTAGCCCGGGAAGGTTTTAACAATGCATCATAGGTTAATACGAGCGGAACACCCTCTGAATTGGGATCAACCGTATAGGGTTTTGCATACCAGTTCACCAGGTTAAAATACATTAATGCCCTTATCGTTAAAGCCTCGCCTTTTAATTGATTAGAATTGGCTGACGAAACATCGGAATTGATGATATTATTGGCCCTGAGAATAGCATTATAGGCTGATGCCCATGTTGCGGAAGAGTTACCATTCGTACTGATAAAAGTATAATTAAACTCTATCAGGTACCTGTTTGAATTCGTGGTGGAGATAAACGCATTATCTGCCATCACATCCCCATATAAAGGCAATGAGCGGCCATAAAGGTTTAAACTCCTCAATTGGGCATACATCCCGTTAACAGCTGCTGCCATACCTGCCTCATCAGTAATGGCCTGGTCCTGTGGCACCTGATCATACGGTGAAAGATCCAGGAAATCTTTCTTGCAGGATGCCAGTGACAAGCTGATACCAGCAACAAAAAATAAAACTATCTTTTTCATGTTCATTTTTTTAAGTGATCAATTAAAATCCAAGAGTAAGACCTACAGAAATAGTTCGCTGAATCAGTATCTGGAGATCATTTACGCCGGTCAGTGGTTGTTCAGGATCGAAAGTGATGTTCTCATCAAATGCCTTTGTCCATAAGTTGGTGCCCCGCACATAGAATTTTGCATTATCCAGTTTAACAGCATTCATTATCGACTTAGGCAATGAATAAGAAAGTGTCAGGTCTCTCAGGCGGATAAAATCTCCTTTATAATACCAGCGGGAAGATTCTGCATTGGATACGTTGGCACCACCATATACATACCTGGGAACGTCGGTGAAATCACCGGGCTTTTGCCAGCGGCGGAGTTGCTTCTGAATTTTATTCAATTGAGGATTGAAACCATCACTCCAGGAAATAAAGCCCCAGTTGTCATATACCAAATTGCCATACTGGTAATTGAATTGCGCATCCAGGGAAAAGCCTTTATAGTTAACAGACGTGGAGAAACTGCCAAATCCTTTTGGAGAAGCACTTCCGATAATACCTCTTTGTACTGTTGTTACACTGGTAGTTGTCTGGCTCTTAGTAGCATCCGTGTACCACAAAGGATTTCCTGTGGCAGGATCAACACCAGCCCACAGACGGGTATAGATAGATTGGAAATCCTCGCCTACCCTGCGGATAAATGGCAATCCCAGTATATCTGCATTATTACGGAGTGATGTGATCTTATTTTTATTCAATGCAATATTGAACGTGAAATCCCAGGTCAGGTCTTTTGTTCTAACCGGTACCACATTGACCTGGAACTCTACCCCTTTATTTTCCATAGAGCCCACATTGGCTGATACACTGTTAAACCCAGACGTTCTTGACAATGGATCATTCAGGATCAGGTTTTCTGTTTTGCGAACATAATAGTCGGCATTAACAGTCAGCCTTCCGTTCCAAACCACCACATCAAGACCCACATTGAAAGGTTTATTGATCTCCCAGGTCAGATCAGGATTTTCCACCTGGTTGGGAGCACTGCCTGGCTGCTGGTTATAGTTCGCATTAAAAATATAAGTACCCTTCCAGGTGTAGTTACCAATTTCTGCATTGCCATTCACACCATAAGATGATCTTACTTTTAAAGCATTGATGAACTTGATGCCTTTCATGAAATTTTCCTGGTCAAGATTCCAGGCACCACCCACTGACCAGAAGGTTCCGTATTTATTATTAGAACCAAACCGTGATGAACCGTCACGTCTTACACTTCCTGACAGGGAGTATTTATTTTTATAACTAAGCTGTGCCATAGACAGCACAGATACAAAAGCATAATCTGTTCTTGCACCCGAAGCTACACTTGGTGAGCTGGGTACCGGAAGAGGTATAGAAGTGGTGGCAGGCACGCCTTCACCTCTTGTTGTAATATTATATTGTTTTGATTTTTGTGCTTCGTAACCAACTGTCAGATCAACACCCAGTTCTTTATTGGCCAGGAAATCATGTTTATAATTCAGCAGGTTGCTCCAAACCCAGTTGGCCAGCCTTGTATCATAATTATACATTCTTCCCCCTACCGTTCTTGAATCACCAAAGAACGGATTATCATAACGTTCTTCTTCAATATTGATAAAATCAATACCAAACTTGGTGGTATATTTCAGGTCTTTATAGAACTGGTATTCACCGGTGAAGTTGGTAAGCACTTTTACATTATTCAGCTGTATCCTGTCATATTCAGCTATAGCTAACGGATTATACAACTGGTTAAATGTAGTAGTGCTGATATTCAATGAACCGTCAGCATTGTAAGCATTCTGTGACGGTCTCAGCCAGTAAGCATCTGCTACCGGGTTCCTAAAACTACTGGATTGAGCAGGCGAATTTTGATGGATATAAGAACCGGTAGCATTGATACCAACCGTTAATTTGTCACTGGCTTTATGCCGCAGGTTAAATGAGCCGGAATAACGGCGAAAATCCGAGCTGATCACCACCGCTTTCTGATCAAAAAACCCTGCAGAGGTATAAAAAGTGGTTTTACTGTCACCACCCGAAAGTGAAACATTGATATTCTGGGTTGTTCCCTGGCGGGTTACATTCGATACCCAATCCTCATTAGCAGTGTTATTAAAACCCAACGTATTTAATGTAGCATCAATCTGGGCCTGCGTGGCACCGGCATTCACCAGGCCTTCTCTTGTAAGTGTAAAATACTGGTCACGGTTAAGCGGTTTGGCCAGGTCGTTAATATAAGCTGTATTGCCAAAGCCGAATTCAGAATCGACCCTGATCTTGCTTTTACCAGCTTTCCCCTTTTTAGTTGTAATCAGGATGACACCATTGGCCGCTCTTGATCCGTAAATCGAAGCTGATGCTGCATCTTTCAATACACTGATACTTTCTATATCATTGGGATTGATCCCTGCCAAAGCATTTGAAGTGTTATTCAATCTTGATACATCGCCGGAATTAATGGGGATACCATCCACCACGTATAAAGGCGCAGCTCCTGCAGTAATAGACCCGATACCTCTTATACGTACCTGTTGAATACCACCCGGCTGTCCGGTGGGTGATGTGGACTGTAAACCGGCTACTTTACCCTGCAGCATTTGGTCAACAGATGTAAAAGGTTTGTTTTCCAGGTCGGCGCCATCCACTTTTGCGATCGCCCCCGTTACTTTTTTCTTAACCTGTGTTCCATAAGCTACCACAACCACTTCATCCAGTGCTTTGCCCTCCTGTTTGAGGCTGGCATTGATCACCAACTGGTTGCCGATAACGATTTCCTCGTTGGCCTTACCGACATAAGAAAAAACAAGTGTCTTGCTCCTGCTGTCAACAGGAATAGAGAAATTCCCTGTGCCATTTGTACTGACGCCGGCTCCCGTCTCCTTCACTGTAACAGAAGCATTGACAACAGGGTTGCCATTTTCATCTGTTACCTTGCCCGTAATGACCCGCTGTGCAAAAACCAGCATTACGGACAGCATACATGTTACTGTCAACAATAACTTTTTCATAATCCCAAAGTGTTAGTTTAATAATAATGATTCGGTGAAAAAGGCAACAATTTCTGCCAGTATGCTCCCAGATACCGGGTCATTATTACTGAAGCATGAAAGCAACTGATTAAAGCAGGAATATTCAAAACGTATTTTTTTTATCATGAAACTGTCATGCTATGAACATCTGTTCGTATCCCAGTCATGAAATATGATGAGCAAAGCAGCGTTATGAAAAGCTGAAGTATCTATTTATTTACTGGTATAATAATATATCACACCCCACTAACCGGCATAAAAAAATTCAGGGAGATCGTTTACCATTTATAAGTGATTTCTTCCGTGAAAAGAATTTTTGCTATTGCTTAACAGCTAAGGCAAATAGTTTTATGTCCGATTCCCGTTATGCACATGCACATGAGATAAATCGGATCAGGAAAAAGCTGTATTAACCCTAACCGCTGCTGCTATGATCAAGGATGCTCATTTGCGTATACTATTTATTCCCCTGTTGGGTATAGGTCTTCCGTTTATTTCGGGGCTTATCAGCTATGAATTATATACAATTCCTCAACTCCTGTTCGCCAACCTGTTCTTTATTCTTACTTCCTGGACCATATGGACCGGCAGTAACTGGACGCATGGAAAACTGAGGACCTTATTTGCAGTTTACTCCAACCCGTTTCAAAAAATAGCAATGGTTTGCTTTGCAGAAGGTCTTTATGGAGCCTGTATCGGCGGCATCTCCGGTTTTATATGGCACAAGTTTTCCAGGGAAATTTTCCAGTGGAATGTATTTGGCAAATTTATTACCCTATGTATACTTGCTGTGATCGTATTCACTCTTATCTACGAGATCTTGTTTTTGAGTAAAGAAAGAGAGCTGGATACTAAAATTGTAAAACAACTGGACCAGGAACGTTCGCAGGCTGAATTGCAGGCCCTGACGAATGAGATGGACCCTCACTTTATATTCAATTCCCTTAACACACTGAATTATCTTATCCTTAATAATCCCAAAGAAGCCCATCGTTTTAATAACAAACTGGCCCAGGTATATAAGTATTTCCTGATCAACAGGACCAAGGAACTTATCTCCCTGAAAGATGAGCTGGAATTTATTGACAGCTATTATTTCCTGCTGCAGATCCGGCATGATAATAAACTATCGCTGGTGTCTGACCTGGGAGAGAATTACTCCACGGTGATGATCCCTCCCTGCGCTTTGCAAATACTGTTAGAGAATGCGATCAAGCATAATGAATTTACTGATGCCAGCCCGTTGCACATAAAGATCATTATGAACGGGAACTATCTTAAGGTTAGCAATAATGTAAAACCAAAGCCTTACTCAGTCACTTCAACCGGTATCGGGTTGAAGAACCTGAGCTCCCGTTACAAAATAATATGCCAGAAAGATATCGTTATTGAAAATACCCGTGAAAATTATACTGTCAAATTACCCCTTATCAGATAACCCTAAACCATTTGCCATGTTAAACGCTATTATTATCGAAGATGAAAATCCTGCTCTTGAAAATTTAGTCAGTACTATCCATGCAGTTGCAGATGATGTACAGATCATTGCCACTCTCAGCAGTGTTAAACAAAGTATCGAATACCTTTCTTCCAACAGCAGTGCTGATCTTATTTTCAGTGATGTGCAGCTGGGAGATGGGCTGTCTTTTGATATTTTCAGCCACTCCGGGAACCGAACTCCTGTTATTTTCATCACTGGCTATGACGAATTTATGCTGAATGCATTTGAATATAATGGTATTGATTACCTGCTGAAGCCGGTGGAGAAAGAAGGCCTCCGGAAAGCACTGATCAAATACCGGATGCTGGAAAAACATTTCTCCGGACAGCACTCAATGAATAACCTGTTGAACTATATCGGCAATCACAAAAAGAAACGGCTGGTTGTAAAAAAAGGAATGGAGAATATCGCCCTTCGTCTAGAGGATATCGTCCTTTTCTATACAGAAAATAAGATCGTTTATGTAATCGACCGTTTTGGCAAAAAATACCTGGCTGACAGAAATCTTGGTGAATTAGAACAATCACTGGACGATTCAATATTTTTCAGGGCCAACCGCCAGTATATTATTAATATCAATTTCATCAAAGGCTTTAAGTCGTACGAAAAAGTAAAGTTGCTGGTGGATCTTACTTTATCCGACTTAAATCACTGCATTATTGTGAGCCAGGAAACGGCACCACAGTTCCGGGACTGGATGTATAATGCCTGAAGAACCTGAAGTCAGAAGCAGGAAGCTGGAGCTAATTTTTACAATGACCGCTTCTATGCTATTATAAAGTAAGCAGGCTGCAACCCCTGAGATCGCTGTTATCCAGCCGGCCGAGTACTTCAAAACTCCCGTCGGCGAACAAACGGCCTGCATCATCTGTAGCAATGAAACTACAGGAGTGAATATTGACCAGGTCAATAACATTAATAGCACCCGTTATATGTTTGTCTCCCGGACAATTCCGAACATATAACGGGTCTTCTTCATCTCTCATCAATACTTTCATCCATGGAGGGTTATTGAAAATTCCATTACCTTTTGAATAGGCCTGTGACAGTAATTCAGTCATGCCATATTCCGAATGAATAACAGGAACATGAAAGGCATGTTTCAACACATCATGCACTTCTGCCCGGATCATTTCCTTTCTTTTGCCTTTCATACCACCCGTCTCCATCAAGGTTATATACCTCAAAGGCATGGAGAATTTTTCAGCAAGATCTAATAAAGCAAAGGTTACCCCGATAAGCAATGTGGGTTGCCGTTGGCTTTCCAGTTGCTGCAACGCGGCGGCCAGTTTTTCATGTTCGTTCAAATAAAAACCACTTTGCGGGTGGTTGCTTTGCTCTACGAGTTCGTTGACCATATACACCAGCGAGGAGCTGCTTCTTTCCAGGTAAGAAGGCAACAAACCAATAATGCAAAGCTCTTTTGCTACACCATAGAATAATTCAAACCCTCTGGTAAAACTTTCTTTATACAGCGATGCATCGTTTATATAATGCCGGCTGTTAACAGTAGTGGTGGTGCCGCTGCTTTCGAATACCGCTTCGGGCTCAAAATCTCCTGACATTACCGCATGGGACTTAAAGAACCGGATCGGTAAAAAAGGTATTTGTTCAATTTCCCCAACGCTTGCCGGGTTTACAGCCAGTGCATCCACATAGTTTTTGTAGACAGGGTTGGCCCCGTATTGATACCGGAAAATTTCCAGGGAAAGGGCTTCAAAACCCTGTTTGTCAACATTGAAAATTTTATGATTCCATTGTTCGGGCATAATCCTTGTGTGCTGGTAAAAAGCTTATATTTGTTTAACCTCAATTCCTGATATGAAAGCAAAAATAGTTTTACTGATCCTGATTCTTGTCGGCATTTTTATGGCCTGTAATAAAGATAAGTTTACTACGATACCCCAGATCAAAATAAAATCAGTAACTCCTGAAACGGTAAGCCAGGGAAGTGTTATTGAAATGAGGGGGCAGTTCACCGATGAAGAAGGCGACCTTGATTCTGTTTTTGTTGTTTATAAATGGTATGACGGGGCCTCGGCAGCTATTGTTTTTGATACGATAAAATACAGCATCGACATTCTTGGTTTACCCAAAAATACAAGAGAGGGTGATCTGTTGCTGACATTTGCTTATGGCATCCAGATTGACGGCGTAACCCAGCTTACACCAACGCCCAGTATCCGGGATACTTCTGCCACTTTTGGAATTGTCTTAAAAGATAAAGAAGCGAACAGGAGTGATTATGCAGAATCACCAAAAATGCGATTGATAAAATTCTAACCGCTTTGCCAGGGAATACAGGCCGATTTTTTATATACAGCAATATATTTATTGCTGTATGTGCTGCGCTGATGGTCAATCAAACCAGCCAGCTGTTATTAAATAGTTCTCCTGGTATTCATTTAACAGCTTTTGTATTTTTTGCCACTCTCTGTAGCTATAGTTTTCATTGGTATCTGACATCTTCTTCTGTATTACCTTCTCCCCGGATCATTTGGTTGAAAAAAAATCATGCTGTACATCTCATCTTATTCTTTGTAGGTTTAGCAGGATCTGCTGTTTTCTTTTTCTACCTGCTTCCCATCTGGCCCTGGTTGCTGGTATCCGCTTTTGTCACCTTCCTGTACTCAGCCCCCAAAATCCCTCATAAATATTTCAGGGCTTTAAGAAAAGTAGCGATCGGCAAAACTATTTTCCTTGCTTTTGTATGGATGTATGTTACTACGGTATTGCCGATTGTTGTTTCGGGAACTGCATGGCGTGAAGATTTTATCCTTTTTATGATCAGCCGTTTTTTTCTCATTTATGCGATCTGCATTTTATTTGACCTGCGTGACCGGGAAGACGATAAAGCAGCAGGTATCCGGAGCCTGATCACTTACCTGAACGAAACAGCGATCAGCAATCTTTTTGTTATCTCGCTGGTGTTATTCAGTGCGGCCACATTATGGATGCTGAATTACAGCCACCACACCACCGATATTATTCTATTGCTTATTCCCGGTTTCATTACAGCAGCACTGTTCCGGTACGCCAGCCGTCATTTCTCCGACCTGCTCTACTATTTTGTATTGGACGGGCTGATGGCACTTTCAGCCCTGTTGATGCTGGTAGCCGGCATTTGACTATTTTTGCCAAAATTTAATACTCCCGTATGGCAAAAGCTGTAAAGTCCAAGAAATCACTAATTACTGAAAAATCTGCTGCATTTTTACGCAGTTATATCAATAATGCCTCCCCGGTTGGTTTTGAAACCTGGGGCCAAAAGCTCTGGATCGAATACCTGAAACCATATGTGGATACGCATTTTGTAGATCCTTACGGAACAGCTGTTGGCGTTATCAACCCTGATCATACCTTTAAAGTAGTGATCGAAGCCCATGCAGATGAGATCAGCTGGTTTGTGAATTACGTTACCGCAGAAGGATTGATCTACCTGAAAAGAAATGGCGGCGTAGATCACCAGACAGCACCGGCTTCCCGTGTCTTTATTCATGGCAAAAAAGGACCGGTAAAAGCTGTCTTTGGATGGCCTGCTATCCATACAAGACTTGGATCGGATAAAGAAACACAGCCCAAGACCGATAATCTATGGCTGGATTGCGGAGCCAGGAACCGCAAAGAAGTCGAATCATTAGGTATTCATATTGGCGCTGTAGTTACCTACCAGGATGGTTATGACGAACTGGCCAACGGGAACCTGATTGGCCGTGCTTTCGATAATCGTATCGGTGGTTTTATGATCGCTGAAGTAGCCAGGCTGTTAAAAGAGAATAAAAAGAAACTGCCTTTCGGTTTATACGTGGTGAATGCGGTGCAGGAAGAAATCGGTCTCCGCGGTGCGGAAATGATTGCCCGCCGCATCAAGCCGAACGTGGCGATAGTAACTGATGTGACCCATGACACGACAACCCCGATGATCAACAAAAATATTGAAGGGGATGTAAGTACCGGTAAAGGTCCTTCCTTATCATATGCCCCGGCTGTTCATAATAAACTGCTGGCAGTGGTTGAGAAAGTGGCAGCTGACAAAAAGATACCGGTTCAATGGCGGGCATTAAGCCGCAGCACCGGCACCGATACAGATTCTTTTGCCTATTCTAATGATGGTTGCCCCTCAGTGCTGATATCAATTCCATTGCGTTATATGCATACAACAGTAGAAATGCTGCACAAAGATGATATTGAGAACACCATCAAACTGATGTATGAGACCTTACTGACCCTGTCACCTAAAACAAACCTGAGCTATCTCTGATGTTACCTCATCTGCTTTATATTGACCCCGGGAGCGGCAGTTATTTTATACAGGTAATTGTGGCTGCATTATTAGGTGCTGCTTTCTGGATCAAAATGTCATGGCACCGGATCAAAGCTTTCTTTTCCGGGAATAAGTTTAAGCAGGCAGAAAAGAAGGACGAAGAAAATACCGCCTAGGTTATTTTATTTTACTTAGAACATACGCAAGTCCTGACCGGTAGGCCTCTTTACTATTATAAAAAGTCTTTTGACTTAATTCATCGATCGTATTTGTAAAGCCGGTCTGCAGGGAAGTTAATTCATTTATTTTTTGAGGTAATTTCCCCAGTTCAGCTGGTGAAATGGCAACTCCCAGCGAAGAACGTAAACTATTTTCAATGGGTTCAATATCCAGCTCTTTCCAATCCGGGTTCATCTGCTTATAAGTAGTATCAATAAACAATACGGGTTTTCTCATTCCAAACGCAAATTCAAAAGCAATACCGGATCTGTCAGTTATGAGTATATCGGCAGATGGCAGCCTGTCAAAAACATTGGGTAACTCATCCATTGACATCTCTGGATTCTTGGCAATGAGTTGCTGAATTTTCCTAAACTCCTTTTTCTTTCTTTTTGCATACTCCGGGTGAGAGCGGAGAATAACCTTGTAGGGTAATTTTGATAACAGCTGCAACAATTCTTCGATGCAGGTATCCAGGATACAACCCTCAAACCAGGAAGGGGCTATAAGAATTGTGGATTGATCATTACCCGTTGTCACACTACTATGGCTATTCAGCTCATCCAATAATGGGTAACCATAAGGAATGGCCGTCTTTTGCCTTTGTCCATATAGCTCTTCCGCTTTCCTGATCTCCCTCAACTGGTACTCACCTATACAGAAAATTGCATCATAGTGAAAAAAAGCTTTTTTCCGGTATTGCTGGTGTGTGCTCACTGCTGCATGAAACATATATACATAAGCTCCTACACCCGGAGATCGCTTAAATAAAAAATTATCCAAGTCCGGCATGGTCATGATCATCACATCCGCCCGGATACGGGAGAATAGAAACCCCAGCATCCATTTCACATACAGCACATTCATTCCAGCCGGTGCTTTCTCTAATAAGGAGTCATTTTTATCAGAAGTAATATAACAAATACTGATCCCCGGTTCTGACAGGAGGTCATCAATTAATTTTTTGAAATAAATAAAATAGTGACGGCTCTCTGCATAGAAAATCACCCGTTGCTTTTGCTGCAATAGCCGGTTCACCTGTGTATATTCAGAAAAAAAACTCATTCCTTAAAGATATTGCATGATCAGCTCTCTTAGCCGCCCCCGGTCAAATGCCACCGGATTATTCGCAAACCGTTCTTCATTCACTTCATCCAGCAGCGCTTCAATGATTGCTGATTTGTTAATCCCAAGTTCAGCCAGTGTTGTTTTCAACCCTGCATCCAGCATTACCTGCTGTATCATTTCCTTCGCCGCAGATGAATCGTTGACTCCCAATAAAGAGCATAATTCATTACCAGGGCTATTGTAAATAAAAAACAGGGGTAGGAATAAAGCGACTGCCTGTCCGTGTGGTATACTATGATTAGCCGTTAAAAAATAAGACAGGGCATGTGGTCCGGTGGTCCGGGTAATATTAATGGCGTTGCCAGCCTTGTGCGCAGCCAGCAGCATTTTTTCCCGGTCTTCACGGGAAGGTGAATGAACAGTCTTTAAAAAACTTTCTCTCCACAGGTGAATGGCATCACTTGCATAACCTTTTGACTCAACTGTTGCATTTTTATTCCAGTATGATTCGATAGCCTGTGCCAGGACATCCATTCCCGACACCGCTGTTTGATAAACGGGTAATGAATAAGTTAATCCCGGATCAAGCAGTACTACTTGTGGCAATAATTGCTGATGTACTAACGATATTTTTTTCTTCCCCTGGTAAACTACCGCAAAATGAGTAGCCTCGCTCCCTGAACCGGCTGTAGTGGGAGACACTATAAAAAAAGGAACGGGCAAAGAAGATTGAACCCGTTTGTAAATGATCGCTTTGGCAAGATCGATCACACTACCACCGCCAATAGCAAGTAAAGCAGAACCCGGCTCTTTGTTAAACTCAGTCAGCGCTGACAGTATCTCCTGCTCCTCCACATTGGCTCCTCTTTTCTTATACGACCTTGCGGATAATTCCTCCAAAAAAACTGGCTGTTCATCGAGGTGAAAATGCTCACCTGTAATAACAAATACAGAAGTAAAACCTGCTTTGCGAATGGCTTCGCCTGCTTGCAACAAACTATTTTCTCCTTGTATTACCTGCTGCATCAATGAACATTTAATGATCCTTTCGCAAGGCTTTCATGAAATCATTTTTCCAATCAGTAGGATTACCGGCTGGCCTGTCCAGCTCTTTCCTTGAGTACTGATTGGTTCTTATCTCTACAAACTGTAATCCCGGAACAGCTAGGTCATTATCCAACCACCGAATTAACTCACCTTCATTTAAGATCCGCACTGTTTTTGTATATCCCGAAGCCCGTGCGATGCTGCAACAATCAGCAAAGTAAGCTGCTGTTGGCTGGCCGCCGACTGATTCATGACTTCCATTATTGATAACAACATGAATAAAATCATTCTTGACCTGTTGTGCAATGACCGGCAATGCACCCATTTGCATTAACAAGGCTCCGTCGCCATCCAGCATGATGGTCCTTTCTGTTTTATTTTTGGCCACTCCCAATGCAATATGACTGGCATGTCCCATGGCGCCGACACTTAAAAAATAATTGCTGACCTTTTTTTGCTGCAGCTCATTTTGCTCATAAAACTCACGGCCTATCTTACCTGTAGTACAGATCACCGTTTCGTCACCTTTTAACTGTGTAATGATCTTTTTGATCACTTCTTCCCGTACTAATGAATAATGATTCTCCACAGCTTTACCTTCATAGGGCTCAAATATTTCTTCCGGCACCAGCAAGGCCACAGGTTTTTTACACTCAACAGCTTCTTCAATGGCATCATTGATAGTACTGAAACTTCCTTCCTCATTTTCATCAAGAAGGTAAACGGGCACTTCAAGCACTTCCAGCAGGTCTTTCGTAATTCTTCCCATTTTCACATGTTGTGGTTCATCTTTGGTACCCGGTTTTCCCCTCCAGCCAATCAGTAACAACATGGGCACGGAATACACTTCTTTATCCGCCAGCGAGGTCAGCGGGTTGATGATGTTACCAAGCCCTGAATTTTGTAAATATACCAGCGGCAATTTCCCGGTGGCGAAATGATACCCCGAAGCCAGTCCTACGGCCAATCCTTCATTTGCCGTTATGATATGTTCATCCGGGGCGGAATGGTCCTGCACATATTTCAGAAAATGTTTCAGTAAAGAATCGGGAACACCGGTAAAGAATGAAAGGCCTTTCTTCTTCAGAAAATCATATAGTCTTCCGGGGCTGATCATAATTGTGATGGGATTAATTTCAGCAGTTCACTGATGGGCATTAACCTGTCTTCTGCTTCTTTGGCACGGCTGTGTTGCAGAATTGATTCAGCAGTAGTCAGCATCGAAGGATAAGCACTACGTAATAAATGATTGGCATAGATAACAATATTAAACCCGGCTTCCTCGAGTTGCTGCCAGGTAATACTGTTATAGGTAGTGGGTACCGCTACTAAGGTTACTTTATTTTCGAGTTCTTTGTATTGCCTTGCAAAATCCAGGATTTCCTTTCCATCCTGCGATTTACTATGGATCATAATTCCATCCACACCGGCTGCGATATAGGCTCTTGCCCTTTCCATGGCATCCGCAATCGTTTTACCCAATATCAAACTTTCAATGCGGGCAATGATCATAAAATCTTTGGTCACACAATTCTTCTTACCGGTTCTTATTTTCTCACAAAAATCTTCAATACTATCCTGCTCCTGTGATGATTGTTCTTCCAGCAATGAATTTTTTTTCAGCCCGATCTTATCTTCGATAACTATGGCTGAAATGCCCAGCCTTTCCAGCGAACGCACCGTAAAAACAAAATGTTCGATTTTTCCACCTGTATCCCCATCAAAGATCACGGGCTTGGTGGTCACTTCCAGTATATCATTCAATGTCTGTAACCTGGATGTAACATCAACGGCTTCAATATCCGGTTTGCCTTTTGCCATTGAATCGGTCAGGCTGCTGATCCACATGGCATCAAACTCCTGTTGTATTCCTTTTTCGTTAGTGAAAGAAGTATTCTCCACGATCAGGCCACTTAAACCGTTATGCGCTTCCAGCACCCGCATACAGGGCTTCACAGAAAGAATTCTTCGTAGTCTTTTCAACCGTATATCGGCTGTAGTTCCTGTTTCCTTCAATGCTTTTTGAATAGCCGTTGAACTGATACCACCGGTATAAGGGACTTCCACCAGTTCACCGCCCCACTCCTCCAATGTATCAATAACCTTCTGTCTTGTTGCCTGCTGCACACCGGTTTTCCAGTCATCCCCGTGTACTACAAAAGCAGGTCTCAGCTTTTGGAGGTTGGCAGAATAATCCAGTGTTTCCTGCGGAATAACTTCACTCACACCGGCAATATTTTCAACAATGATCTTCCGCTGTTCAAAACTGAGATAAGGCACCCTTTTATAGCTGGCAATAGCTTTATCAGTCAATAATCCAATTACGACTTTGCCCAGCTTTTTGCCTGTATTGATAATGTTCAGGTGACCCGGGTGGATCAGGTCTGCACTCATACCGATGTAAACGATCTTTTCCATATATCAGGGCCGAAAATAAACTATTCCCGCCGCCGGATAAAGAACCGCTCAAAATTAAATGCCCGGAATACCCATGCTTTTATAGTTTTGTCCCGGTTTGCTGCAAAAACTGAGTTTTTACATGAAACGAATCTCTGCTGTTCCTTTATTCCTTTTCTTGTTGCCCGTCTTCTTTGTGCTGCACGGTTGTATGGAGAATTATGATTTTGTGCCGGTGAAAGATGCCCTTTTGCTTACCGGTCTTTATTGCGCAGTTTCAGCAATACTGGTATCATTTTTCTGGCTCTTTTACAGGAATATTCTCAAAGCAGGCCTGGTCGCTTTCAGCATCATGGCATTTCACTTTTTCTTTGGCAGTGTGCATGATAGCTTGAAGAAATATTTCCCGGAAACTTTTGCTTCCAAATATTCTTTTATCCTTCCTGCGGCCCTGGTTCTTTTCCTGCTTGTACTGGTTATTATAAAAAAAAGAAAAAAGCCGCTGCTCAAACTCTCCTTCTACCTGAACACACTGTTGATGATTCTTATAGTAGTTGATTCCGTACTGCTGCTGACAAAAGTCATGGGTACTTCAAAACAGGAACAGCTAGCAATTCCGGATGGAATGACTCCTTGTAAAGATTGCCCCAAACCTGATATCTATTTTATCATTGCGGATGAGTATGTTGGTAATACCACATTAAAAGAGAAATTCAGCTTCGACAACAGCGGTTTTATCAATGATCTTGCTACAAGAGGTTTTCATACGATTCCTTACAGCAGCAGCAATTATAATTTCACTCCTTATTCTGTTGCTTCCACGCTGAATATGGACTACCTGGATATACGGGTTCAAAAAAAGGCGGACCAGTCCGATCTTGCTTTATGCTACTCAACCATAAAAAATAACAGGTTTCTTAAATTTCTGCAATCCGAAGGTTATACATTTCGGAATTATTCCATCTTCGATTTCAAGGGACAGCCTGCCAGGACCGAAGTAACTTTTTTACCGGTAAAGACTAAACTGATCACCGGGCAAACATTCCTCAGCCGTTTTAACCGGGATATCCGCTATCATCTAGTAACAAACCTGGAAACGAAAACAGAGATCAAAAGAATGGCGTATGGATTTCTTCATAATAATGAGAATATTTATACACTGACCCAGCAGGAAGCAGTAATACCCTCTCCTGCACCAAAGCTGGTTCTGACCCACCTGCACCTGCCCCATTATCCTTATTATTTTGATAAAGACGGAAAGGAACGGCCTCTTGAAAAATTGGTAGAAGGAAACCAGACGGATAAGGCCGCTTATGTGCAATACTTACAATATGGAAATAAAAAATACCTTGAACTAATTGATCATATTTTAAAGGAATCCCGAACCCCGCCCATCATCATCCTGATGGGTGATCATGGCTTCCGTCACTTCACGGAAGAAGTTGATCTCAAATACTGGTACCTGAACCAGCTGTCTTTATATACACCGGGTAAAAACTATGCTGCCTACAGCGACAGTCTTACCAATGTCAATTTTCTGCGGGCACTGCTCAATACAGAATACAAACAGCAGATTCCTTTGTTAAAAGACCAGGCCATATTCATTGAAGAATAACACTACTTTTATTTAATAAATTCTTATTGTGCCTGTTTTAAAAAAAATACCGGTAGTCATTCAAAAATGGTTTCTCCATCTGTTCATGCTACCAGTATTCTTTGCACTAAGCATTTATATACAGTTTGCAGGCCTCACCGGCAAGACGGATATTTTTATTGCATTCCTCGTTATTACAGCTGCACTTCTCTTAACTTTTTATCTTTTTACTCTCTTTTACAAAAACAAAAAAAAAGCTGCACTGGCTGCAACTATAACAGGGATATTGTACTTGTTTTTCGGGGATATTAAGGAATTACTTACAATATCTTCATTACTCTCCCCGGTTGCCCATTATAAAATATTGTTGCCCCTGCTCCTTGTTCTTTATGCAGCTACCTTATTTAGGATCCGTAAGGCAGGATCAGTTAATAATGCTACTGCTTACCTGAATATTTTATTCTTACTGTACTTATCCATCGAATTGTGGAATTTCATACAATTACCAGGTAGCAACCAAAAAAATAATAGCTTATTTAGCCCCGGCTACAAACAATTATCCCCTGGCCCCCGACCTGATATTTACTTTATCGTTGCAGATGGCTACCCATCCACCCCCTACCAGCAAGATGTCTTAGAAGCCAGTCACAACACACTTGACAGTTTTCTTATTGACAAGAAATTCTTCCTGGTTAACCATGCAAGAAGTAACTACAACAATACAGCCTTTTCTATGGCTTCGCTTTTTAGCATGCAATATACTGACTGGATGAAAGGGATCGACGCAGCAAAACCTTATCACTATAACCAGGCCATCGCAGCCATAAAAAATGCGCCTGTATTTAAGTTATTGCATCAGCAGGACTATAGCATTTATAATCTTTCTGTTTTTGATATTGGCAAAACCCTCTCTGTTAAACGAGAAGATTTTTTGAGTACTACTCCCTCGGCGATCATTTTTTATAATACTTTCTGGAACTGCATCAGGAGGGATATTCTTCCGGAATTTTTCCCGGTACTAAGAGAACGGCTGATTCGTAAACAGCAGCTCGATAACAAAGAGCACCTTAGCAAATACAAAGAATATAACCGGCAGGTAAGCGATTCGTTGTTAACGATAGCAGCCCTGCCTGCTTCCTCTCCAAAATTCATCTATACACACCTGGAGATGCCGCACTTCCCCTACTTTTACGATTCATCAGGGAAATCTTACCCGGATGAAATTGTATTTGGCCCTGCCATGATAAAGGATAAAGAAAGATTTAAGAATTATGTAGCCTACAGCAACTCTCATATCAGCCAGCTGATCAACCGGGTTCTTACCGAGACTAATGGCCAGGCAGTTATTATTATATTAAGTGATCATGGGATAAATGATCTGCCCGGAAGCCACAAAGAAGATGCGTTCAGTAATTATTCAGCTTTTTACTTCCCGGATGGAAATTACAGTCAGTTATATACAGGCATGAGCAATGTCAATACTTTCCGGGTGCTTTTCAATAAATATTTCGGCCAACAATTATCTTTGCTCAGCGACTCCAGCATTTATATTAAATAGAAAAGAAACCCAATTTATGCAGTTAAAAAACGATTGGACCTCCGAAGAAATAAAAGCTATTTATAATACTCCCCTGCTTGACCTCATTTATAAAGCTGCTTCTATTCACCGGGAATACAATGACACCGGCGAAGTCCAAGTTTGTACTTTATTATCTATCAAGACAGGCGGTTGTTCAGAAGACTGTGCTTATTGTCCTCAGGCAGCACGTTATGATACGGGTGTAGGTGTGCAGGCCTTACTAAAAAAAGAAGAAGTATTAGAATACGCTGCTAAAGCCAAAGAGGCCGGCAGTACCAGATTTTGCATGGGTGCCGCCTGGAGGGAAGTAAGAGACAACAAAGATTTCGACCGTGTGCTGGATATGGTGAAAGGAGTAAATGAAATGGGCATGGAAGTTTGCTGCACACTGGGAATGCTGACAGAAGACCAGGCAAAAAAATTAGCGGATGCAGGCCTGCATGCTTACAATCATAATCTTGATACTTCCTCCGACTATTACGGAGAGATCATTCACACAAGAACCTATGATGACCGTTTGCAAACATTGGACAATGTACGCAAGGCTGGTGTCACAGTTTGTTGCGGAGGGATCATTGGCTTAGGAGAAACACATGATGACAGGATAAAAATGCTGCATACTTTATCCACCATGACTGAACACCCGGAAAGTGTTCCGATCAATGCTTTGGTTCCAGTTGCAGGCACACCATTAGCCAATAACAGGAAAGTAGATATTTGGGATATGGTGCGTATGATCGCAACGGCAAGAATTCTGATGCCCAAAGCAATGGTAAGATTAAGTGCCGGAAGAAATGAGATGTCTGTAGCTGAACAGGCCCTGTGTTTTATGGCCGGTGCCAATTCTATTTTTGC
Organism: uncultured Bacteroidota bacterium; assembly: GCA_902826165.1. GTDB lineage: Bacteria > Bacteroidota > Bacteroidia > Chitinophagales > Chitinophagaceae > CADEDV01. The sequence continues at coordinate 65,800 of CADEDV010000013.1, forward strand.
AGGCGATAAATTACTGACTACACCTAACCCTTCTTTTGATGAGGACAATCTTATGTTCCAACTACTCGGACTAAAACCAAGAGAGGCATTTAAAGAAGAGAAAGAAACGGCTTTGGTATAAAAAGTAAAGGCTGCTGCTACCAGCCGATTCGTTTGCCGAATTTGCCCAGTCCGAAATATTCATTCAGCTTCAAGTTCAGGCCCAACTGGTTGAACGCCGTATTATTCTGGTAATTGGTCCGGGCAAAACGGATATTCAACTTATTCAGCAAAACACCCAATCCCATGGAAAAACCGTTTAATCCATTCCCTGCCTGCCCGATGCTGAGTTCCTTCCTGCGAAGATGATTGTAACCCAACTGCACTTCCACTTTCTCTCCTAAATGAATGGTGCTGGCAAATACAAAATGCCGGAATAATTTATCAAAGGAGAATTTCTTATTACTTCCGTTGGGAAATCCATTCTCATTATTAAAGGAGGTATCGTTATAACTAATATCAAACTGGTGTAAACGCTGTGCTGTGACCGAAAAACTAAAAGGGGCATTTTCCAGTCGCTTCGTTAATCCTATTTGCAGGTCAAAAGGAAGATCATCCGGGTCAGTGCCGTCATATTTTTTCAACTGCGTTCCCATATTTTTGGCCACGAGGGACGCTGAAAATAATTTAGCCGTATCACTATACAGTAATCCCACATCCATTGCCAGCCCGTTTGATCGGTATTGCCCGTAGTTGGAGCTGATGAATTTGATAGTCGCCCCATAATTCCATTTTTCCATATAACTACGGGACGCTGCTACCTGCATCACCCAATCAGTAGGACGAAAACTCCCCAACTGGTTTCCCGCAGGATCTGTTTGTTGGGTATTGCCATAATTCAGGTAATTCAGTCCCCACATAAAATTCGTATTCAATTGCTCACTCCTGTACCCCAATGATAAGTGATACGCTTTGATACCAGCATAAAAACTATTGAATACGGCATTCATTTGTGTATGCATGGAAGGTTTCAGTAACGACGGATTGTTAAAGGCCAGTCCAACATCATTGGAAGGCTGAGAAACGTTAACCCCGCCCAATGCTGTTAACTGTGGAGTGTTAGAAAGTTTTAAAAAGTTAAACACAGCATTGCCACCCAATGTTTGAGCGGTTGTTTCAGCAACAAACAAAAAAGATAATATGGCCAGGCGAAAATGCAAGAGGCTACGAAAATAAGCCTTTGCAAAAGAAAATCCTCCCCTGCAACCGGGGAGGATTTCTGCGTCCCGTTGATACGGGCAATTTTTAAACAACCAACATGAAATGATACATTACTAACATCAAAAAATGAAGTTGGTTGACTGAGTTGCGATTTTTTTATCCCACCAACGCCAGCTCCATTACCTGGCTCATCGTTTTCACATAATGAAATTTTATCCCCTTGATGAATTCAGACTCAATTTCCTGCACATCTTTCTCATTCTGCCAGCAAAGAATGATCTCTTTTAAACCAGCCCTTTTGGCTGCCAGTACTTTTTCTTTGATCCCGCCTACCGGCAACACCTGTCCCCGCAGTGTGATCTCACCCGTCATTGCCAGGAAAGGCTTCACTTTTTTACCGGTGAGTGCAGATGCAATAGCTGTCATCATCGTAATACCGGCACTCGGGCCATCTTTTGGCACCGCACCTTCCGGAACATGGATATGCAAATTTTTCTTTTCGAATAGCTTTTGATCTATGCCGTATCGCTTGGCATTGGATTGCAAATACGTCAATGCGGTGCTGGCACTTTCTTTCATCACATTTCCCAGGTTGCCCGTCAGGCGCAACTCTCCTTTCCCATCGCTTAGGCTCGTTTCAATAAATAATATATCACCCCCAACATAGGTCCAGGCAAGGCCTACGGCCACACCCGGCATATTCGCCGTTTTATAGATATCGTTACTATATCTTGGCTTGCCGAGGATTTTTTCTACATCATCTGCGGTGAGTGTTGCTTTCAGTTTGCCTTTCATGGCCAGTTGCTTAGCCTGGTAACGCATTATGGACGCCAACTGGCGATCCAGTTCCCGCACACCACTCTCCCGGGTATAATCTTGTATCACTTTTTCCAGCACCTTATCGCTGACTTTAAAATTGCTGCTTTTTAAACCATGCAGGTCTTTTTGCTTGGGGAAAAGATGGCGTTTAGCGATCTCTACTTTTTCTTCCACTGCATACCCACTCAAATCAATAATCTCCAAACGGTCTCTTAATGCCGGCTGAATATTGTTGATATTATTGGCCGTGGCAATGAACAATACCTTACTCAGGTCATACTCCAGTTCCAGGTAATTATCATAGAACGTATGATTCTGTTCAGGATCGAGGACTTCCAGCAATGCAGAAGAAGGATCACCTCTAAAATCATTACCTACTTTATCGATCTCGTCCAGGATCATCACCGGGTTGGAAGATTTTACTTTGCGGATCGATTGTAATATCCGGCCCGGCATGGCCCCGATATACGTTTTCCTGTGTCCTCTTATTTCACTTTCATCATGCAAACCGCCAAAGCTCAAGCGAACATATTTTCTGCCAATAGCAGCAGCAATGCTTCTTCCTAATGATGTCTTTCCGATTCCGGGAGGGCCCACAAAACAAAGGATTGGACTCTTCATATCACCTTTCAGTTTCAGCACGGCCAGGTACTCCAGTATCCTTTCCTTGATCTTATTCATTCCGTAATGATCAATATCGAGTGTCTTCTTGGCTTTCTTCAGGTCATAATGATCTTCTGTGTATTCTTCCCAGGGCAGTTCCAGCATCAGGTCGAGATGATTGTACACCACCGAATAATCCGGTGTGCTGGGGTGCATTCTTTCTAATTTTTCCACACCTTTCTTGAACATTTCCTTAGCAGCCACCGGCCATTTCTTGGTCTCTGCTTTTTTCAGCATTTCTTTTACTTCCTGCACATTACTATCACCACCCAATTCTTCTTTGATACTTTTTAACTGCTGCTGCAGGAAATACTCTCTTTGCTGCTTATCCAGTTCTGTTCTTGTTTTGGTAGTCACTTTATTCTTCAGCTCGGCAAACTGTAATTCTTTTTGCAGTAACTGCATCAGCACATCCGCCCGTTCCCGGATATGGTTCAGCTCCAGTAACCGTTGCTTTTCCTTGATGTCTGTGTTCAGGTTGCTGGATACAAAATGTATCAGGAAGGAAGGATTTTCAATATTTCTTAAAATAATTGAGGCTTCAGTCGGAATATTAGGAGATAATTGAATGATCTCCGTCGCCAAATCTTTGATCGTGGAAACATAGGCATCAAAATCAGCATCTTTTGGCGACTCTTCCTCTTCTATCTTTTTGATCCTTGCTTTAAAATAAGGGTCTTCTGTAAAAACAGATTCCACCAGGAACCGGCTCTTTCCCTGGATGATTACCGTGGTGCCGCCATCCGGCATTTTGATCAGTTTCACGATCTTGGCGACCGTCCCTATACTTTCCAGGTCTTTTATAGCCGGATCTTCAACTGAACTGTCTTTTTGTGCCACCACGCCAATCAGCTTGTCGGTTTTGTAAGCATCATTTACTGCTTTGATGCTTTTATCTCTTCCAACGGTTATCGGCAATACGACACCGGGAAAAAGCACTGTATTTCGCAGGGGCAGTAAGGCAATTTCAGCGGGAACTTCAATTCCATTCGTATCTTCCTGGTCACTCTCATTCAGCGGGATAATGGGCAAAAAGTCCATATCATCTTCCGGCTTCATTATTAATTTTTCAAAACTCATGTGTATGCTTCAATTAGACATTATGTCACCCGTTCTGCCCTTGCAGAGCGGATGCGGTAAAAGTATATAGGGAAATCAGTATTGCCAAGATTCATGCCTGCCAAATAAAACCTGACAAACTATGTAACTGAAGGGCAGTTGATTGACAAAAAAGTCCCCTCCGTTGCCGGAGGGGACTGGTTCACGAGGTATGAGATTTCTTTTATAGGGCTAATCCAACGGAAAGCTGGAATCCCTGGTTCTTCCATTTGTCCTGGTTATCGATATCGCTGATATTATTAAGACCAACGGTGTAACGGCCGGATACCCTCATCGAAGCCAATTTGACCTGCACACCACCTACTAATGCAAAATCTCCTTTTTTAAAAGCATCGCCGCCGTTCTGCAAAAGTGTCCTGCTATTGTCAATCAGAATACCAAATTGAGGGCCTGCCTGTAAACTCAGGAAATTACCGATGAGTTTATAATTAAGCAGGATCGGGATGGAGATATAATTCAGTTTCACATTTTGCCCGGAGTTGAATACGTTTTCATACAGTTCTTTGTAATTACTGTCGAGCCGGGTTGAATACTGGTTGAACAATACTTCGGGCTGAATGCCGAGTTTGGTGCCGGGGAAGCCAATTTCGGCAAAGCCACCCAAATGATAACCGTACCTGAACTGGTCTTTGAATGATTTACCATCAACCTTGGTCACATTCGCACCGGCCTTTATGCCGAGGTGAAATTGTGCCATCACGATGTTCGATAAAAGCAAAGCTGCTGCAAGTGGAAGGAAAAGTTTAGTCTTCATAATTAAGTTTTTTGATTTTTTAATTTCCCCGGTCATCCTGAATTGCATCGGTGGACGGGACGTGGAAAATTTTCAAGTTTAGTGCCAGTAACCGTTGCTGCCTGTTAAATACTCTTAACGACAACTTGCTTTTGTACTAACAAAAACAAAAAACGTAATCATTTTATTGCCGCCAGATTGTGAAGAAAAACAAAAAGAAACCAGAAGAACAGTAACTGGAGGGTAATATATCTTTTAAAAGACAAGTCCCATGTTTACGGAGAACAGGGTGCTCAGGTTCTTGCTTTCTGCAGGAAAATAATAATCGAGCATGAACTGGGGTTGAATAAAGAATTTGCCAACTGAATATTCCCCCCGCAGGAATAAGGAAAGTGACAGGGGCTGAAAATTCACCTGGTCATCCAGGTAAATACTTTCTGAACTGTATAACACGTTCGCCGCATTCCTTATCGTGGTTCCATAAGTGCTGGACGACTGGTTGAAACCGAATTTTTGTGTGCCGCTGGTAAAATTGATCTGTGGGGTAAAACGGATATGATCATTATAAGTAAATACATCCAACCAGTAAAAATCATGACGAACAGAAGTCAGCACGGAAAAATCGGATACGGATTCCGTGGTGTTAATGTAAGTGTAACCCCGGAGTCGTAAGCGCAAGGACTGTATCAGCTCTTCTCTTTTTTCATATTCAGAACGGCTGCCCCATCCATAGCTAAGAGCTATCATGGGCCTGATCCAGGATTTTCGGTAGGTAAAATAAGCATACAAGTCATTACGAAGCGGCGAGGTATAAAAAGGCAAAGAGTCTTTGGCGAAATAGCGGGTATAAGAAATGCCTGTGGCCAGGTCTTTATTTTTCAAATAATCATACGAACCTGTAAGTGACCATTGATACAGGTTCATATTCTTTTCGTCGTTAACCAGATAACCCGTGGCACTAAGCCCAAGTCCCGACTTATGATACCAGGTCAGCATCGGGGTATAGGTCAGCTTTGGTGTCGCTTCTAAAGAGACATTGTCCTTGCCGGTAAAGTTGAAATAGCCCCTGGAAACGGATAAGCTGCCCATAAAATAACTTTTAGGGGTCAGGATGGAATCCATAAAAGATTCAAAATCCTGGAAAAGTTCATCATAATCAATGGTAGTATCAGCCAGTAGCAGGTCTTCATCGGTCACCATAAGAGAATCGGCCGGGGTTTTCTGTGCAGACACAGTTGTTCCCAGCGCTGCAAAAAACAGCACAATCAGCCATCGTTTGAACATCGGGCAGTGGTAATTTTGGGTCATAGGCTCGGCCTGTTCAGTGGTTGGCTTAAGACCAACGGGTTAGAAAAAAGTTTAATACTCAAACAAATAAGTAGTAAACGTACCCGCCGCAAAATTATTGGAAGAAGACAGGAGGATATCCCGGTCAGGTGAGCTCTAAAACGGTAATCTCCGGCAAAATGCCTACCCGGCCGGGGTAACCGATGAAACCAAAGCCCCGGTTCACATATAATTTCTGGCTTTCCTTTTCATATAACCCCGCCCATTGCTTATACATATACTGCACGGGGCTCCACCGGAAACCCGGTATCTCCACGCCAAACTGGGCACCATGGGTATGACCAGACAGCACCAGGTCAATGTCCTTGTAATCCTTTGTCACCTCCGACTCCCAGTGAGAAGGATCATGGCTCATTAATATTTTAAAAGGATATGCAGCCGCACCATCATATGCTTTTTCAAGGCTGCCATAGCTATGGAAATTCTGCCGGCCGCTGATATTTTGTACCCCTAACAAACCGATCCGGTGGCCATCTTTTTCAATAGGCACATGTTCGTCATTCAGTAAACGCCAGCCCAGGGAGGTATGGACATTTTTGAGTTCTTCAAGATTAGCTCTTTTTTCCTCCGGACTATCCCACTGCACATAATCGCCGTAATCATGGTTTCCTAAGGTAGAATAGACTCCAAGCGGGGCTTCCAGTTTGTCAAACACATCCATGTAGTTCTTCATTTCATCGGCGGTATTGTTCACCAGGTCGCCGGTAAAAAGAATGAGATCGGGCTTTTCATTCATGATCTTTTCAATGCCTTTTGCCACGGCGGCTTTATCGGTGAAGCTGCCCGAATGGATATCAGAAATGTGGACGATCTTCAGCCCTTTAAATACCTCCGGGAGATTGGCATAGCTAAGTTGAAAACGCTTTAACTGGTAATTATATTTATTCCCAAAGCCATAGATAAGAGTGCCGAAAAGGCCACCACCAAATAGCATCCCGGCCCAGCTCAGAAAAACAGAACGGGAAATAGCTTCGCCTTCTGTGGCTACCCCGTCAACACTCTCCTTTTTAAACAATTTGGCCGCAATCCATTGAAACAACCGCCGGATATCATCGACCAGGAAAAAAACAGCGGCGATCAATTTGGCAAAGAATATCCCGGCAATAATGGCGAAAACAGTGGTCCGTATAAACCGGGCCTGGTGCTGAAATTGCAGGTACGGGAGTAATAAAAGCACTATGATCGCACCAATAGAAATGATCCAGTAAGCGCTGTAAATAATGGTCCGCACCCTCCCGCTGGCGGCATGCGAAACAGTTTTCACCGCCTGGAAGCAGTAAATATCCAATAACACCATAAAACCGATCAATATCCACCAAAAGGGAGAATTACGCATACAATAAAATTAAAGCCGGGCTGCTTACACCCGGTTGTTTGCTTAACGCTTATTTTTGCCAAATGGTTAAAATTGGGCAAAACTAAATTTTGAGTTCTTAGTTTCAGTCGGCAATTTTACCACGAACAACTAAACATTACCAAGGAGTTTTCGGCAAAATGGCAAGAATCATCGGTGTAGCAAATCAGAAAGGAGGTGTGGGCAAGACCACAACCGCTATTAACCTGGCGGCCAGTCTTGCCGTACTGGAATATAAAACATTGCTGGTGGACGGCGATCCGCAGGCTAACAGCACTACCGGTGTGGGATTTGATCTCCACAATGTGACCCAGAGCCTCTACGACTGTATGGTGAACCAGACCAGGGCTAAAGATGTGATCCTGAAAACCGATATTCCTAATCTTGACCTTATTCCTTCGCATATTGACCTGGTGGGTGCTGAAATTGAAATGATCAACTATCCCAGCCGGGAAATGGTGCTCAAGAACCTGCTGGATGCGATAAGAGAAGATTATGATTTTATCATTATCGACTGCTCCCCTTCTTTGGGTTTGATAACCGTCAATGCATTAACAGCTGCTGATTCAGTAGTGGTGCCCGTACAATGCGAGTTCTTTGCCCTGGAAGGGTTGGGTAAATTATTAAACACGATAAAGATTGTTCAAAGCCGCCTGAATACGGCTCTTGTAATAGAAGGTATCCTGATGACCATGTATGATGGCCGTCTCCGTCTCTGCAACCAGGTAGTGAGTGAGGTAAGGCGTCATTTTGAAGACATGGTATTCAGCACCATCATTCACCGGAATGCCCGGTTAAGCGAAGCTCCCAGCGTAGGTAAACCCGTGATCTTATACGATGCTAACAGCAAAGGATCGATGAACTACCTGAACCTTGCCAAAGAAATTCTTCAGAAAAACGATATGACGAAGATCAAACAGGATGAGAGGATCTTAGAGCTGTGAGGCCAGAAGCTGCGAGTCCTTAATTCCATTTCAAACTTCCAACATGAGTACGCCTAAACAAAATAAAGATGCCCTCGGTAAAGGTATCCGCTCCTTATTACAAAGTATAGATTCCGACCTGAAGACCAGTACGGGTGCTATCAAACCCGCAGTAGTGGAAAATGTTACCGGTACCAACCGCATTCCTATTGATGAAATAGAAGTTAACCCCAAACAACCCCGCCGTGATTTTGATGAACAGGCCCTGCAGGAATTAGCCAGTTCCATCAAGCTGCATGATATCATTCAACCGGTCACTGTTTCCAAATTACCTTCCGGGAAATACCGGCTGATCTCCGGTGAACGAAGATTAAGAGCTTCCCGGATCGCCGGCTTAACAGACATACCAGCTTATATCCGCCAGGCCAATGATGCCCAATTATTAGAACTGGCATTATTAGAAAACCTGCAACGGGAAGACCTGAATGCCATGGAAGTAGCACTAAGCTACAAACGCATGATGGAAGAACTGGATTATACCCAGGAACAGGTAGGTGAACGAATGAGTATTGACAGGAGCACAGTTGCTAATTTCATCCGCTTATTAAAATTACCGCCCGATATTCAATTAGCCGTTCGTAATGGAGAACTCAGCATGGGGCATGCCAGGGCATTGATCAATGTTGACAGCATCGACAAGCAGTTATATATTTTTAAAGAGATCAAGCAAAGGGGATTATCAGTACGACAAACAGAAGAACTGGTCCGTAATCTCTACAAACAGGGCGGTGCTGTTAAAAAAACTTCAAAAAGCTCTTTGGCCCCGGCCTTCCAGAAAATAGAAGATAAATTAGCATCTCAATTCAGCACCCGGGTGAAACTGAAACACAGCCGCAATGGTAGTGGCCAGATCACTTTCGATTATTATTCACTGGAGGAACTGAATAAACTACTCAACCAGTTAGATGTATCAGCTGATTGATAAACCTCGTCCAGAAAGGAATCTTTGATGATGCAGAAAACCGTAAACAGTTATTGGAAAAGAACTATTGTACTGGCAGTTGTACTGTTTGCAGGCTATTTTTTATCGGCACAACAACCTGATTCATTAATTAAAGTTATTCCGGAGGAAACAGTGGTTGCTACCACAGAAAAAAACAAAAAAGATACGGTAGTAAAAAAACACAGCCCCCGCATTGCAGCTATCCGTTCAGCTATTCTTCCTGGGCTTGGCCAGATCTACAATAAAAAATACTGGAAACTGCCCATTGTTTACGGAGCCATTGGTATCAGTGGAGGTGTTTTCTTTTATAACCTGAAAAACTATAAAGACACCCGGTTTGCCTATAAAGTAAAATACAATATGCGGCAACCCAATGCCACTGCCGCCGACTCAGCCCTGTTTAACCAGATCAAACCTGCCCTGCAGCCACTGAGTGAAGAATCTCTACGGTTTTACAGGGACCAGTTTCGCCGGGATGTGGATTATTCTGTGTTGTTTTTTATCATTCTTTGGGGATTGAATGTGGTGGATGCCACCGTAGATGCCCACCTGAAAAGTTTCGATGTAAGCCCAGATCTCAGTCTCCGCATCAAACCCGGGCATAGCGAGATGGCGGGCACCAACGGTATCAGTCTCGTACTTTCCCTGAAAGATAAAAGGACCCGGTAACCGGAATAAAGTTTTTCCTTTCTCCATTTTTAAAGTTATTTGCAGCAATAAACAGGTTCTGCCTGCAAATTAAAACAAGCATTATGAATATTGCATTGATCGGTTATGGGAAAATGGGAAAAGCCATTGAAGAGATCGCTGTTCAACGGGGGCATACGATTGCTTTAAAAATTGACGAGAATAACCTCGCTGATTTCAATGCAGAAAAGATTGCGAAAGCCGATGTAGCCATTGAATTCACCGGTCCGCATACAGCACTTGATAATATTAAAAAAGCCATTGGCTTTAGTATCCCGCTGGTTTGCGGCTCCACCGGCTGGACGGAAAGAATGGACGAGATCAACCAACTGGTAAAAGGAAAGGATGGCACTTTTCTATATGCCAGCAACTTCAGTATTGGCGTAAATATTTTCTTCGAGGTCAATAAAAAACTGGCAGCCCTGATGGCCCCGCATAAAGAATATGAAGTGATACTGGAGGAAGTGCATCATACCCAGAAAAAAGATGCGCCGAGTGGTACTGCCATCACCCTGGCGGAACAGGTGCTGAACGAGATCAAAAGAAAAAAACGCTGGGTGAATGAACTGAGTGATAACCCCGAAGACCTGGAGATCATCAGCCAGCGGGAAGACCCGGCACCAGGCACCCACCATGTGAAATACTCATCGGCCGTAGATGATATTGAGATCATCCATACTGCCCATAACCGCAAAGGTTTTGCAGCGGGTGCAGTACTGGCTGCTGAGTTTATAAAAGATAAAAAAGGCATCTTCAGTATGAAAGATGTTTTGGGATTATAAAGACATTCATCAACCCTGCCCCACCATGCTGAAAAACTTGTTACCCTGCCTGCTATTACTTTCCGTTTGCAGTATTATGACTGCACAAATTTCCCCAACCGATAGCCTGCAAAAAATTATTACTAAAGAAAGGAAAGATAGCAATACCATAAAAGCATTACTGAAGCTGGCGGAAACCTATCGTTGGGAAAAGCCTGATTCAGGCATCTATTATGCAGAGCAGGCCATCCGGCAAAACGATCAGCTCAATTTATCTCCCCGCTATACCGCCTTTGCCTGGAATTCCATCGGCTATGCCCGGTATATGAAAGCGGATTATCCCGGCGCCATCAAAGCTTTTGAATCCTACTATGTTTTTTCTGAAAAGGCAAATGACCTTATCAATATGGGCTTTGCACTGAACAACGAAGGCAATGTGTATATTGAACTGGGCAACTATGTAAAAGCATTGGAAAAATATAACCAGGCACTGACAGTGCGGCAAAAAGCCAACGACAAGGGCGGTATTGCCATGAGCTATAACAATATTGGTTTTATTTACAAAGACATAGGTGATTATGAAAAAGCTATTCATAATTTTTTATTCGCCCTGCGGGAATACGAACAACTGGATGATAAAAAAGCAATTGCCAAAACACATAATTTCATTGGCATTGTATATGCCAGAAAGAAAGAATTTGCAAAAGCCATCTCTCACCTCGAACAAGGAATTGTCATTCAAAAAGCAGTTGATGATAAAAACGAACTGGCGATCAGTTACCAATCCATCGCTTCCATTTATAAAGAACAGGAAGATTACAACCGCTCTGTTTCTTTCCTGAACGATGCCATGAAGGTGTATGAAAGCAGTAATGATCTCCGGCAGATCGCATTGGTGCAGGCTGACCTGGGAGAGATTTACCTGCAGAAAAAAAATTATGATTCTGCTGCCTGGTATTTCACCCGTTCTGTTGCACTCAATAACCAGATCGGCAACAAACGAAATATGGCTTCCTCCCGGATAGGGCTGGCACAGGCTTCCATCCATCAAAAAAATTATATACTGGCAAAACAATCCCTTGATAGTGCATTTGCTGTTATTGAAACAACCAATAAGAAAGACGACCTGAAAAACTATTACCGGGTCGCAGCTGATTATTATTCTGCCACCGGCAACATGGCGCAGGCATTGGAACTGCATAAAAAATATGCGGCTATCAAAGACACATTGCTCAATGAGGCTAACGTGAAAGCTATTGCCGACATGGAAGTGAAATATGAAACGGAGAAGAAAGAACAGGAAATTAAACTACAGCAGTCGGAAATATCCCGGAAGAATATTGTGATTATGGCCGTTGCAGGCTTGCTGGCCCTGGTAATACTATTAGGATTCTCCGCCTATCGCCGTTACCGGCTGCAACAGCAATCCCGGTTACAAGCAGAGATCATGAAGCAACAGGAGCTGGCAACAAAGGCGGTAATCGAAGCAGAGGAAGAGGAAAGAAAACGGATTGCCCGTGACCTGCATGATGGTGTGGGACAAATGATGAGTGCAGCCAAGATGAACCTGTCTGCTTTTGAATCCGAAATAAAATTTGCTTCCCCCGATCAGCAACTCTCCTTCGAAAAGATAATCAGCCTAGTGGACGAAAGTTGTAAAGAAGTCAGGAGTGTATCACACAACATGATGCCGAATGCTTTATTAAAAAGCAGCCTCAGTTCTGCGGTGCAGGATTTTATTGATAAATTAGATAAGAAAACAATACAGGTACACCTGTATACAGAAGGCCTGGACCAGCGGCTGGATGCCAATGTGGAAACGGTTTTGTACCGGGTGATCCAGGAATGTGTGAATAATGTGATCAAACATTCAGGAGCCAATACGCTGGATATTTCGGTGATAAGAGATACAGATGGCATCAGTGCCACTATTGAAGACAATGGTAAAGGTTTTGACACCAAGGACAAATCAAAATTCGACGGTATAGGCATGAAAAATATCAGTACCAGGGTGGAATACCTGAAAGGAACAGTTGATTTTGATTCCACACCGGGAAAAGGAACATTGGTGGCTGTTCATGTCCCCCTGTAAATACAAATTGCTACTGTGAAGATTTTTATCATCCATAGTAAAAAAACATTGCTCTTTATCAGCTTGCTTATCTCGCTGCAAAATAACGTATTAGCCCAGGCCGATCCTGCCACACTCAAGGCTCAATTAACAGCAGAAAAAACCACTGCCGGCAAAATTGATATCCTGCTAAAACTATGTGATGTTTACCGGGCTGCCGATTTTGATTCCTGCCTGTCTTTTTCCCTGCATGCTATTACGCTGCTCAAAAAAGAACCCAACCCGGCCAAACTGGCCAAAGCAGAAATGTTTGTATTCAGTTATTATTACAATGAAGGTTTTCCTGATTCTGCATTGGCATTAGTCGAAAAAAATATTAGCTGGCTTGAAAAAGAGCCCTCCCTGTTGTCTGACCTGGCACAGTATTACTCTTTCTCCGGTTTGTGTTATATGAAGATGGGTCGGAAGAAAGATGCACTCGAACGTTTTTACCTGGCACTGAAAAAAGCTGAAACCTGTAAAGATTACATAGTGCAACTGAAAGCAAGGGTCAATATTGGCTGGGCGATGATGGAGTTGAACCAATTTCCATCTGCCATACAGAATTTCCATAGTGCCATTCAACTGGTGGAGGAAAAACAATTGACACAGGCTTACACAGCTGTTATATATAACAACCTGGCTTCCTGCCATGGTTCACTCAATAACGTGGATTCTGCTTATCATTTTGCACAAATTGCCATTGAGAAAGCCAGGGAGAATAATGATATTGTTGCCCGGGCCAATGGTTTATTCATTCTCGGTACCGCATTAGAAAAACAAGGAAAACTGGATGAAGCGTTACGATCATTTTTAGAAGCACAACCGCTGCGTCAAAATATCGGCGACCCCTTCTTTATTGTATCAGACCTTGCAGAACTATCCAACCTGTATGCAAAAATGGGGAAGACAACTGAAGGCATTCAAAGCGGTGAAGAAGCATTACGCATAGCTGAAATCAATAAGATCAGCGCCAAGCTGCCCATGATCTATACTGCACTCGCCACGAATTATGAAGCAGCGAAAGAATATCATAAAGCCATTGATGCTTATAAAAAGATCAATACCCTGCAGGACAGCATGTATGCCGACGCTAACCCCAAAGCCTTAGCGGAGATGCAAACCTTGTATGAAACAGAAAAAAAAGTAAGGCTGATCGAACAAAAAGATAATAAGATCCGGTTCCAGAATTTTTTATTCATCGGTATTGCCGGGCTGGTATTGCTTAGCGGGCTACTGCTCCATTCCCAGTACAAAAAATACCGGTTCAAAAAAGAAGCTCAACAGCAGGCGGAATTGCTGCTGCAACAGGAACAGGCTGCAAAAGCTGTAATAGAAGCAGAAGAAAATGAAAGACAGCGTATCGCTAAAGATCTGCATGATGGCGTAGGCCAGATGATGAGTGCGGCCAAAATGAATCTCTCGGCCTTTGAATCTGTCATACAGTTCACCGATGCTGCACAAAAAATATCGTTTTCGAAAGCCATTGAACTGGTGGATGAAAGTTGCAAAGAAGTACGTACAGTTTCTCATACCATGATGCCAAATGTGTTGTTGAAGAACGGGCTTGCTGCAGCCATACAGGACTTTACGGATAAATTAGATAAAAGTTCCCTCCGGGTACACCTGTACACTGAAGGGCTTGAACAACGGCTGGATGCTAACCTCGAAATTGTACTGTACCGGGTGATCCAGGAATCTGTGAATAATGTAATCAAACATGCCCGTGCCAGTACGCTTGATATTTCTGTGATCAAAGACAAGGATGGTATTGATGCCACCATCGAAGACAATGGCAGAGGGTTTGACTCAACCGATAAAGAAAAATTTGAAGGCATCGGGCTGAAGAATATCATCACCCGGGTCGGATACCTGAAAGGAACAGTGGATTTTGATTCTGCCCCTGGCCGGGGAACGGTAGTGGCATTGCATGTACCGGCTTAATTCCTGTCAACCATTGTTTAATTTTTTCTGCCCGCTTAAATTATAGTACTTTCATTCAGCACACATGAAGAACGAAAAAATTACCCTGGCCCTGGTTGACGATCACCAGATCGTTATAGACGGATTGATGTCATTGCTCAAAGGACATGATCGCTTTAAATTTGTTTTTGCCAGTACCGACCCCACCGAAGTTGTACAAAAGCTAACCCAAACACCGGTTGATATTTTACTCACCGACATCATGATGCCCGGTCTGCCCGGCAATGAATTGGCCAAACTGGTGAAACAAAAATTCCCGGCCATTAAAATATTAGCCCTCTCTATGAGTGGCCAGGGCGACCTGGTGAATGAAATGATCAACGATTCCGATATTTCCGGTTATGTGCTGAAAAATATTGGTAAGCAGGAACTCCTGAAAGCTCTTGATAAAATTGCTGCCGGTGGTATCTACTTCAGCGAAGAAGTGATCGATGAACTGCAACGCAGCAGCCAGCGCAAAAAGCAAAATGAAGATGCTCATCTCACGGACCGGGAAATTGAGATCATTCGCCTGATTGAAAAAGAGTATAACAATAAACAGATCGCTGAAGCCTTATTCATCAGCGAAAGAACGGTGGAAACCCACCGCAAGAATATCTTTCGCAAAACCAGCACCAACTCGGTGATCGGACTGGTGAAATATGCGTATGAGCATAAGCTGATATAGTTCCTGGTTAATACGCAAATACCCAGCCTGTACTTTTATACACCCACACTCCTTCTATACCGTCGGTCTGGTAAACATGCAACCCGATAGCTGGTGAACCTATTGCTGTCCGTTGGGCAGCTGTCATACGTGGAGGCAGAAAACCCTGTGTATTGCTGCTTACTTCCAGTTTAGCACTGGCAACAGGAGAAGTTCCGACTCCCAGGTTTCCGTTGATCTTTACCAATGAATTATTAAACTCACCATAGATCAGGGGATCGGCTGTGGCACTATTGGCAATATATAATTTATGATCCCCGCTGGCAGAATAACCCGCCTGGAACCCGATGTAAACATTTTGTGAACCTGTTGCATTCTGTCCGGCAAATGAACCCAGGATAGTATTAAATGAGCCGGTAATCGAATACCCTGCATTTACTCCGGCAGCAAGATTGCTCACCCCAGTTTGATTGCTGTATAAAGAAGTTGACCCTATCGCCGTATTATAATTCCCGCTATTCTGAATCAGGCTTTGATGTCCTACAGCCACTACTCCGTTAAATCCATTTCCACCTAATTGGGATTGGCGTCCAAGTACAGTATTCCCACTGCCTGTAATATTCGAAAACATACTTTCCGTGCCTGCGGATACATTGCTGTTTGCATTTGTTCCGGAAAACTGGCTGTGATACCCGGCAGCAACATTGTAATTAGATAAATTATTTTGTAATGCCCCGGCCCCAAATGCACTGTTTGCTATACCCGATAAATTCTCTGTCAATGCTCTTTTACCGACGACAGTATTCAGGTAACCTGTGGTGTTTTTATTCAGTGTAGCATATCCTACGGCTGTATTATCATAACCGCTGACACTCAGGGAGAATGTATTAGCACTTCCTGAAGCAAGTCCAAGGAAAAGGTTGGTATAATAATCACTATGCAGGGTGAGCAGATCAGTCCCATCACTTTTCTGCAGCTTGAACAAAGGATTTGTATTTGATTGCGTTGTATTCCCCCTGATAATTAGGTGAGGGGCATCTGAATTGCCATTTACATATAATCGTTTTGTGTAGGTTGCCCCTCCTATTTCAAGTCCGTTTGCTGTCCAATTCAGTGAATCCGACCCTGTGAATGATCCATTTCTTTTAAATTGTATATTGGTATTATTTCCGGCTGCTGACACTAATGCCTGCATCCATATACTGCCATTGTAAAAAAAGACCCGGTTGACATCTGTATCATATACAAGCAGCCCTGTGGCAGGAGCAACAATTCCTGTTCTTGCGACCGTATTCATCCTTGGGATGAGTAAGCCTTTTGAGTTACTGCTCAGGTCCAGAACAGCTGAATTATCAGGAGACACGGTACCAATGCCAACCTGGGCATGTACATAAAGAGAAAGAAAAAGGCCTACAACAAGCAGTGGATTTCTCATATAAAAAAATTTCAGTACGAAAATACTGTATCCGGGATGGCTGAAAAGTATTTTTACATCCGCTGCGACCAACAATCATCTGAAACGGGACTAACCTGGCCCTGAAGTGATGTAAGGGAGTTGGTCTATCTCCAGAAGATTCTGGCCTGTTTTCTTATACCCATAACAATATTCGCCGTTGGTAATAACCAAATAAGGAACAGGGATACTGATATTATACCGCAGCAATTGTTGTAACACATTCTCATCCAGTTTCACTTTCATCTCTTTACACTCGATCATCATCCAGGGCTGATGCTGGTCATCATAAATCAGGATATCAAACCTTTTTTTCAATTCACCCAGTTGCAATTCCTTCTCGACCGCAATCAAAGTTGCCGGGTATTTTTTAACCTGCACCAGGTATTGAATAAAATTTTGCCTTACCCACTCTTCAGGGGTCAGCAGTATCCATTTTTTACGGATCGTATCCAGGATATACTCTTTCCTGTTTTCTGTCTTTATACTGAAGGCCGGCGCAGGAAATTCAATCTTTATCATCGGTCCAAAAATAAAGTTTTAAATTAGCAGAATTTAATTTATTGAAATATGAAGAGTAAAGAAGAAATAGTACACAATTGGTTACCCCGCTATACCGGCGAATCCTTAGAGAATTTTGGTAAATATATCCTGCTGACCAATTTCAGCAATTATGTTTACATGTTTGCTGAAGAGAATAAGGTAAAGGTAGTCGGTGAAGGTAAACCGATGCAATGTGCCACTGCCGGTGACATCACGATTATCAATTTTGGTATGGGTAGCCCTACCGCCGCCACCATTATGGACTTGCTGACCGCCATAGAACCTAAAGCCGTTCTTTTCCTCGGTAAGTGCGGTGGACTGAAAAAAAGAAATAAGCTTGGCGACCTGATCCTGCCCATCGCAGCCATCAGGGGGGAAGGTACTTCCAATGATTATTTTCCACCGGAAGTGCCGGCATTACCTGCTTTCGCCCTGCAAAAAGCTGTCTCCACCACCATCCGTGACCATGAAGTGGATTACTGGACCGGTACTGTATACACTACCAACCGCCGGGTATGGGAACACGATGAAGTATTTAAAGAATACCTGACGAAAGTAAGAGCCTATGCCATTGATATGGAAACAGCCACTATTTTTACTGTAGGTTTTTATAATAAGATCCCCACCGGTGCCTTATTGCTGGTGAGTGATCAGCCGATGATCCCCGAAGGTGTGAAAACAGAAGAAAGTGATAAAAAAGTAACGGCCAGTTTTGTAGAAACGCATTTGAAAATAGGGATTGAATCGCTGAAGCAACTGATCAATGATGGCCTGACCGTCAGGCACCTGAAATTTTAAACTCATCTTATATGAAACTATTCATCTTCCTCGCCGGCATCTTCCTGCTGACCATTTCAGCAGAAAATTGTACTAAGAAAAAAGCCTCCGCTGTTTATAAAGGGCGGCTTGAAGTGAAAGGCCTCTGTATGAATTATACTATCAGTGTCATTGAAGGCAATATAGATCCTTCTTTAGTGGAAGCCAGCTGGACAGATGAAACCACAAAGAAAATCTATACTAAGGCCTTTGGCCTGGGCAGCCCCTGTAATTTCCCCGCCACGATCAATGCAGGTGATGAGTTTTATTTCAGTATTGATACGGCCAAACAGGAAAACTGTGCAGTATGTATGGCTTATTATCCAACACCGGGTAAAAAAATACCCATCAAAGTGGTGGTGAAATAATGCAGCCCCTTCTCCGGATAAATAATCTCTCCGTTGATTTCACAGCGGAATCAGGCATTACAAATGCGCTGAAGAATATTTCCTTAACCGTAAACCGGGGCGAAGTAGTTGCTATTGTTGGAGAATCAGGTTCAGGTAAATCAGTTACTTCTTTATCCATCCTTCAGCTGCTACCCTCGCCTCCTGCGCATTATCCTTCCGGGGAAATATTATTTGCCGAAGATGGGAACACGGTTATTGATTTATTAAAGAAAGACCGTCATTCGCTACAGGATATAAGAGGCAATAAGATCGCTATGATCTTCCAGGAACCAATGACCTCCCTGAATCCCGTAATGACCTGCGGTAAACAGGTGATGGAAGCATTGCAGTTACATAAGAAATTATCCAAAGCTGCTGCAAAACAAAAGACTTTTGACTGGTTCAATAAAGTAAAGCTCCCCGATCCGGAAGCAGCATTCGACCGTTACCCGCACCAGCTCAGCGGCGGGCAGAAGCAACGGGTGATGATCGCTATGGCCATGTGTTGTGAACCCTCTTTATTAATTTGCGATGAACCGACCACGGCATTAGATGTGACCGTACAGAAAACAATTCTGCAACTGATCAAAGAATTGCAGCAGCAATCCAATATGGGTGTCATCTTTATTACCCATGACCTGGGCGTGGTGGCCGAGATCGCTGACCGTGCCCTGGTGATGTATAAAGGGGAGATCGTAGAAGAAAATAATGTCAGGTCATTGCTTACTGCACCTCAGCATTCATATACCAGGGCATTGATGGCCTGCCGCCCGGTGAATCATCAACGGGGAGAAAGATTGCTTGTGGTTAGTGACTTTTTGGGTATTCCGGGCGACAGACCACAGACAACAGCTACAGTTCATCCGGTGAAAGACAGTTCAGTTGTCCATGGTTCATCGTCGGAGGTCCTTCTTGAAGCTAAACGACTTTCCGTCTGGTTCCCGGCAAAAAAAACACTATTTGGCAAAGCAACAGCCTTCACAAAAGCAGTGGATGATATCAGCTTTGAAGTGTATAAAGGAGAAACCTTAGGATTAGTAGGTGAAAGTGGCTGCGGGAAAACAACATTGGGAAGAACCTTATTGCGGCTCATCGACCCGACTTCCGGAACGATCACTTACAATGGCATTGACCTGACGGCTAAAAAAAGAGAGGAACTTCGTTCGCTCCGCAAAGATATCCAGATCATTTTCCAGGACCCCTACTCTTCCCTGAATCCCCGGTTGACGATCGGCTCTGCCATTGCAGAACCATTAAAAGTGCATCATATCGTTTTAACAGAAAAAGCCAGGAAAGAAAAAGTAACAGAGCTATTAGAGAAAGTAAACCTGAAAGCAGAACATTTTTCCCGCTACCCGCATGAGTTCAGTGGTGGCCAGCGACAACGGATCGTTATTGCAAGGGCACTGGCATTGAACCCTTCTTTTATTATTTGTGATGAGTCAGTATCTGCGTTGGATGTAAGTGTGCAGGCCCAGGTACTCAACCTGCTCAACGACCTGAAAAAAGAATTCGGCTTCACCGTTATCTTCATTTCGCATGATCTTTCCGTTGTCCGTTATATCAGCGACCGTATCATGGTCATGAACAAAGGAAAGATCGAAGAAAGCGGCAAAGCCGATGATATTTATTTTAACCCGCAATCAGCCTATACACAAAAACTGATCGCTTCTATCCCAACGGGTACTGTTGCCTGATCAAAACCTGATCCGGGGAACTGCATCATATCTTCCTTCACTTTCATCTTCGTAAAACTCTCTTGCACTTTCCCTTCGTGAATAGAGTTTCTTCTTCATCTCTTTTCTCAGTTGGTCGTTCAACGGTTCGTCTTCCTTGATCTTTACATCCAGCAGCCCTGTAAAGTTGTATTCGCCATAACCTTTAAAGCTTGTATTCCAGCCGGGTACTACGGAAGTAAAGGAAGGGAATTTATCCTTTTCATCAAATTCAAACTGACCGGGATCTTCCGGCACTAATCCAACGATGGCCAGCTTCCAGCCTGCATCATCTTTTTTGCTTTTGTATTTGAAGAAATAAAAGAATCCTTTTTTACCCTTATACTCGGCCGGGAGCCGGTCTACATAAGCTAATGTATCGGGCTTACCATAGGATTGTGAACCGACCAGGCTGCTCTTACCGAGGTCAAGGTGATTATTATATTTTACCGGGAACTTACCCAGCTGTTTCATTGTTTTCAGGTCGCCGTAAAGCTCATACCTGAATTCATCCAGGCTGCCGAAATAAGTCAATAAACTATCCGGGTAAGGTTTATTATTCCTCATCATCAGCAGGAGTGTATTATACTTGAGCCGCTTATCGTTCGATTGCAGCATCTGCTGCAATAATGGCTGCACATTGGGTTTGCTGTCCCAGTAAGGCAATAATAAAGTAGCATAGAGACTCAGGTCATCATTGCCTGCATCTTTCTCTTCATAATCCATGTAAGCAGGTTTCTTTTTATCTGTTTTACTTTCTTCAGCTTTTTCGATAGCAGCTTTTTTTTCTGCAATAGCCTGTTTCTTTAATTCCTGTTTGGCTTCGATAAAGAATTTGCTGAAATAAATCTCATAGTCTTTTGGTTTCACCAGGTTGCTGTCCACCAGTTGCCCGAGCAATTGCATCATGGGGTTTTTATAATCGTCCAGGTTCAGCAAAGGCAACAGGTCAGGCAAAATAGTGCGGGTTAGTTGCAATGAATCATGCAGTTCCCGAAGAAAATCCCCATCCTTATAGCCGCCAAAATAATCTCCATCAAGGTTAAAATTCCGGAGGGCAGACAGGGGTGGATACATCGTATATCCCTTCCCGCTTTTTTCAAGTACCGGTGGTTCAACCGTTACAATATCCCTGAATACATTGTAGGCATATTGCGTTTGCTGCTGCAACAGTGTTTCCAGTGCGGTGTACTGAATATCGACCGTGTCACCGGCAGCATAATAGAGTTCTTTCAGGTAATCAGCAGCCACTTTTGTCTTCATATCATCCAGCTTACCGATCAATGCTTTTTTGGTGTCCAGGTATTTTTTCTCTTCCCAGGTCAGTGAAGTAATCGCTTTCTTTAACTGTGGGAAGTCTGACGAATCCAGTTCGATCGTTGCAATATTTTTTACAGCTCTTTTATGTAAAACGCTGTCTTTGCTCATAAAATCAGCAAAGAATACAGCAGATTTCTTTTCGTAAGGGTTGATCCCTTTTAATGTATCAGCCGGTGCAAAGGTTTCATAAAACGATTTTATAAATACACTGGGCTGACTCAACGTGTCAGATTGTGTTGTCAGTGAAAACCCAACACCATCCTTATAATATCTTTTTGTCCATAGGGTGCGGCTGCTGCCGGTATCCGAAAGAATGGTTTCCCAAACTTTCATTTTATTGGGCAGCTCATATCTCTTTTTATACCGGACGATCCAGGTGGAATCCCCCCGGAAAGAAAAAGATTCAGTATCGTCATCCAGCCGACTGCT
The DNA here is from genome assembly GCA_902826165.1 of uncultured Bacteroidota bacterium. Taxonomy (GTDB): domain Bacteria; phylum Bacteroidota; class Bacteroidia; order Chitinophagales; family Chitinophagaceae; genus CADEDV01. The sequence continues at coordinate 87,813 of CADEDV010000013.1, forward strand.
GTCTTTTGTGTAGAAATACCGTGGCGATTTATAGAACGATACATATATTTTCTCACCGGTGGTATCATTACTGATCACTTTGCTGCGGTAGGCGCCCCCTTCCAGCATATCTTTTTCTGTTTCCTCCTCTTCATCATCACCATAGCCACCAAAATAATTGAAGCGGGGCATATCCAGTTTTTCCTTTTTCTGTTCCGGGAAAACAGGACTCTTCACTGTAAAATAGAGGGATGTATCTTTTCTTTCTTTCGTTTCACCATACACGAAGGGTTTGATCTCAAACGAATTCAGAAAGCTTTGCATTTTGGGTATTTCCTGCATGCCATGGGCCACCAGTGTATAATAATGCGGCCCCTGGATCAGAAAACGGGCCAGGAAAACACCACCGCTTTTGTCCTTGTACTTACAATCCAGTGAAGGATAGCCTTTATAAGTGCCTAGTTTACGGCTGATATTCTTATCAATGAATTCTGATGCAGCAAAGGTCTCATCCAGCAGGCCCAGATCAAATGTATCCTCTCCTACAAACTGGTAGTTATGAATATCGGTGCGGATTACCCTGTAATGGATATTTGCCGTACTGTCTGCTGCATCATAGATCCAGCTTCCGTCATTGCCGATATACGGATCATGGGGAAGATCAATACTGAAACCACCATAGGCCGGTGAATATTTCCTCCAGCCTTTCATAGCCATATCCGTATTCTTTTCTTTCAGCTGAATACTGTTAAAGAATTTATTCGCCTCTGTCCCAAGCTTTACATAATCACCATTACCACTCATCTTAAAAAACAATATCTCAAACGGGGTGATGATGATATTGTACCGCTGCATATCACCTCTTCTTGTTTTGTTGGTTATATCAAAGCCGGTGTAGCCATTGCGGATGATCTTTGTTTTGGATACAATCTTGCCCGGGATATTTTCATACAGCAGGCTGTCGATCTTTTTATACACGTCTGTTGCACTGTGTCCCCACATAGAGGCATTGGTCATTATACGGGTCACCATATAATAACTTCCATTGGCCATATCTGCATATTGCTGCTGATCGAGGGAAGCATCTTCACCAAATTTGTAAAACTTACCGGGAATATCCACTTTACAAAAACCGTCATCTGCAGTTTGTGTACTGAAAGTAACCGGCACCCTGATCTTCTCTACCTGCTCTTTATGCTTACTATCCCTTTGGCCCATCTTCACGGGTCTCAGTTTATATCCTTTTGCCCGCAGCATTTCTATTACACCACGCTGACCCGGCAGATGGGCTGCTCCAACACCCACAAACAAAGTGAACTTGCTTTTTAAAATGGAATCAATAGAATTAGCCTGTATCTCATTTCTTTTGTATAAGAATTTCTCATCAAAGGCATCCGACATACTGTTGAGTTTGTTAATAGAATCCAACCGGTCCAGGTTCCCGGTGCGATAAGCTTCCTGTAATTTATCCATGCCATATTCTTCATCTATATCATAGCTTCTTTCTTTGATATTCTTGTCCTTTGCTGCATCCTTATACGCTTCCTGCATCAGCTTCATACTCTCTCCATAGTTTTCTACACCCGCTACTTTCTTGCCCCATTTCTTTCCGCACTGGTAGATATACATGTCGAGATAAGTATCTTCTTCAAAATCGGCGGATTCATTTCCATATGAACGGTACAAAAGGTTATTGATCGTTGACGGATTACTGTACAAGGAACTTTCGATCTTTTTATCGTACTTATAAAATTTCAGGGTGGATATTTTTAAATAATCAGAAGGGCTGGAAAAATAACCACCGAATCCGGCCATGCTGTAATCCATTCCGCCCAATTCGTACTTGCTCATATCTTCCTGCCAGCTTTCAGGATTGGTTTCCAACGCCACCACATCTGCATTTCGGATACCGATGTAAAAGGAATCCGCCAGGTGAAAAGCGATCTTGCTGCTGACATGCATAGTGCCAAACAAGTAAGAAGGTTTTTTCAGACCATTGCCGCTGATCTCCCATAAAAGACCGGGGTATTTTTTGGGCTGGGGTTTTGATTGGGCTTGTACTAAGAACGGGGTCAGGATAAGGAGTGCAACCAGGAATTTCTTCATAAAGGTGGGGTTCAGTTTTAGACAGTCAACAAATTTAAGATGCCGGGGGCCAACTAAAAGCATAAAATTCGCCTTCTTAAGGCTTTATCCCATCCGTGCAAGGCGGTATTTGGCGGGGAAATGCCGTCCAGGGTGGTAGAAAGAATGTGCAAAATAAAACGGGATTTTGGGCCCGGATGACGTAACTTCGCCGCCTTTAAAAGTCATCGTATTGACCAAACCCGGCGCCGTAAGGCCGGATTTGATCCGCACTGGCAGGCATAGGGTTCATCCCCGAAAGCTTCTCTCCGCCCGGTTTGCGTCATGAGATCAGGAAAAAATTATTATACTCATGAAGCTTTCACAATTCCGTTTCGACCTTCCGTTAAACCTTATTGCCCAGAACCCTGCGAAAAGAAGAGAAGATGCCCGGATGATGGTGGTGCACCGTCACACCGGCCAGATCGAGAACAAACACTTCCGCGACATCCTGGACTATTTTGACGACAAAGACGCTTTTGTGGTGAACAACACGAAAGTATTCCCGGCCCGTATGTACGGCCGCAAGGAAAAAACAGGCGCCAAGATCGAAGTGTTCCTGCTCCGTGAATTAAACAAACCCAATCGCCTCTGGGATGTGATCGTTGATCCCGCAAGGAAGATCAGGGTGGGTAATAAACTCTATTTCGGCGACCAGGAAGACCTGGTGGCAGAAGTAATTGACAACACCACCAGCCGTGGCCGTACCATCCGTTTTCTCTGGGAAGGAAGTGAAGAAGAATTCCGAGCCCAGTTGGAGAAACTTGGTGAAACACCGTTGCCCAAATACATCAAAAGAAAACCCGACGAAGAAGATAAGGAACGTTACCAGACCGTTTATGCCAAACATGAAGGAGCAGTGGCTGCACCAACAGCTGGTCTGCATTTCAGCAGGGAGCTGATCAAACGCCTGGAAATAAAAGGTATCCGTTTTGCCGAAGTAACCCTGCACACCGGCCTCGGTACTTTCCGCCCGATTGAAGTGGAAGATCTCAGCAAACACAAAATGGATGCGGAGTATTATAATATTGATGATACTGCCTGCAAGATTGTGAACAGGGCCAAAGAATATGGTCACCGTATTTGCTCTGTTGGTACTACTACGATGAGAGCTTTGGAATCTTCTTTCACTGCACAGAAGTTATTGAAACCTTCCGAGGGCTGGACCAATATGTTCATTCACCCGCCCTATGATTTCAATATCGCTGATTCATTAGTAACGAATTTTCATTTGCCCAAGACCAGCCTGCTGATCATGACCTGTGCCTTTGCCGGTTATGAACTGACCATGGAAGCCTATAAAAAAGCGATCAAGGACAAATACCGGTTTTTCAGTTATGGTGATGCCTTGTTGATCATCTAACCAGATAATTATATTGATTAGAATACAGACGGCCTCACGAAAGTGGGGCTGTTTTGTTTAAACTCTTAACCTTATTCTAACAGCAGCATGTAGTAAATTACAGGAAGGAGGAAAAGGTTATGAAAAAGATCAGTGTTTTAGTTACCGGTATTTTTCTCAGTCTGCTCATCAATGCACAGGCCTACAAAGGCAATACCCCCACCACAACGCCGGAAGAAAAACTGAACGAACTCTATTGTTCAGGGCTTTTTAAAACAACCGACGGCACCATCCTGGAT
>CADEDV010000013.1:91656-99961 GCA_902826165.1 uncultured Bacteroidota bacterium
ACCGGCAGCAGGTTGGATATTTTTTCGGACCAGCCCCAGTACCAGGAAGTAAAAAAATCCTGTGGGTTGTAATAATTCCCTTGATCATCGACAGTTATAAATTCATCGTTCAGCAGCATCACCAGCGAACGCTGGAAACCGGGTTTCCTGTTTTCCATGATTGATCTCAGGTAGGCTTCCTCTTCAAATTCTCCTTTATACGTTATGTAGAGATAGTTGGGGAAATATAATGCCTTGTACTTTCCTTCTGCTTGCACTATAAGACTGTCTGCCGTCAGCAGATCTGCTCCATACACATCAATATCATCTTTCTGCCGCATCACCTGCTGGTAATAGGTGGAAGAATCACCTGCTGCACCAGCCGACGGAGCTCCGATCTCAATCACCATACCACCACCGGGACTTGTTTTGATCGTTCTTGCAGGGCCTTTATAGATTTGCTTCACCCTCTCCTTTTCCAGGTTGGGGCTTCGTACCATGCGGCGAACTTCAAATCCTTCTTCTTTCAATTTATTATTGTAAAGGCTTTGCATAAAATGCACCACCGACCCCTTAAAGGCTTCCGTACGGCGGCGCAGCCATTTCTCTTTCGGCTCCTTGCCTTCTTTGGTCTTGTCTTCGAACAGCGGGTAGCCGAGATAAAAAGTAGTATGCTCTTTAAAACTCACTTCAAAATTTTCCAGCTGGTACTTGATCGTATAGCCCAGTGCCTTGTTCTCAATAATGATGGGTTCATCGGCATAAGCTATTACCCGGTTGCTTTTTTTATAGTACCTGAATTTGATCTTACTTGTATTCCTGATCTTACAATGCATTCCATTCTCCGTCGATCCGATAAAATTATCCATGAACATCTTTCCCCATTTGTCCCAGCCCTCTTCCAGGAATGGCTCCACGGTTACATTCGCCAGTTCTTTTACTTTAATAGATAACTGCACTTTTACCTGCAGCGGTAATTGCTGTTCATTGAATGAATAGACATTGGTCTCATAACCGATACAGGAAATCACCAGGTCATGCTTACCGGCCGGCACATCATTCAGTTCAAATTGCCCTTCGCTGTTAGTGACTGTTCCCTTGGAAGTATTACTGATAAAAACACTGCTGCCGGGAATAGCAGCACCGGTGGCTTCATTCACCACACGGCCTTTGATGGTTCGCTGGGCATTGCCGGTAAAAGCCCAAAGGAATAGTAATAAAATTGCCGGTACTCTCATGTACCGGCAATTTACAATCTGCTTATTACAATTATCCTGTCTTAACATTAATTAACCTCGCTAATGTCATTCCGATGACTTATTCTAGCCCAAACATGCCCTTATTCAGCTGCTGCAATATCTGCGTTTTGTATTCAGCCGGCACCAGCAGGGAAATATTATGCGGGCTTCCTCCGTAGCTCACCATCCGCACCGGGATATTCATAATGGAGCCGAATAATTTCTTCACCATATCTTCTGTCTTGGATATTTCGTTACCAACTACTGATATGATGGTCTGGTTCTGGTCTACTTCCACCGTACCAAATGGTTCCAGTTCTTTCAGGATATCCTTCAGGTGTGCTGAACTGTCAATGGTCAGTGATACGGCCACTTCCGAAGTGGTGATCATATCAATCGGCGTCCTGTATTTTTCAAATACCTCAAATATCTTTCTTAAGAATCCATAGGCCAGTAACATGCGGCTGCTCTTGATACGGATGGCGATGATATTATCTTTGGCCGCCACCGCTTTCACCCCCACACTTCCTGCTTTCTCTTCGATCAGTGTTCCTTTGGCTTGTGGCTCCATAGTATTGAGCAGCCTCACCGGTACATTGTAGGTTTGAGCCGGCCATATAGATGCAGGGTGCAGTATCTTCGCCCCGAAATAAGCTAACTCTGCTGCTTCGTCAAAACTCATCCGCTCTACCGGCACCGTTTTCTTTACGATCCTTGGATCATTGTTGTGCATGCCGTCAATATCGGTCCATATTTCGCAAACAGTAGCATTGATGGCCGCTGCGATCAGGGAAGCGGAATAATCACTACCTCCCCTTTTGAGGTTATCCACTTCGCCTCTTGCATTGCGGCAGATATATCCCTGTGTTACATAGATCTTTTTGTCTTTATGCTGCTGTAATAATTGGGACAGCTTTACTTTTATACTGCCCACCTGTGGCTCATCATACGAATCAATCGTCATAAATTCCAATGCAGGTAATAACATATGTTCAATGCCCTGTTCTTCCAGGTACACACAGAATAATTTGGTGGACAGCAATTCGCCCTGCGCCAGTATATCTTTATTCAGGGCTTCGCTGAAAGATATCTTCAAAATGATATTCAGGAATTCAAAATGTTCGGCAATGATGGATTTGGCTTTAGCAACTGCCTCTGGTTTCTGTACCAATTTGGAAATAAAATCCTGGTAATGCGCTTCCAGTTTATCAATGGTTTGCTTGGCCGCATTGCGGTCACCTTTTGAAATATGTTCACCAATTTCCACTAATGCATTGGTGGTACCTGACAATGCAGATAACACCACGATAGCCGGTTCTGTTTCTTTGGTCACCAGCGACACAATATGGTGCATCCTTTCCGGTTTGCCTACACTGGTGCCTCCAAACTTCATTACTTTCATTTGTTCCCCCTCCCGAGATTTTTAAGGATTAAAAATTGGCAGCAAAGATAACTGCAACCTGAGTAAACTGTACGAATTACAAGATAAATCCCAATCTATTTACGAAATCGTTTCCGGCATTATACCAACCCGATCACTTTGACAGCTGGCATATAAACAACAACTGTTTGTAATAATACGCCTAATTCATCTACCTGCTACTACCACCGTTTATATATATACAACAGCTTGTTATAGCCCGCAAAACCAAATGAACTTGAAAAAGATGCGCTTGAAGGAAGATTATCTTGCCTGTAAACATAATTATACAACTCATTATCAGTGCCGCTACTTCCGCTTTCCTTATACTGAACTGTAAGTGGATTATTCACTTGGTTGTTCCAATCATTAATAATCGGGGATTCGCAAACAGGGTATCTTACCGGAAAAGCCTTTACCAAAGGATTCGGTTTGTTATCATAGGTGCATTGCATTTGCTCAAAATAACCATCACCGCTTGCTAAAACATGATTGGTAATATTGTCAGCTTGCTTTGTAACGGTATAGCCAGCTGCACCAGTTCCAGCCAGTACATAGTTTCCGGATACATACTGATAAGTCCGGACCTGCTTTGTAACGGTGTTACCTGAAATTGAAAATTCCCTGACTTGAGCTTTAGTATTCTGACCTGTGGCGAGATTCCAACCAAGAACCGAGTCTTTACTCACTATGCCATTTACATACTGAAAATAAATTGTGTCTGAATGCCTGTAAACGGGCCCACCCCAATTATCAACTACATAATACACATATTTAAAAGGCAAATTACTGGTACCCTGGTAAAAAAATTCATGACGCACCGTATCAGCTGCACCCGGACTCCCAGACGCACTGAGGGATTCCTTTATTCTTTTTGATGCATCATACTGAAAAACAGTTTTATCAAGCGTATCAGCCGGAGCAATAGTGGTATCAAGTGAAATTATCTGCTCGAGGTAAATACTATCTGCTACAGGGGCAACAGTTGAGATATAATTTATTTCTTTCTGGCAGGATGAAAAAAATAAAATTGATACCATCAGGACAAGGCAGGAGAATAATGCTTTCATAGCTACTTTAAATTGGGTCACCAAGATAGAGAAAATTTTTCGGCCAATACAGTGAGGTCTGTCACTACAGAATCAAGTAACGGTATACCCTTCTGCATTCGTTCCTCTTCATATTCTCTCTCCGGATCACCCGGCACCAATACTTTTTCCTGGCCGGGTACGGTCCTGCAGGAACGGAATCCCTGTATCCAGTGATCCATATCTTTTTTAAAATCATCCGCCGGCCGGAAAGCATCGATCCGCATAGCACCTAAGAAATGCCCGATTCCTTTGCCGGGTTGTTGTGCCGGCATCGGTACATACGCAGGGAAAGGCGGCACCCAGGGTGCATAGTTCGCACCACTTAATAAAGCAGAAAAAATATCCACCACCGCACCCAGTGCATAGCCTTTATGACTGCCATGATCTCTGTCTCCGCCTAAGGGTAACAAAGCTCCTCCTTTTTTTAAAATATGCGGATCATTAGAAGGATTACCTTCTGCATCCTGTACCCAGCCGGCGGGAGTATCCAAACTTTTGCGTTGCAGTATTTCTAATTTACCATTCGCAGCGGTGGTGGTAGCAAGGTCAGCAACAAATGCAGGTTCGTTTCCTGCAGGAGCGGCCACACAAATAGGATTTGTGCCCAGCATTTTATCAATAGAAAAAGTAGGTGCCACTAACGGGCTTGCATTGGTCATGGCAATCCCCATCATATCATGTTCCAATGCCATCATAGCATGATGGGCTGCAATACCAAAATGATTACTGTTCTGTACACTTACCCAGCCTGTTCCCACCTGCTTTGCTTTTTCAATAGCGATCTGCATGGCAAACGGTGCGATCACCAAACCCAATCCGCTATCACCATCCACCACTGCGGTGGAAGGAGTTTCATGAATGATCTTTATATCCGGTGTCGCATTCACTCTTTTGGTTTCCCATAAACGAACATAACCACTTAACCGGGCCACGCCATGTGAATCAATACCACGTACATCCGCCGACAATAAGGCTTTGGTAGCCGTATCAGCATGTGCAGGAGAACAACCTATTTTTTCGAAAACCGCTTTTGTAAAATCAAATAACTGCTGGTAGGAATATGTTTTTTCTGGCATGGAGCAAAGATAGCCCCCAGCCCCCTAAAGGGGGCTATTGAAGATGCTGAAAAATCAAAGGAGTTTCATATGAACCGGGTCCCAGTGAATGACCTTTTGCTGAAAATAGCTTTCGTTGCAGGCCAAACAGGGCGCAGCAGCCCGGAAACCAAAACTGGCATCTTCGACCACCGGCTTGCCAGTTCGTACCGATTCAAAGAAGTGAATGAAATGATCCAGCCGGTCATCATAACCTGCCGGGGCTGCATACCGGATCGCCGAAAGATCCGTTGCAGGCAGCACCGCATCGGGATATTGTTGCTGGTAATTTTTCCATATTTCTTTTTGCATGGCATCGGGATAAGTATCCAGTGCATCCCATCCTCCTATATTCGGGTAGGAAGAAAATTTATTCCTGTACACGGTAAAATCATTCCCGCCAAAATCAATCACCCCTTCAGTGCCATAAAATTTCACTTTACCACTTTCTACTTTTTCTGCACCGCTGGCGAGGTTGACTTTTAATAAAACCTGAAAAGCCGGGTGTTCTTTTGTGGCTTTGTATTCCATCACACCGGTCATTACATCGGGCACATTGCGGCCATCCTTCCAATAACTGAGATCCCCGGTGGCAAATATTTTCGATGGCCCTTTTGAATCGGTTAAGAAATGAATGCCGGATAACAAATGAACAAATAAATCACCAGCTACGCCTGTTCCATATTCTTTATAATTCCGCCACCAGAAAAAACGTTTTGCATCAAAAGGGGTTGATGGATTTTCCTTCAGGTATTTTTTCCAGGCAATGGTATTCGTTGTTGCATCCACCGGCATAGTATATTGCCAGGCACCCAATGCCGTATGCCGGTCAAAGGAGGCTTCAATGCAATTCAATTGCCCGATCTCCCCGGCCTTGTATAATTTCTTTGCTTCAGCATAAGCAATGCTGCTGACCCGCTGGCTACCCACCTGGAGTACAGCACCCGTTTGTTGTTGTACGTTGATCACTTCCCAACCCTGGCTGATACGGTGCACCATTGGCTTTTCACAATACACCGCTTTTCGTTTCTTCATCGCATCGATCGTTATCTTATCATGCCACTGGTCACTGGTACACACCACCACGACATCAATATCGCTTCGGTTCAATACATCTTCATAAAATTGTGTGGTGAACAATTGCTGACCATATAATTCCTTTGCTCTTTCTAACCGACCCTGGTAGAGATCACAAACAGCTACTAGCTTTACACCGGGTACCTGTAATAATGTTTTAGCATTGCGACTGCCCATAATACCAAAACCTATCACAGCAACATTGATCTCATCTGCAACAACCCATTTTCTTTCATAGGGGATCAGTCGCTCTTCTACCCTCCCGTTAGTTGTTGCTGCAAACGAAGACAAAGGTGCTGCCAGGGAAGCAGCTCCAAGCTGTTGCAAAAATTTTCTCCTGGATGCCATATACTGATTGGGAATTTAAATTTTGTACTATCTCGTTTACTTTATAATACTTCCGCAATTCTCCGTCGAAAAAAGCTTTATTCTTTCGCATATCCTCCATATTATTATCCTCATGTGCTTCATATTCCATGGAAACAACGCCACTAAACCGTTGCTTGATGAGTTGCAGTATCACCCCGGGCAGGTCACAAACACCTTTACCATACAACGTATCTTCAGCATCCAGGTTATTGAACTCCCTGGTATCTTTGAAATGCATTCCCCATAATTTTCCTTTCATCTTTTTTAATCCCTCCATTATATTCACCCCATTTCTTGCCCAATGTCCAAGATCAGGCCAGGCTCCGATATGTGTTCTGCCTTTCATCGCTTTCAGTGTTGAATCCGGATGCCAGTAATGACTGGAGGGTTTGGGATGGCAATGCAATGCTACTTTGAGCTTGTATTTTTTGGCCAGCCGGTTGAATTCATCCAGGTCTTCCCATTCCGGTTCGGCAGTGATATATGGGATGCCCATATACTTTGCAAACTCAAAGAATTTTTCGAGGTTGTCTTTATTGTAATAGTATTTATCAATGACGCCCAGTGCCACCACCCTCATCTTTTTATAGTGCAAATATTGCTTCAGTTTATCCCTCGCATCCTTATCCAGTGTATAGCTAAAGACTCCGGGTATTTCTCCACCCACTTTCTGACCGGGATACACTTCCAGGTCAATGACCCCAAGACTGTCTGCTTTTTCAACAGCTTCCAAAAAAGAATACTTGTGAAAAGTCCATGTCTGGATAGCAAGCCGCCAGTCTTTAACTGCCTGCTGCGACAACAAACTATTCCACACTAAGATCAAATAACAGCTAAGAAAGATGTGTTTCATTTTCCTTCAATATTTATAAATTGGCCCCTGATCATGAATGGATCTAATAACGAATCAACCAGGGCTGCAAATTCAAATCGTTTGATCAATCTGCCGGGCTGATAATCTTTCAACCCAATATTACTCCAGATACTGGCAAAATTTCCTGACCGGAATACCTCGTCAACAACGGAAGGATACCTGGAATAAGAAAAACTGATGGCCTGGTGCATCTTTTGCAGAATTTGAACAGCATTTCCGATAGTCAGTATTGAATCGTCCAGGTCCAATACATGGTATCCGGGTATATAATCAGTAATATTTTTTTCCAGTTCAGCAACAGCAATAACACTGTCGGGATAAAAAAACATTTTATTCGCCCAGCCTTCCGGTTTCCCGGTGCCCCGTAAAATGCCTGTGACTCCTATTTTTTGTATTTGTTCCCAATAAGGATGATCTGCTTTTGCATCTGTAAATGGTAAAAGGTAAGCTTTCGCCTGAAGTAATTTAAGCTGAATCATTCTTACTCCAACTCCTTTTACACCAATCAGTTTTTTATTATGCTTTTTGGCTGCTTCTGCTCCCAGTACACCAGCAGCCTGTCCTGTCAGCAACACCACCGGCTGCAACCTTGTTGTTCCGTTCACAATATTGGTTACTGAAATTCCTTTTTCACAAACAATAAGCCCGTCAATATTTTCCGGTATCAATGCACCCAACGGAATATTGTAAGCCGGGATCGGCGGGAATTCGATCTCCGGTACTTTGCCGGGATACCTGGCATGATGATGATCCACCGGGTAATCACCCACTGCAATCCCTGTTCTGTATAAAGTATAATCGTAAGGGTCTTTGATATGATTGATATTCATCCGCACTACTCCTTTCAGCCTTCTTCCTTCACGGTTATAAGGGATCAGTGCCATCCCGTTATCCAGTTCATCATCGGCCAGGCCAATATTTTTCATCCCCAGTTCCGTCTGCATGAAATAAATAAACCCAAGGGTGTGTTGTTTGGCCTGTTCGTATTTCTTAGTTCTTACTTCGTCTTTGTCTTCTACTGCGTTGAGATAAATATCATTCCCAAACGGTGGCCAGTTCAGCATGTACTTATCCTGCGTGGCACCGGGAGAACGGGGTAGCTTCCCATAATTGAGCATTTTTAATTTATCACCATTCCAGGGCTTGCCGTCACAAGGTGCATC
>CADEDV010000014.1:0-23273 GCA_902826165.1 uncultured Bacteroidota bacterium
GTGGCCTCGCATTTTACATGCTTCAGTAATTCCTTTACATCAATATGCTTGGTCGTTAACCCGCCCCGCAACACATTATCGGAATTGGCCATGATCTCCACATTCGGACCTTCGAGGTAGGCATGTGGGATACCAGCATCCTGGAAAATGGCTTGCCCCTTTTTTAAATGCAATAAATTAAAAATGTAAACAGAGAATATACCCCGGTCGATATGATTATTTTGCGAATAGGTCAATGCAGCTCTTGCCGCCCAGAAATCTTCGTTTGACTTGTCGAGTTTACCTTCCTTATATAATGGAATGATCCGGCTGACCAGCGGACTTAAGAGTTTATCCACTTCCTCCTGCGGCATTGTCATCAGCTTGCTGTACAGGGCTCCGTAACCACCCAATTGAAACAGTGCTTTCAACCCGCTCAGTTCTTTTACCTGTTCAAATATTTTCAATAATTCGACTTCTGATTTAAATCCATGTAATAACCAGAAATCACTCAACGCCATTGCTAATTCCGGTTTGTGGTTATCGTCTTTATAATTCCTGTTGCCTGCTGTTAACGGGATACCCGCTGCATTTTCTTTGGCAAATTCTTCTTCTGCTGCTTTTTTTGAAGGATGCACCTGGATGGAGAGCATATCTTTTACCTCCATGGCCTTGAGCAAATAAGGCAGGTTACCAAATTGCTTATTCACTCTTTCGCCCAATGCTTGTTCCTTATTGTTGCTGATGATATCTTTTAAAATGGAAGTGCCGCCTGTTCCGTCCTCCACGATGCCATCAGCCAAAGGATGAACACCGAGCCAGTATTCTGCATAAGGTTGTTGCTCCTTATTGTCCACCTGTAATAAAGAAGGGATGAGTTGTGTGCCGCCCCAATCGTAATGTTTGACCGTACCCGTAAGCCCTGCAATACCTTTCATGAATAAAATTCTTTTAATAACTTACTGTAAAGATACAGCATGGCCTCACATAATGATTTGGGAAAGGAAGGCGAAGCGATGGCGGCCAGGTGGCTGACGGAAAAAGGCTACACCGTTCTGCATGTGAACTGGCGGCATTCGCATTACGAGATCGATATCATTGCCAGCAAACAAGAGAAGCTGCATATCATCGAAGTAAAGGCCCGGAAGGATTCTCCCTTCGGCCATCCCGAAGACAGTGTAACGAAAAGGAAATTCAAGAACCTGCAACGGGCGGCTGATGAATTCTTATTTCACAACCCCGGTTATAAATGGATGCAATACGATATACTGGCGATAACGCTGTTCCGTAATAAAGAACCGGAATATTTCCTGCTCGAAGATGTGTTTCTTTAAAAACGTCCATGGTCGATGGTCCATGGTCCATCGACAGTACCCTACTTCACATCAATCTGCCCGAGCATTTTCTCCACCATTTTATAGGTAGCGGGACAGTATTCCACGTTCTGCTTGTGCACATGCACATAATCCTTCATGCGTTTGGGAAGATGCGGGAAACCGGCGCAGTCGTCCGGGCGGATCTCATAGATGCTGCATTTATTATCCTTCAGGTTGAGGAACTGGCAGGGTTGTTTTTTATTCATCCAGTCACCACTGCCTCTTTCTTTGTACAACCACTTTTCTTTAAACTCTTCCACGGACTGCCCGAAATGAGCAGAGATTCTTTTCAGATCGGCCGCAGTGAAAGTCGGCGTCATTGTTTTGCAGCAATTAGCACAGGTCAGGCAATCCACTTCCTGCCATACTTCTTTTTCAATGGCAGCGGTTATCTTCTCAATTCCTTTCGGGGCTTTTTTTTCCAGTTTGGTCAGGAAGGTGCGGAAGCGGCGGCGGTTCTTTGGCATCTGCTGCTTAAACTTGCGCAGCGTATTCACATGTTTTTCACTCATGCGCCGAAGATACTACTTGAACGCTTTCAACAAACAACGGAAAAGAATTTTAGTAAGGATAGCCCTCAATGGTTATTTTTGTTTGACTATAAAACCCAATACATATGCGATTTATTTTAGTACTGGTTGCTGCCAGTTTTGTTGCCTGGTCTTTCAGCGCCTGCGGTTCTGCTTCTGCCCCGCCCAATTTTTGTGATACCGCCTGCTCTGATAAGCCCATCACGTTTAATCATCCACATCCCGACAGTCCCTTTGTGACGATCAGCTTCAAGGGCTGTAACCCTGATACGATATCATGGAGTAATAAACGCCTGGAAACAACCCGTAAGATGGGCTATATGGAACTGGTGGGCAAGGAGGCCCGGATCAATAAAGATTTTATCTCCTGTTATTTTAAAGATACTTCTTATGCCTGGCTGAAATATAATGACTGCATTACCGGCCGGGGTTTTTTGGTAAAATTACCTTACAGCAAATCAGACAAATGGAGTATCTACACCAGTGCCCTGAACGATTTCGATAAAAAATTCAGCGTGGAGGAAGGGGTGATCGCTTACTATGATGAAACCTTCATCTATGCACAGAATATGGAGAATGGCAAGATCGACCGGATGCTGCTGAACAATACCAAGCTGGATATCGATCATAATAATGTGCATGGTACTTTTGATTCTATTCATGTAACCAAAACAGGCATCTGGGCCAATATCAAGATCGACCATAAATTCCAGGCCAAGGAAAAAAAGATCAAGATCGAATAAACAACAACCTTGTGTGGGAACCTTATAAAAAAGGATTCAAAGCCTATTTACAATTAGAGAAATCTCTCTCTGATAATTCTGTTGAAGCCTACCTGCGGGATATTGATAAACTGACGCAATACCTGCAGGAGGCTTCTTCGTTAAGAGCCCCTGCTGATGTGGAGCTGGAGGACCTGCAATCCTTTGTGAAATGGGTGGCTGAATTGGGGATGACCGATACCAGCCAGGCCCGTATCATTTCCGGTATCAAAGCTTTTTACAAGTATTGCCTGGTGGAACAGATCAGCCGGAAAGACCCTACGGTATTATTAGAAGCACCGAAACTAAAAAGAGCTTTACCCGATATTCTCAGCTTTGAGGAGATCGAAACCATCATCGGGCAAATTGATCTCAGCACAGCCGGCGGTGGCCGTAATAAAGCCATACTGGAAACGATGTACAGTTGCGGCTTGCGGGTAACAGAAGCTGTGAACCTGCGGATATCACAGCTCTACCTGGATGTGGGTTTTATCCGGGTGCTGGGTAAGGGTGATAAAGAACGGCTGGTACCAATCGGCAGCAGTGCCATCAAATTCATCAATATATATAAAGACAAGATTAGGGTGCACATGTCTCCGCAACCCGGTAATGAAGATATCCTGTTCCTGAACCAGCGGGGCAGCAAACTGTCACGGGTGATGATCTTTTATATCATCAAAGACCTGGTGGCAAAAGCCGGGATTAAAAAAACGGTATCACCCCATACTTTCCGTCATTCCTTCGCCACGCATTTGGTGGAAGGTGGTGCTGATTTACGAGCCGTACAGGAAATGCTGGGTCATGAAAGTATTACCACCACGGAGATCTATACGCATCTTGACAGGGAGTTTTTAAGAAAGACGCTGGAGAATTTTCACCCGGCGTTTAAATAAGATATCCCACCAAGACAAGAAGCACACAAAGCTTATTATTGGATAATCATTTTCTCAGAATAGGCTTTCCCTGTTTTTTTATTGCTGATGCGGATGATATAGCTGCCGGGATTGGCAACAGGTGCATCAATGCTTAACAACCTTGCGTCTTTATCGATCCAGATCGTTTGTTGTTTGATGGTCTGACCGGCGAGACTGACTATTTCAAGATTATAATATCCTTCGTCCTGTTGTTTCCATTCAATGTTCAGGTTGCCGCCTGCGGCTACGGGGTTGGGGAATACCCGGAAAAGAGAAGCAGATGGATCAGTCACTGTTTCTTTTATCAACGGAATAACCTCTTTCTTTTTTGCTTTTTTCCTTGTTGTAGTTACAATTACTCCCATAGTTACTGTTTCCACATTAACAGACCCAATAACTATACTAACGGCTCCTTTGTAATCTGAAAGGGCAAGCTGATATTCTGTTGTTACAAATCCTACCGAAGAAATAATCAATGCTATTTTTCCGGAACCGACAGGAGCTTTTATAGTAAAAGATCCGTCAACCCCACAGTTAGTACCAATCCGGGTTCCTTTTATCATTATGCTGGCATAATAAACAGGATCACCTTTCTCATCTACTATTCTTCCGGAAATAATTCTATCTGACACAGCGGGTTTCTCCATTATCACCGTATCACCTGTAATTTTTACAGCACAGGATTTGGTCAACACTTCTCCCCGGATCATGCTGTCTTTTTTTACTTCCTTGTTTATAACTGTATTCACTCTCACTTCTCCCTGTGCTTTCGCCTTGGCCGACACAAAAAAAGCGGGTATAGCAAACTGGAAAAAATATTTCACCCAGGGTATTCTCTTCACCGGTATTTCCATATCCCTTTGTAACTGGTTGGGCATAAAGCGGCCGCAAACAGATGTTGTGGAAGAGTTCTTAAAGAACTGTGTAACCTGCCGGTCGTTCATGTTACTAAAGTCCATGACCTGCTTCTGGCAGGCTGCACAGAAACGTCCTTTATCAACCGGTGTCATCGCTTCCCAGTTTTCGTGGCAGGGCGTTGGTATCGTTAACTGTATCTTTTTTCCCATGCTAAAGAATTGTAGTTATTGGATGATGATCTTTTGCTGATAGAGTAATTGCTTTCCTGCCGAGCTGACCGTGAGCACATAGGTGCCGGCAGACCAGTTGCCTGAAGTATTCACTGCAATCCTGTTGGCGCCTTTATTAAGCTGGTACGGGTAAGATGCTACTGTTTGCCCGTTGATGCTCATAATGCTTACCTGTATCTTTTGATCTGATGTGCTTTCCAGTTCCGCTGTCAATGACTGGCTCCGCTGAACAGGGCTTGGATAAATCTTATTCGCTGCAAAGAGTTCTCCTTTTTTATTATCTGCTACTGTATACTCACTTTTTTTATGCCACCCGCCGCATCTTAGTGTGCAACACCGGATTGACACCCCATAGCCTTTTACAATCACTTCTTCATTTACCCGGAAATCTCTTTCTAATAAAAGTTCAGTTGTCTTGCCTGAGGGCTTTGCCGGATAACTGTAATTCTTGTACCCGACAGAGGTAACGTTCACTGCGTATTCAATTCCTTTCTTTAACCTGTCAGTAACCACCTGTCCCTTCTCATCGGCAACAAACATAAGTGTATCAGTTTTGTTTTTTGCCGGAGTAAATGTTAAAGTAGCCCCGGGAATGCGGTTGCCATCCGTAAAATCTTTTACAATAAATTCTCTTGTTCCGGAAGACTTTGTGGTAATAATGATAACAGCACTACCAGCCCTGCACCCATAGATAGCGACAGCACTGGCATCTTTCAGGATCGAAATACTTTCAATATCATTAGGGTTTAGCGAAGAAAGGTTATTGAAAGGGACTGTAACTCCATCCACTACCAGTAGTGGCGCAACAGAAAGTTTTGTTGCCTGGCATCGCAACCTTATCGTTACCGGTTGCTTTTGTTCGCCGGTCTTACAGGGCTGTAATTGTTTTTTTGCCGACACATCAAACTTCGTTGGCATCTTCATGTTGAAACAATCACCGACTACCTGACGAGGTTTATACCCGGTGGAAACGGGTAATTGAGAAAGCACCTGAAAACTGATCAGCAAAAAGCATAGTGCAATAACTATTCTCATAAGCGTTGTTTTTAAAAAGTAAAAAAGGGCCGGTAGAAACCAGCCCCGTTATCACTAACCGGCTGTTAAATGATTAGCCATTATATCCGGGATGCTTCGTTTTCCCGGATTACATACAACCAACAAAAGGCGGATGCGTATTTTTTAGCTTTTGCATACAAGCCCTACGGGTTTTATTTATTAATTTTAAGCCCTTGGCTTTTATCAGGCATATATCTCACAGCACACTGACCGACAAGGAGCTGGTGGCGCTCTACAAACAGTCAGACGACATGGCCGTACTGGGTGAATTATACCAGCGGTACATGGACCTGGTCTATGGTGTCTGCCTTAAGTATTATAAAGAGCCGGAAACGGCCAAGGACAGTGTAATGCTGATCTTTGAAGAACTGGTATCAAAATTGAAAAAGCATGAGGTGGAGAATTTCAGGGGCTGGCTGCACCAACTGGCTAAGAACCACTGCCTGATGCAGCTGCGGACACCCAAAAACATGAAAACCGTTGAGTTTAAACATGAACTTGTGCAAAGCGAGGAAAATGTGCATCTGAATGGTGTGCTGGAAAAAGAGGAGAATTTCAAAAAGATGGAATACTGCCTCGGCACCCTGACCCCGGAACAGCAGCAGGCTATCCGGCTGTTTTACCTGGAAGGGAAATGCTATAACGAAATTGTGGAGGCAACCGGGCAGGAATGGAACCAGGTGCGGAGTTTTATACAGAATGGCCGGAGAAACCTGAAACTGTGCATGGAAAAAACCGGGATGGAAGCCGAATCGAAAAAAAGTTGAACTTTGTAACGCCTTATGGCAACTGAGCATACGATAAAAACATTTACCGCTCTTGATATTGAAAAATATCAGCAGGGATTGCTTTCCCCGAAAGAAAGACATGACCTGGAAAAAGCTGCCCTGGATGATCCTTTCCTGGCGGATGCGCTGGAAGGTTATCAGAGCAGCCCGGTCAATATCAGTGCCGATCTTACAGAACTTAAAAACAGGCTGGCGGAGAAAACCGAAGAAAAAAAAGTGATCCCGTTACCTACCACTGCGGGTAAAAGAGCCTTCCCCTGGTTAAGAGTGGCCGTCATGATCATTGCAGTGGCAGGTGCCGGTTTATTGGTCTATCAATTTGCATTCAATAAGAAAGAGGATACCAATATAGCACAAGCTAATACTGCTGAAGATAAAAAAATTCCTGTAGCACCCGATAGTATAAAAACGCAAGCAGCAGAACAGGCTGGCAATTCTGCGACTCCTGGTAAAATGGAAGAAAATAGTGCCGGAACAATACAGCCCGGATCAGTCACCAATAATGGAACAGTTAAAGAAGGAGCTGAGGATATTGCCAGCCAGGCTGATAACAATATTGTTGCGAGGAACGATGAAGTGAAATCATCAAACGGGAATGCCCCGGCCACTGTAAAACCTGATATTACGACCAGTGCTCCTGTTACAACAAGCGGTGCTGCGAATAATAATTATAAAGCGTCAGAAGCTGATACAAAAATAGCTGCTGCCAAAAGAAAGGATGCTGAAAATGCATCAGCTAAAGAAATAAATGCAAATGCAGGGTTTTTGAATGAAGCCGCCAACCGTCGGAACCGCAACGTAACCGCTAATCGTAATATAGAACAATACAAATACCAGAACCAGGCAAATATATTCCGGGGCCAGGTGACAGATGCTAACAATAATGCTGTACCCTTTGCCAATGTGACCAACCTGGAGGATAATGTAGGCACCTACACGGATGCAAGAGGTAATTTCAATCTTACTTCACCGGATACCGTATTGAATGTACAGATCAGGGGGCTTGGTTATAACGATAATAACCTGCAGCTGAGAAATAATGTTTCCAATGCACAGGTTGTGATGCAGGAAGACAGGTCTGTTGCAGCCCAAACGATATCCAGCAAGAAAATCAATTCCGAAAGAAGGGCGAATAACCCAAATTTCAAACTGGAGAATGAACCGGAGCCGGAAGATGGTTGGGATAATTATGACAGTTACCTGGTTAACAACCTCAGTATTCCGGATGATATAAAGGACAAACAATCAGGCGGTGGCCAGGTGGAACTTTCCTTTGAAGTGAATAAGTACGGGGAGCCCATCAATATAAAGGTCATCAAATCCCTCTGCACCCGCTGCGACCAGGAAGCCATCCGGCTCATTAAAGAGGGCCCCAAATGGAGGCGGAAGGCCCGGAATGGCAAAACAACCGTCACCATCTCCTTCTAAGTACACAATACATGAGTCAAAAGGGCTGCTGCCATGTCTTTTCCCAGTTATAAATTTCAGGTAGCCCGGTTCTAACCTGTTCCCCTACCTTTGCTTTCTCAAAAACTAAGCTTGTATGAAAAAAATCATTATCACCGCTGCGGCAGTATTTGCCTTATTATCAGCCGATGCACAATTAAGAACACCGGCTCCCAGTCCCACCCAAACCATTAAACAGGATTTTGGGCTGTCTTCTGTTGAACTATCGTATTCCCGCCCTGGCATGAAAGGCCGTAAGGTATTTGGCGACCTGGTGCCTTTTGGAAAAGTATGGCGTACCGGTGCTAACAGTGCCACTACCATCAATTTTGGTGAAGAAGTGACAATAGGCGGCAAAAAAATTCCTGCCGGTAAATATGGCCTGCTGAGCATCCCCGACAAAAACAGCTGGACACTGATCATCAGCAAACAATTAGATGTAACCAGCCCTGCTGCCTACAAACAAGATATGGATGTTGTAAGAGTGGATGCAAAGACCATGAAAATGGATGATAATATGGAGTCATTCACCATGCAGTTTGCCAATGTGAAACCGACTTCCTGTGAATTGCATATCATGTGGGAGAACACCGCCGTTGCATTGCCTATTATGGTTGATGTGGAAACCAAAGTGATGGCACAGATCGACCAGCTGATGAATAAAGACAACCGTCCTTATTTCAATGCAGCGATGTATTACCTGGACAATGGTAAAGATCTGAACCAGGCACTGGCATGGTTTGATAAAGCAGTTGATGCACAACCGACTGCTTTCTGGATCCATCACCAGAGAGCCAACTGTTTGGCCAAATTGGGTAAAAAAGATGATGCTAAGAAAGCCGCTGAGAAATCTAAAGAATTGGCTGCTGCTGCCAAAAATGATGATTATGTGAAACTGAATGAAAAATTACTGGCAGAATTAAAATAACCTGAACTCCGTTACAAAAGTGAACCCTGCTGTTTATACCAGCGGGGTTTCTTTTTTAGCAATGCCTTTATTAAGCAGCATCGTGAAGAAGATCACCCCGAAAGCACCGATCGGGTTTAGCCAGAGAAAGCCCATCTTGAAAACCTGCAGCTTTGTAAGAATAAATACAGTCAATACCAGGCACTCTGCCAGGATTGCTGCCCAGAACACCACGGTGCCACTCTTAATATGTTTCATGAAGAATGCTACAAGGAATACGCCGAGTATCACACCATAGAATAAGGAGCCGAGAATATTCACCGCTTCGATAAGGCTGTTACCGATATTATACGTGAACATGGCTACCACGATACAAAAGATACCCCAGCCCAGTGTGTACCATTTTGATAACCTGTATTCATCTTCCCCGCTGTCTTTCTTCTTCGTGAAGCGGCGGTGAAAATCCACCATGGAACAGGAGGCCAGCGAATTGATGGCGGCGGCAATACTACCCCAGGAAGCCAGGAAGATAATAGCGATCAGCAATCCTACTAATCCTGCCGGTAAATGATCCACTACAAAACGGAGAAAAATATAATTGGTATCATTCCCATCACCCCCTACTTCTTTTGAATTGATCCAGCCGGTGACTTTTTTCCGTAAGCTGTCTGATTCTTTTTGTAACGACCGCAACTGAACAGTATTCAACTCAATTGCTGTATCATCCTTTTTATCCAATGCAGTCGCAAAAGCAGTTACTGTTTGCCTTTTTTGTACCGACAATTCATTGTACCTGTCATTCACAAGATGAAAGGAATCTTTTAAGGAAGAGTTCTCAATCTTAGTGACCTGCTTTTGATTAAAAAAGATCGGGGCATTATTGAACTGGTAAAACGTAAATACCAATACCCCCACCAGCAGGATCAAAAACTGCATCGGCACTTTCACCAGTCCGTTCATGATCAGCCCCATCCTGCTTTCTTTCAGGGAACTGGCTGTTAAGTATCGTCCCACCTGGCTTTGATCGGCCCCGAAATAAGACAGCGCCAAAAAGAAGCCCCCGATCAATCCGCTCCATAAATTATACTGATCACTCCAGTTAAATCCTTTTTCTGTAAATCCCGTTGTGATCACATTCAGTTTTCCGAGTTTTCCACTCACCTGCAGGGCGTCAATAAAGCCCACATTCTCCGGGAGCATATTCACGACCATATAGGCCGCTAAGAACATACCTGTGAAAATAACGATGAGCTGCAACTGCTGTGTGTATGCTACTGCTTTGGCACCACCTGTCATGGTGTAGATGATCAGCAGGCCGCCCATGAACAGATTGGTCCAGTAAATATTCCAGTCTAACAAAGAAGAAAGAATAATAGAGGGAGCAAACACACTGATACCGGTTGATAACCCCCGTTGCAATAAAAAAAGAAAAGAGGTCAGCGTTCTTGTCTTCCCGTCAAACCGGTTCTCAAGATATTCATATGCCGTATATACTTTTAGTTTACTGAAAATGGGCACAAAGAAGATACAGATAACGATCATGGCCAGCGGGATACCAAAATAGTATTGCACAAACCGCATACCATCGGTATAGGCCTGGCCGGGTGCTGATAAAAAAGTGATGGCACTGGCCTGCGTACCCATAATACTTAATAGTACCAGCCCCCAGGGCAAACTGCGGTTGCTCAGGAAATAGCCATCCAGGTTATGAGAAGTGCGGCTTTTGTATAAACCATAAGAGATGATGGCAAGCAATGTAATAACCAGTACTATCCAGTCGGTCTGGCTCATGAAAAATAATTAGTGAACAATGAAAACAAAATGATCAGCACCAGCAGAAACAGTACCACCAGTATATACCAGCCGTTCCAGTTTTTGAATAAAGGCGCTTTATCGTTATCCGTTTGTGACATATTTATTTCCTCGTAGTTCTTAACCAGCCGGTAAGTATGATCAGGAGACCAAGCACTAACCCGATCAGTATCCCGATCCGTATTTTTTTTATCATAATCCCCAGGGCAAGCCCGAGAACAATAGCAAAAATGAATGCCATCTCGCCTCTCCGAACGCTGGGTTTTTTATCTGCACTCATTAAAACCCTTTTTTCCTGTTTAAAGCGATCAGGTTAGCCAATAAGCGGTAAGCACCCGGCACACCCGCCGGCAATTCCCTGAAAAAGACAATCCCGGTATAGGTAAAATAGCCTTTCCCATACTTTGTTACCAGCAAACTTCCATCATCAGATCTTTCACCCGGATCGGCCATCCCAATTAATTTTTCAAACTTACCCGAGGTATCCGAAGCATGATAGATACTGCGTTCCTGTATCCATCCCCGGAAATCGTCAGCAGTTATTTTATTGGGGAAATTAAGGGCAGGATGTTCAGGTTTCAATAAAGTCACCGCTGCATTCTCATCGGTGACCCGGTTTCTCGTGATATTAAAATTATAGGGACCGATCTTCGCTCTTACCGGGCCGATCTGGTTGCTTGTGTTATATTGAACAATCAGGTTACCTCCTTCATTCACATACTTCATCAGTTTATCATAATGCTTGTTCATCCAGTCATGCGTATTATAGGCCCTTACACCGGTAATGATCGCATCAAACTGCTGCAAATTATTTCTTGATAATTCTTTATCCGTAAGCAGGGTTACTTCATATCCCATTTGCTCCAGGGCAGCAGGCACTTTATCTCCGGCACCTACGATATACCCGATCTTCTTGTTGTATATCTTCAGGTCAACATAGTTGAGTGATACCGCTGCATCATGAAAATAGTTGATATACGGGATATGATCATACTTCACTTCGTGACGGTCTTTGGCCACTGTTTCTTTACCGGCTTCAGCTATGTTAAAAAGGATCCTCTCATTTTTTTTAGCGGCATCACCGCTGTATGCCAGTTCTGTGATCTGGTCTTTTGCATTCACAGCAATACCCTCATTTGCTGTGCTGATATTCGTTAACGGCTTGCCCGATTCCCCCGACTGAAGCGAAACAGTTGCCGCAAAGCCTTTTTTCATTCCTTTTACCAGTACGGCTCCATTGATCTTTGTTTTATCGGGAGTGATGATCCGGAGGTCTTCAACGGGACTCATTAACACAGGTGGCACCACAACAACTGGCTGGTACAACTCCCCTCTCACCGGGTCTGTGAATTTATATTTCACCGCCCGCATAAAAGTAAAAGGTTCGTTATAAATCTTCACTTTAATAAAAGCATAAAAAGCAGGATCCACATCCGGCTGACCAATCAATAACTGGTCGGATACATTAAAATATCCTTCTTCCATTTTATTGGCTAACCAATAAGGCTGTGTAACCGGTTTAACAGGCGGGATGTAAATATTTTTAGAAAAATTCAGGTTCTTATTTTTCTCCAGTGCTTTTGAGAAAAGAGTATCAAAATTATCTACTGTTACTTTTTCCAGTACTGCATTTGTTCCAAGGCGATTATTGAATGAGAAGTTGATACGGATTGAATCTGTCTGCACGGCAAAGTGTTCAGTGGTTGTGGCATCCAGGAATAAACCGCTGCATTGAGCGATCAGCACATATACTTCCCGCAGCTTTTGTGCTTTCCAGTTACTTTCTTCCAGCTGGTTAATGGATTGGTATAATTTAACCAACCCTTCTACCGATTTTTCCGGGTGAAAGAGATCAAAGCCGCTAATAAGATTATCCACCATATTGGCGATCGCCTCTCCTCCCCTTACTCTTTTCCAGGTAAGCTCCGTTCCATCGGTCAATTCTTTCACAGGTTGATCACCTCTGGTGGCTTTGAAGAATTCCAGCGATTCGCCTCTTGAAGCAGGTACACCAAAACCCTGGCTTTTGTGCTGGCTCCTGCTTTCGGCGGCAATCTCTCCATAACTTTTTCCCAGTAAAGGGTTATATCCTCCCACATCCACTTTGAACTGATCATCTCTTGTGGTGTTGTTACCACCAAAGTTGAACGTATTCCATAAGACTCTTTTGGCCTGCCATACCGAAACATATTTCAGTTGATCCGGAAAACGTTTGGGATCAGCCGCTGCCTCAAAAGCTTCATTAGCTAAAATAGCAGAGCCGGTATGATGACCATGACCGCCTTCGCCGGTGCTCGGAAACCGGGTGATGATCACATCGGGTTGAAATTTCCTGATCACCCATACCACATCGCTCAATATTTTTTCTTTATCCCATTTGGTAAATGTTTCTTCCGGGTTTTTTGAAAACCCAAAATCATAGGCTCTTGTAAAAAATTGTTCGCCGCCATCAATTCGCCGGGCGGATAATAATTCCTGTGTCCGGATCATGCCCAGTTCAATTCCCTGTTCCTCTCCAATCAGGTTCTGACCGCCGTCCCCTCTTGTCAACGACAAATAGCCGGTCCGGTACATTTTATCTTTCGATAAATAAGCGATCAGCCGGGTATTCTCATCATCCGGGTGAGCCGCCACATACAAAACAGAACCCAGCACATTCAGTTTGCGCAGGGCCAGGTACATGTCAGCTGAGGTCCAGTTTTGCGGAGCCTGTGAAAAGATACAAGACACGAGACACAGCAAAGAGATAAAGAGTAAAGTCAGTTTTCGCATTCCGTGAAATTATTCAGCGAATATAACGGCAATTTGGATAGGGTTTTAAGCCGCCTGTACAAAAAAAAGGTTCTGCCCTCTTTGAAAGAGACAGAACCGTAATATTTAAATCTTCTTAACAGTTATGCTGTACATGCTGTTCTGCATACAGCTTTTACTGCCCCACAAGGAATATGGCATTGCAGAACATCAATTTCCCGCTTTCCCAAAAACTACGGAACATTAGATCATCTGCCAGGTAAGAGATACTTCCTGCCCCCATATCCTGCACAGCAAATAACAAACCGTCTTTCAGTTTGGGCTGAAGTTCCACTCCCACAAAACCGGCTACCTGGTTTTCTTTTTTGATCACTCCCACATTCCAGCCACCATCTTTTAAAAATTCATAGATATTATCATCCATTTTAAGGGTATAATAATAATCAGGATATCCAAAAGCCAGCGGATGGGTATTATCTAATTTTACTTTCCAGATAGAACCGGGTGTAAAGGCAGAGATGGCATCCCTTTCACGGGCCTGGTATTCCTTTAACGCATCATAAACTGCCCCTTTATCTTTTTTATCATCACCTTCTGCTTTCTTTTGTTTGATGCCAAAATCAGCGCCGGCCAGTTGCGATACGGCACCTTCCAATGCTATAACTCTTCCGCCTTTTGATATCCATGCTTTGAAAGCTTCCAGGTCGCTTTTATTGCTGAGGAAGCGATAATTACCATCGGGCATGATCAATACATCAATATCATTCCAGTTGGCACGGGGCAGATCATTCGCATTGATCAATGTAACAGGATAGTCCAGCTGATCATCGAAGAAATGCCAAATCTCACCAGCAGCATTACTGCCTACTCCTTCACCAGTAACCAATACAACTTTAGGTGCTTTTAACGGATGCACCATATCACTGCCAAAGTCAAAGCCTTTATCTACAAAACCACTTGAAACTGGGTATAACTGTACCCCATCCGTATTGGCTGTTTCTCTCACTACATTCCATAAGTTCTTGCCGAATTTTTTATTGGCTGTTTTCAATACGATCACAGCACCACGTTCAAACTTATTCCCATTCACTTCAAAAGGCTGCTCAGCATAGCGGAGCAAAATTCCTTTCTGTAATAAATGACCTACCGTTTTTGCTGTTTTCACGCCATTCCAGGGTATCACATAGCCGTATTCTGTTTCTGCATTAT
Organism: uncultured Bacteroidota bacterium; assembly: GCA_902826165.1. GTDB lineage: Bacteria > Bacteroidota > Bacteroidia > Chitinophagales > Chitinophagaceae > CADEDV01. The sequence continues at coordinate 14,618 of CADEDV010000014.1, forward strand.
TTACTTTGGTTTTGGCCGGGTAAGCAGCACCAGCCGGTATTTTTTCCTTTGAAGCGAAAGCATTTAATCCATAAGCATAGGGTAATGACCATGCCGTGATATCGTAAGTAGCCGAATCAGACAATTTTGATTTGGGTTCAAATAATACTTTTACCATCGCCGAACGTGGCTGTAATACTGAGATCACAATATCATTCACAGCAGCCGTAAAAGACTCTTCTTTACCTGAGATATAATTAAACCCTTTCCCAACTGCACCGTTTCCAGCAGAATACTGGATGCCATTTTTATCCAGCAGTTCTATTAGTTTATCTATACGTTCCTGTTGCCTGGCATCGTACTTCACCACAAAGGTTTTATGTTCTCCCAGCCCGGTACTAACAGCATCGTTGAAAAATTTACGAAACTCTTTAACCAGTCTTGCTCCATGGATGGAAGAAATCTCAACTGTACTTAAAGAAGTGGTAAAATGATGCTGTGCCCTGTCCACTAACGTTAGGGTATCGTCATCCTCATTGATCACACCAAGACCTGCGCCGATGCCTCCCTGCTCATAGGTCATACCAATACTACCGTTATAGGTCGGATAGGTATCGCCGTAAGAAGGATATAAGAGATCAAATCTCTCTTTGGTAAAATACAACCAGCCATTGGCATCAAAATATTTTGCATGGTTCTTACCAATAGTGGTTTGAAACTCCCGTTGCCAGGGGGTGATCACTTCATGAAAAGGTTCGGCAGCCGGGGCGAAATAATAAGGTTCATTGATACCCTGCTCATGAAAATCCACATGCACCTGCGGCATCCATTGATTGTATATTTTGATACGCTGCTGGCTTTCCACCTGTGTTTGCCAGGCCCAGTCACGGTTCAGGTCAAAATTGTAGTGATTACTTCTGCCTCCGGGCCAGGGTTCACGATGTTCTCTTGCAATACGGAGCGGGTTATAATTTTTCCCCACAACGGAATTGAACCAGTTGATATAGCGGTCTCTTCCATCCGGGTTCAGGCAGGGATCAATGATGACCACTGTATTCTTCAGCCATTCTTTTGTTTTTGTAACGGCAGGATTGACCAGTTCATAGAGGGTGAGCATCGAAGCTTCAGAAGAAGATGTTTCGTTACCATGCACGTTATAACTCAGCCATACAATCGCAGGAGCATTCTCTTCAATGGCTGCGGCACGGTCTTTTGCCAAATTGGCCAGCCGAAGGTTATTCATCCTGATCGGCTCCAGGTTTTTCATATTCTCTGCCGAGGAAATAAATGTCAGCAACAAAGGACGACCTTCATTCGTTTCGCCGTATTGCTGCAGTTTTACCATGGAAGGCATTGCAGCCGCTACATAGTTAAAATAGTTGACGATCTTAAAATGGGGAGTGTACCGGGTGCCGATCTTATATCCCAAAAAATCTTCAGGTGATTTTAACTGGGTATTCCCGGCAACGAAAAAAGAAATAAAAAGAACGGAGAGCAAAACCTTGCGGATCATAGTGCATGTATTTTAAGCTGGCAAGTTAACAAAGCGCCATTTAATTTCAACATATTTCAAAACCAGTCAAATCACCCGTTTTCAGTAGCTTTACCCATCCCAAAAAAATCCTTCATGCAAAAAAGAATTCCTGCACTTCTTCTTTTCAGCTTGCTTTTCTATTGTTGTAACAGTCCTAAAAAAAATACATCTTCTTCCTTTGATCCTTACCATTACACGGGATCTAAGAAAGTGATCGCCGAAAATGGTGCTGTTGTTTCGGCACACCCGCTGGCAAGTAAGGTTGGTGTTGAGATCATGAAGGCAGGGGGTAATGCCATTGACGCAGCCATTGCCACACAATTAGCATTAGCTGTCGTTTACCCGAATGCAGGTAACCTCGGCGGTGGCGGTTTTATGGTGGCCCGGATGAGTGATGGGAAAACGTTTACTCTTGATTACCGGGAGATGGCTCCCGGCAAAGCTCATCGGGATATGTATATTGACCCGGATGGTAAAGTCCGCAACGATAAAAGTGAAGATGGCCATCTAGCCAGCGGGGTGCCCGGCACGGTATCGGGATTGCTGGCCGCTAATCAATATGCCCGCCTGCCATTTGAAAAACTGGTACAACCGGCCATTGATCTCGCTGAGAAAGGATTTGTGATCAGTAAACGGGAAGCCAGTTCACTAAACGGATTACAGGAAGAATTGAAAAAATTCAATACGGTAATGCCTGTTTTTGTAAAAGCAACTCCCTGGAAAGAAGGCGACACCCTGGTACAAAAAGACCTGGCGAATACTTTAAAGAGAATACAAAAAAACAGGGAGGCTGGTTTTTATGAAGGCGAAACAGCTAACCTGATCGTGGAAGAAATGAAAAGAGGCGGTGGCATCATTACGCTGGAAGACCTGAAGAATTATAAAGCTAAATTTCGGGAGCCGCACAGTTTTGATTACAAAGGATATAGAATTATCAGTATGCCTATGCCAAGCAGTGGTGGTCTTTTATTGCAGCAAATGCTGAAGATGATAGAAGATAAGAATATTGCAGCTATGGGGTTTCATTCTGTACAGGCGGTGCAACTGATGACAGAAGTTGAAAGAAGGGCCTTTGCTGACCGCGGTGAGTATATGGGTGACCCGGATCATTATAAAGTGCCGGTGGATATGCTCACGAATGATGTGTACCTGCAGGAAAGAATGAAAGATTATGATCCTGCCAAAGCTACTCCCAGTGTCCTGGTTAAACCCGGTCGCTTACCAAAAGCAGAAAGTGAAGAAACCACTCACCTGAGTGTGATTGATAAAAATGGCAATACTGTATCTGTCACCACTACGTTGAATAACTCCTATGGCAGCAGGACGGTTGTGGGAGGTGCCGGTTTTTTCCTGAATGATGAGATGGATGATTTCAGCATCAAACCCGGTGTGCCGAATATGTACGGCGCTATTGGTGGCGAAGCCAATTCGATCAGGCCTGGTAAAAGAATGCTGAGCTCAATGACTCCCACACTTGTATTAAAAGACAACAAACCGTTTATTGTGATTGGCACACCGGGCGGCACCACGATACCGACACAGGTTTTTCAAACATTAGTGAATATTCTTGAATTCAACATGAATACGGATGATGCTGTTTACAAGCCCCGGTTTCATCATCAATGGTTACCTGACCAGTTGGATGTCGAAAAGAATTTTCCAGTGACAGTGATTGACGCTTTAAAAAAAATGGGATACAGTATCAACAACCGGGGAACGTTCGGCCGCCTGGAGATCATTAAAGTATTACCTAACGGAAAGTTTGAAGCAGTGGCAGATAATCGTGGCGATGATGCAGCAGAAGGATATTAAAGCAGTTTAACCTGTTAAAACGAAAAAGTATGACCACTTCCATCGGTAAAGAGTTTTTACAAACCGCTATCCGCCGGTTAAAATATTATAAGGAGCTTGGTGATAAAACATTTGAACAACTGAATGATGAACAACTCCATTACCAGCCGAATGTAACATCTAACAGTATTGCGGTGATCGTACAACATATGGCCGGTAATATGCTGAGCCGCTGGACTAATTTCTTAACCGAGGATGGTGAGAAAGCATGGAGACAGAGAGATGATGAGTTTGAAGTTCATAGTTATAATAAACAACATATCATTGACCTGTGGGAAAAAGGATGGACCTGTTTTTTGGATACACTTAGCGCATTGACTGAGCAAGATCTTCTTAAAAATGTAACCATCCGCCAGGAGCCATTGACGGTACTGGACGCCATCAACAGGCAACTGGCACACTACCCTTACCATATCGGGCAGATGATTTATATTGGCAAGATCGTTAAAGACAGTAACTGGAATAATCTTTCTATTCCCAAAGGAGATTCCGCACAGTATAATAACAGCTCTTCCATCAAAGATCCGGCAAAGAAATTCTGAAAAATTCCCGGCACCTGTTTCAGACTAAATCCAGGCTTCTGAAGTGTATTCTTCCCTCATTTGCAAACCCGGATTTTATGTCTATTTTTACCGCCTTGTAAACCCTGTCCTGTCTCCTTTCCTCCTGGATGGCGCAAACCGGGAACATTACCGATCACCATAACCACCATTCATGAAGTTTATCTCTTTGCCTGTCGTTTTCCTCCTGTTTTGTTTCTCTGTTCAAAGCCAGGTACAGTTCAGCCTGTTTGCCGGCCCGCAGGCTACTACGGCAAGCTATACTGTGCAGGGTGTAAAACAAAAAACAACCAGCAAATATGGCGGCATAGTTGGACTGGGGTTAAAAGTTCCCTTTGAAAATCGCCTCTATTTTGCCCCTTCCGCATTTTACAGCATGAAGGGATATAAAGCTGCTTATACCCGTTTCGCCTATCCGCCGGATACACTGGCCACAGATAATAATACAACCTTCCATACGTTTGAAACAGCCTTTCTCCTTCAATATGATTTTAGTTCACAACCCAATCATTTCCTGCTAAAATTCGGACCATCACTTGATTTCCATTTATTCGGAAAAGAGAAATTCAATACGGCAACCGGGTTGGTCAGCCGCAACACTCCTTTTGGGTTTGACAAGTACGGGCATTACTCTGCTAATTTCCTGCTGAATTTTGGGTATGAAATGCAAAGCGGTTTTTTTATCCTTGGCCAGTACACACATGGTATTGCCAGTATCAACAATGCGGATGGTGGTCCAAGGATCAGGCATCGTGCCTTCGGCATTGCTATCGGAAAATACCTGGGCCGGAACAAAATAGTACTGGATACCCAGAACAAAGAATGATCTTTATTTCAAGTCAATGACACATTATTTTATTGTTCCCGGCCTGGGAAATTCAGGACCCGAACACTGGCAGACCTGGTTTGAAAAATCCGGGAATAATTTCTCCCGGATACAACAACAGGAATGGGATGCGCCGACCTGTATTGATTGGGTAAACTCAATAGACAAAGCGATAGCAGGGTTCGATCTTTCTTCAGTTGTACTGATCGGGCACAGCCTTGGCTGTTCCACTATTGCACACTGGGCGTTGCAAACAGGTAAGCTCATCAAAGGTGCAATGCTGGTTGCACCCAGTGACATTGAAGCCCCGGTTTATAATTTTCCTGCAACTGGCTTTACTCCTGTTCCGCTTTCTCCCATACCATTCAAAACAATTGTTGTAGCCAGCGATGATGATCCGTGGGTATCAACAGCAAGGGCAACTTATTTTGCCGGTTGCTGGGGCAGTGAGTTGATCAGTATTGGAAAAGCAGGCCATATCAATGCAGCTTCCGGTTATGGCCCATGGCCAAAAGGTCTGACTATATTAAAAACACTGGGTTAAAAAAATACCCTGCAAAGAATCGCAGGGCAGATGGACAGTCAAAAAGGACGGATGACCTAAAGCGTTACATTCAGTTAGTAATATTATGATTCATAAAACCAATGGCCAGTGTGGTGATATTATTCCTGAAACTGGTTACACTGACACTGGCACCAGCTTTCAATGCCATTTCCTGTATACCTGCTAATTTTTCCGCAAAAGGACGACTATAAAGGCGATTATTCACCTTTATATGCAGCAGGATCACATGACCAACCTGCTTGGCCGATACTGCAATACTGCAGTTTGTACTATGCGCAATCACAGCGTTAAGAAGATTGCCTGTTACAGCAAGTAATTTTTTCTCATCAGCTTCGACAAAGAATCCTGGCTGAATTTCATTACTGATGATGCATTGCTGCCTTGAAGCCAGGGGCATTGTATTGATGATAAGCCGGTTGATCATCAGGTGCAACGAGAAATCCTGGTCAAGAACCGGGATTGCATCCACTGTGTACATAAATCTCATAGTAGTCCATTTGACATGAATAATAAGGTTGGTAACACAGGGTACGGATTGCTGCTCGCTTTCAGCAGGGACGGAAAGGATAAAGGATATTACGGATCAGTTTTTCAAAGGGTTGGGAAAGCTGGTGTTCCTTAGTTGTGTACAAAGAAACAACAGCAAAGAGCCGAAAAAAATAGAACCTTATCTCAATAGCTGGTCATAAATAAAGGCAAAGAAGTGTAGAATCAATTCTACGTTAAAACCCCTGTTTGCCCTGCAAACCTTTGCGGTTAATTAGTAGCTTAGCGAATGTTATCCAGTCGTTTATCAATGGTACACTGTCTTATTGTAACAGGAATAGCCATTTTGCTAGCTGCCTGTAAAGCAGAAACAGTATTGACCGGAAAGTACAGCAGTAAATTATACGATGAGTATGTGGAACTGAAAGATAACGGCCGGTTTAAAAAATACCAGTACTGGTTTGGCATCAAGCCCCGGCTGGATGGAGGGAAGTACCTGGTTTCGCATGACACGGTATACCTGGTTTACAAACGCCACAAAAATATCTATGCCCGTCGTGATTATTTTATTATTGGCGGGAGCAACCTCACCTGGTATCATCTTGATTCACCGTACGTGTTAAAGGAGTATACAATTTGGAAAAACAAGCTGCCCAGGTAATTAATCCTTCAATTCTTTCACATACGAATAGATAGCTTCCTGCGCCGATAATAATGGTTGCCCTTCTGTAATTATTCTTTCGTTGATGGCAGCCCCGGTTATCGTATCACTTTTTAGCAATACTGCTTTTACATTATCCGCCAATTGAAGTTGTATGATATGCTGTAACTCCTTACAAAGCGTCTCGTCGTAAACAGGAAAGCACACTTCGATGCGGCTGTGCAGATTCCTGTTCATCCAGTCTGCACTGCCCATATAATATTCTGGTTGCCCGTTGTTATGAAAAATAAATACCCTCGCATGTTCCAGGTAGCGGTCAACAATGCGATGCACGGTTATATTTTCACTCTGGTCTTTCACCCCTGGTGCCAGGCAGCAAATACTGCGTACCAGTAATTGCACTTTTACTCCAGCCCTGCTGGCTTCATAGAGCCGGGTGATCATTCCTTTTTCCTGCAGGTTATTTAGTTTGATGATGATATGCGCAGGCTTGCCGTTCTTTGCATTTTCTATCTCCCGGTCGATCAGTTTCCCGAATTGTTTCAGCATATTGAATTGCGAAACCAGCACGTGCTTAAAAGGTATCTTACCATAACTGCCGGGCTGCATACGCCATTGCAGGTATTCAAATAACATCTCCAGTTCGTTTCCAAATTCCGGCCGGGATGTAAAATAAACATGGTCAGTATAAAACCGTCCGGTTGCTTCATTGAAATTACCGGTAGCCATAAATGAATAATGCTGCCATTGTTTTTCCTCCTGCCGTTTTACCAATGCCACTTTTGCATGCACTTTCAGGCCGGGTATGCTATTGATGATCTTAATACCGGCCGCTTTCATTTTCTTGGACCACTTCAGGTTATTGGCTTCATCAAACCGGGCTTTCAACTCCACAAAAACAGTAACCTTCTTCCCATTCTTTGCCGCACTGATCAGAGCATTTACAATATGTGAATCGGCAGCCACCCGGTAGAGGGTAACATATATTTCCTTTACCAATGGATCAATGGCCGCTTCATTGAAAAAACGAAGTATATAATTATACGAATGGTAAGGCAGATGGAGCAACTTTTCTTTTTCAATAATACTGTGAAAGATGGATTGCTTCGTTGAAAAACCGGGATGCTGTATGGCAGGCCACCCCGGGTATGCCAGCTTTCCTTTCCGGGGATTGGGCAGGTTGCCAAGGTCTTTCAGGTTATGATAGCGTCCACCCTCCACCATTTCATCATCCCGCAGTTCAAAATACTCCTGCACAAAATCTTTTATGGCAGGAGGCATAGCCGCATCATACAGGAACCGGGTGGAATGCCCCACCTCTCTTTTCTCCAGTTGCTTTTCTATTTTATCAGCGATATCGCCAATGAATTCGTCTTCGAGGTTCATCTCCGCATCACGGGTCAGTTTTATGCTGTATGTACCGTGAATAACAGAGCCGGGGAAAACCACAGCAAGATTTTCCCTGATCACATCATCGAGGAAAAGGATATAATTATCATCATTTACAACGGGCAATTCTAAAAACCGTGGTAAACTGGTTGAAGGGATATTCAATAGTGCATATTGTCTGCCTCCCGGGCTACTCTCAGATTCAATATCCAAAATAAAATACAAGGCATTATTCTCCAGAAAAATACCCGGCCGATCCTCCTTTCGTAATACGACTGGTTGCAGAAAGGATAAGACCCTTGATAAAAAAAAATCTCGTATCGTTTCTTTATGCTCTTCCAGTACAAGCTCTCCGTAATACAAATGAATATGTTCTCTTTTTAAGCCCGGGATTACCTGTTGTGTGAGTATTTGTCCAAACTGCTCCAGTTGTCCCTGTACAGTTGTTTTCACCTGGTCTGCTAATCCTTCCGGGTATTCTTCTCTCCATGCTTTTTTAGCATCCAGGCTGCTGAAGGTAAAAATAGCAGGCATACGAACCCTGAAGAATTCATCCAGGTTGGAAGAAAAAATAGATAAAAAGGAAATGCGGTTGTAAAGAGGCACCGATTCTTCTGCTGCCTCCAGTAAAACACGGTGGTTAAAACTAAGCCAGCTCAGGTCACGGTTGAGAAAACAGTATTTCTCATCTGTCATGAAGATTTTCTTTATAAACTAAGATAGTGGATTCAGGTCACAAAACCACTTCTCCTTCCAGGTCATAGTCGTAGGCTTTGGTGATCCTGACATTTACAAATTCACCAAT
>CADEDV010000014.1:23373-41341 GCA_902826165.1 uncultured Bacteroidota bacterium
CGCTGACGTTGTAAAAATCCTTTCAGCTCTTCGACATCATCTTCTGTTTCACCAGGGAAACCGGCTATCAGTGTTGTACGCAGGCAAATACCCGGCACTTTTTCCCGGATCGCTATCGTCAGTTCTTCCATCTCTTCCCGGGTGATCTGTCTTTTCATGGCTTTCAGCATATTATTGGCCGCATGCTGCAAAGGCATATCAAGGTAGTTGCAAATATTTTCTCTCTCCCGCATTACATCCAGTATCTCTAAGGGAAACTTAGACGGGTAAGCATAATGCAGCCGTATCCATTCCAGTCCTTTTACATCTGCAAGACGATTCAGCAGGTCAGGTAACATCCTCTTCTTATTGATATCTAATCCGTAATACGTAAGTTCCTGTGCGATCAGCATGACTTCTTTCACACCTTTCTTCACCAATCCTTCCGCTTCTCTTACCAGCTCGTCAATGGGTTTGCTCACATGCTGTCCCCGCATCAACGGTATGGCACAAAATGAACAGGTGCGGTTACAACCTTCTGATATTTTCATATAGGCATAATGCTGCGGTGTGGCCAGCAAGCGTTCGCCTACCAATTCTGTTTTATAATCGGCTTCAAATTGTTTTAAGATTAGTGGCAATTCCATCGTGCCGAAATAAGCATCCACCTCCGGTATCTCTGCTTCCAGGTTATTCTTATACCGTTCACTCAGGCAACCGGTCACATATACTTTATCCAGCTTTCCTTTTCTTTTCAATTCCACCTGGTCAAGAATAGTATTGATACTTTCCTCCTTTGCTTTATCAATAAAACCACAGGTGTTTACCACCACAATATTGTGATCCAGTTTTTTATTCTCATGCACTACATCAATATCATTAGCAAGGAGTTGTCCGCTCAGCACTTCACTGTCCACCATATTCTTACTGCACCCGAGGGTGATGATATTGACTTTATCTTTTTTGAGTGTTTTTGTTTTCATTACGCCTCTTTTCTTTCCAGGTTAAATAAACTATCCACAAATTCATGTTTATCGAAGACCAGTAAGTCTTCCATTTTTTCTCCCACACCGATAAACTTAACGGGTATTTTAAACTGGTTGGCAATGGCCAATACCACACCGCCTTTTGCAGTACCATCCAGTTTTGTAATAGCTAATGCCGTAACATCTGTTGCCGCAGTAAAATGTTTGGCCTGCTCCAGTGCATTTTGCCCGGTTGATCCGTCCAGCACCAGTAATATTTCATGCGGGGCATCGGGGATGGTTTTTTGTATCACCCGTTTGATCTTGCTTAATTCCTCCATCAGGTGAGCTTTGTTATGCAAACGCCCTGCTGTATCAATCAGCACCACATCGCTTTGTTTTGCTACAGCACTTTGCACCGTATCAAAAGCAACCGCAGCCGGATCTGACCCCATATCCTGTTTTACGATCGGTACACCCACCCTTTCACTCCAGATGGTCAGTTGGTCAACAGCCGCTGCCCGGAAAGTATCAGCCGCACCTAATAGCACGTTCTTACCCGCTTTCTTAAAATTATACGCCAGTTTACCAATGGTGGTTGTTTTGCCAACTCCATTTACCCCAACCACTAAAATGATATAAGGTTTGGCAGGAAGATCAGAATTGAAGGCGTAACTATTGGCTTCTGGTGCATCCACCAGCATATGTTCAATTTCTTCCTGCAGCATTTTATTCAACTCCGCCGCATTCAGGTATTTGTCTTTTGATACCCGTTTTTCGATCCGTTCGATGATCTTTACGGTGGTATCAATGCCCACGTCTGCCCCCACCAATGCCTCTTCCAGGTTATCCAGCACTTCTTCATCCACGGTGCTTTTACCCGCTATGGCTTTCGTAATCTTTGCAAAGAAGCCTTCCTTGGTTTTTTGCAAACCCTGGTCAAGGCTTTCTTTTTCTTTTTTGCCAAACAGTTTATTGAAGAATCCCATACCCCTATCCCCTAAAGGGGAACAATGACTCTGCCCTGAACAAAGTCTTTTATAAACCTGAATACCCCCCTTCAGGGGATGGGGGCATGAAAACAACAAAAGCCATCCGTGGTGACGAATAGCTTTTGAATATCGTTTCAAACGCAAATTATTTTTGCGCTAAGAAATCTTTCACTTTGTCTTTGTGAACGATCTGCTCTTTAAACGTGTAAGCACCTGTTTTAGGGCTGCGAACGGCTTTGATCACTTTCGTCCAGTTCTTTGCCTCGGCAGATGCCTTAAGGTCTTTTACTTTAGCGTTCTTGGAAGCTGCTTTTGCCATGATTACTTGATTTCTTTATGAACAGTTACTTTTTTCAGGATCGGGTTGAACTTTTTCAGTTCCAATCTCTCAGGATTGTTCTTCTTGTTTTTTACCGTGATATAACGGCTGGTGCCGGGCTGACCACTTGTTTTGTGCTCAGTACACTCCAGGATCACTTGTACACGGTTGCCTTTCTTTGCCATGATTATTTAACTTTAATACGTTAGACTTTTTCTCCTTTAGCTCTCAGTTCTTTCACCACACTATACAAACCATTCTTGTTGATGGTGCGGATCGCTTCCGTTGATAACTTCAGGGTGATCCATTTATCTTCTTCGGCCAGGTAAAATTTCTTCTTCTGCAAATTGGGCAGAAAACGACGCTTTGTTTTGATATTCGAGTGAGAAACTTTGTTTCCCCCGATCGGCGTTTTACCTGTAACCTGACATACTCTGGCCATGACGATTCGTAATTTTTAGGACGGCAAAGGTAGGGGAAAGATGGGAAACTATTTTATCTTACGGGAGTTTTTTTTGCCCACTTGTTGAAAAACTTTCAAAAGCCTTATCCCATGGTTCTCAGTGCTCAATAACCAGTATTAGTTCCCGGAACCAACCCTCTCCGTTTCCTCTGTGGCACCTCCACCGGAACGTTTGACGGGTTTCATGGCCTTGCCGAACCTCCAGCTAAAGCTGATCCGGGCCACCCGGGAATCCCATTTTACGGCAAAAGGCTCATCAGAATTCTGGAAAGTGGAGTACCCTGAATAGTTCTGGGTGTAAAACATATCCCTGATCGTCAGGCGGATGGTCCCTTTATTTTTGAGTACCTGCTTTGAAATCCCCGCTCCCATTTCGCCCTGGGGAGTCAGTGTTTCCTGCAGATCGATCTGGCTGTTGGACAGGTAATAGCCACTCAGTTCTGCCGCCCAGCCTTTACCGAACTGGAACTGGTTATTCAAACTGATATTCACCTGGTTCACCGTAGCCTTAAAAGGAGCCCAGATAAATCCTTCGATTATTTTGTGATTATAGACCACCGCTGATGTGAGGTTCCACCATTTTGCAATGGGCAGTTGCAGGCTGGCGGAGACACCGAAATTGTGAAACTCCCCTACATTTCCCCTGGTGTAAATGATGATATTCTTATTCACATTACTGCTGTTGGAATCAATAATGAATATCTGGGAGAAGTAATCTTTCAGGTAGCTGTAAGAAACCCCTGTTGACAATACCCCTTTATAGGTATGTATCAACTCCATGTTCCAGGTGTACTGGGGCCTGATAAAAGGATTACCCCCTTCAAAAGTGTATTTATTGATCGTTACCAGAAATGGATTCAGGTTTTGAAATTGCGGACGATCAATTCTTCTGCCAAAACGCAGGGTAAAAACATTGTTACTGTCAGCGGCATAAGAAACAAAAGCAGAAGGGAAAAGACTTCCATAATTCTTTGTGAAGGACGAATCTTTCACCACCGTGTTACCCAGTTGATTGGCTTTGTACGTTGTAAACTCATACCGCAGCCCGGCCTGCCAATGCCATTTACCTGTCTCCGCATCAATGCTGCTGTAGGCAGAATGTATTTTTTCGTCATACAGGAAGTGGTTACTCCTGCTCAGGTCAGCCTGCCAGCCAACACCTTCATTAAAATAATATTCAGCAAGGTTGTCTGTATTGGTAACCGCTGTTTTCAATCCGGCTTCCCAAAGTAATTGTTTGAAGCGTTTTGAATAATCCAGTTTTGCTGTAAAAATATTCAGTGCAGAAGGTATATCCCCTTTGGTACCAAAGACAGTGCTGCCCGGGGCCTGCAATTGTGTTTCAAAATACTGGTCGCCTTTAATATCAAACTTAATAAAATCTATATCGAACGAAAGCTCACTACTTTCATCAAAACTATGCCGGGCATTAAAATTGATACCCGCCCTTTTGAAGTCAGCATTCCTGTTGCCTTTAGTAATAATGGTGGAGTCAATGATATAAGACGGGGACATCCAGTTAATCGTACTGAAGCTCGTCGTGTGCCGCCTGACCAGAGTGCCGGTAAAAGCAATACCGATCGTAGTTTTTGTACCCGCAAAAAAATCCGCTCCTGCTTTTAGATTATGCGCATTGATCTTTGTCCTTGTGGCATTGGGTTGGTCTAATAAAAGTGAATCATCACCGTTTGTATTAAAATATTTACGGAGGGCTTCTATGGTCATTCTTTCTTTACCTCCTCTCATGCCGTAATTCAAATAAAAGTTCCATTTCCCTGAACGGTAGTTCATGTTCAAGCTGTTATTGATCTTGGTAAAAAATCCCTGGCCAAGACTCAGGCTGAGAGAACCGTTAAACCCTTTTTGTTTATTCTTTTTTGTGCGGATATTAATGATGCCGGCATTACCCGCTGCATCATATTTTGCCCCGGGATTTTCTATCAGTTCTATCACGTCTACCTGTGAGGCATTCATACCTGACAGGTAAGCCTGCAATTCGGCACCATTGAGTTGTGTTTGTTTCCCATCAATCAATACCATCACCTGTGGCTTCCCCTTCATACTTATATTACCATCCCTGCCAATCGTGATACCCGGTGATTTTTCCAACACATCCATCACGGTGGCCCCGGCATTGGTAATACCTGCTTCTACGTTGATCACTGTTTTATCGGGTAAAAACTGGACCAATGGCTTTTTAGCGGTTACTGTTACGTCCTGCAATAACACATGATCCGGTATCAAAATGATCGTATCATTTACTTCATGTTGGGTTACCAGGTTCAAAATACCAGAAAGATGATCCCTGAAGCCCAGTGAGCGGACCCTGATCAAATACTTACCGGGATCCAATTGACTAAAATGAGCCAGGCCCAGGGCATCTGTAGCAGAACTCTTTACAACAGACGAGTCGCTGCTCAGCAATGCCACTGTAGCATCGGGAAGAGCCAGCTTGTTTTCGGTTATAACTTTTACCCGTACCTGCCTGTTATTTACAGGCTGGGCAAGAAGAGATAAACCGCAAAGAAGAAAAATGATACAACTTAAAAAAAGGCGCATGGGCATGATTCAGGCTCTAAATTATCAAAGCCTGTCCAAGTTGGAACTTTTTTTATGCAGGCGGTACAAAAAAGTCGGCTGGCAGCCCAGTACCTGCTTTTTGCCCAATTGCCTGTTTTCAGATAACTTCGCTGCTCGTTATTATTTCTGTTTACCAATCAATCTAATCAAAAAAATATGGCATACGATGTAGTTGTAATCGGAAGTGGCCCCGGTGGTTATGTGGCGGCGATCCGTGCATCTCAATTAGGCTTTAAAACGGCGGTTATTGAAAAGGAAAGTCTCGGTGGCATTTGCCTGAACTGGGGTTGTATCCCTACCAAGGCCCTGCTGAAAAGTGCCCAGGTCTTTGAAGATATCAAGCATGCCAGCAGCTATGGCATTGAAGCCAGCGGAACCGCCAATTTTGAAGCTGTGGTGAAAAGAAGCCGCGGTGTGGCCGATAAAATGAGCAAAGGTGTGCAGTACCTGATGAAGAAAAATAAGATCGAAGTGATCAATGGTTTTGGGAAGATAAAAGCCAAGGGGCAGGTTGAAGTAACAGCTGCAGACGGGAGTAAAAAAATGGTGGAAGGAAAATACCTGATCATTGCCACCGGCGGCAGAAGCCGTGAATTACCGGCCCTTAAACAGGATGGTAAAAAGATCATCGGTTATCGTGAAGCGATGAGCCTGCCTGCACAACCCAAATCAATCATCGTGGTGGGAAGTGGTGCCATTGGTGTTGAGTTTGGCTATTTCTACAATAGTATGGGGACTAAAGTAACCATCGTAGAGTTTCTTCCACGTATTGTGCCCGTAGAAGATGAAGAGATATCCAAAGAGCTGGAAAAGAATTTCAAAAAGAACGGTATTGAGATCATGACCAGCAGTGAGGTAATCTCTGTGGATACTTCTGGTGCCGGTGTAAAAGCCAAAGTAAAAACGGCCAGCGGTGAAGTAACACTGGAAGCGGATGTATTATTAAGTGCGGTTGGAGTTGCGGCAAATATTGAAGGCATTGGTTTGGAAGAAACCGGCATCAAAACCGATAAAGGCCGTATTGTGGTTGACAAATATTACCAGACCAATGTACCCGGCATTTATGCTATCGGAGATTGTGTTCCGGGCCAGGCACTGGCACACGTTGCTTCTAAAGAAGGTATCATTTGCGTGGAAGCCATCGGCTACAACGAAAAGAAATATAATCACCAGCCCGAAGCACTGGATTATAATAATGTGCCGGGTTGTACGTATTGCTATCCCGAGATCGCTTCAGTTGGTTATACGGAGAAACAAGCCAAAGATGCCGGTTATGAAGTGAAAGTGGGTAAGTTTCCATTGAGTGCTGCAGGTAAAGCAACAGCAGCCGGGCACCCTGAGGGTTTTATCAAAGTAATTTTTGATGCTAAATACGGTGAGTGGTTAGGAACACATATGATCGGCTACAATGTTACAGAACTGATCGCTGAAACAGTGGTGGCGAGAAAACTGGAAACAACCTATCATGAAGTGCTGAACAGTATTCACCCCCACCCCACTATCAGTGAAAATATCAAGGAAGCCATTGAAGTGGCGTACGGAGAGGCGATACATATTTAAGAACTTGTGTTTTTATAGAAAAAGATCACCTGCTTATGGGTGATCTTTTTTTCTCATTACTAAAAAAGAACCCCGCATCAATGCGGGGCCTTTCAGCGTTAGTATTGGTCTCTCTTATAGCTTAACAAATTTCTGTTTGATCGTTTCCCCGTCATCCTTCTTGGAAACCAGTAAATACATGCCCGGTTTCAGGTTGCTGGTATTAATGGTTTGCACTTTGGCAGTAATGGGCAATTGCATGATCACCTGTCCCTGCATATTCATAAGGGTCATTGTTTTCCCTATCCAGCGGATATCATAAGAAAGGTCAACCGTCAGCTGGCTGCTGGCAGGGTTGGGATAAAATTTCGGGTGCAGCCATTTCGGGTCTTCTTCGGGAAGCGGGGATTCAAAGATCAGTGGTGTACTTAAACCCGTTGAACTCAATATTGAATTCCTTATTCCTCCGGGTGCAAATGCGGCCTGCATTCTCGCCTTTTGTCCTTTTGTAAACAGGTTCATACAGGCATCATCCGTAAAATCCATATAGTTCATGTACATATCGCCATCGGGTCCGTTGCCACAGGTAACAGTGTTTCCGGAAGGACATCCGATATTATACCAGGCTTGCTGAGGCGTGTCATTCACTCCATCATCACCACAATCCCCATCGCCCCAGATATGTTTCAGGTTGAGCCAGTGACCCACTTCATGTACGGCTGTTTTTCCCATATTAAAACCAGTCATTCCTCCTTCTGCTCCAAATACATTAAAACCGAGTACAATGCCATCCTTTGCCGGTTCACCACCCGGGGCACTGGAGTAACCAGCCACCCGATCGAGATTGCACACCCAGATATTCAGGTAACTCTTCGCATCCCAGGCATCGCTGCCCATTTCGGAGGAGAATTTCATTTTATCATCGCTTTGCCAGATTGTAATGGGGGTATATTTTCTAACAATACCGGAAGTGTTTCTGCGCTTAGGATCGGAAACAGCCAGTTGAAATTCGATCTCGCAATCAGCAGCCAGTTTCTTGAATCTTGCGGGCGTATTAACCGTATCTGCATTCATACGACGAAAGGCTTTATTCAATGCCCGTAACTGGCTGATCACTTTCTCATCACTGATATTATCTGCCGGATCGTGGTATAGAATATGGACAACGACGGGTATCTTAATTATTTCCCCTTCTGTCCTGGAAGCAGTGCCCTGGTTCGTACTAATATAATTCCTGGTAAACGTTTCTATAGCAGCCAGCCGGTCCGCCAATGCCGGGTCTTTCAGCGACTGTGCCTGCTGGTAAGAAAAAACAGCACAATTCTTCTGCGCCTGCAGCTGGAAAGTGAATGCAAATATTAAAATTGCAAAAAGCAGCCTTGTCTTCATGGTTCCAAATCATTAACCGTTCGTGCATGGCAATAGTATTAGAGCCATGAGTATTCATGCGGGATTGGAAATGATGAGGATAAAAGGGAAATTAATGAAGTGGCGTTCCAGGGATACGATTCAGAAAGGGATTAAAATTTCAGGAACAAAATCAAGTGAAGACCAAATATAACTTTTTTTATGAAGGTTACTAAATTGCGGGCTGTTTTTTTATATCGTATTTTCCCGATTCCGGATGATGCAGGTTGTTAAACCTTTAACAGGCCTGTATTTGATGGGATCTTACATTTGTAAAATTAATTTCAGCCGATGAAACTATTTACCTGGCTCTGCGGACTAACAACTGTTTTACTAGCTTCCTGTAATGGAAATGACTCTAATAATGGCGGTGGTGATGCAACTCCCGAAGCAACAAAGCCGATCAGCTATTCTGTTGTTGCTACCTACCCGCATGACACTTCTTCGTTCACGGAAGGTCTTTTGTTTTATAAAGGAGAATTGTTTGAAAGTACAGGATTAAAAGGTAAATCAAAACTGATCAAAACAGATCTGAAAACGGGTAAGGCAATCAAAAGCATTAACATAGGCGATAACTATTTTGGTGAAGGGATAGTGATCATCAATGATACAGTGTACATGCTGACCTACCAGGATGAAGTGGGCTTTATGTATAATGTGAACGATTTTAAGAAACTGGGTGAATTCAAATTTGCCAGTAAGGAGGGCTGGGGTATGACAACGGATGGCAAAAGGATCATTGCCAGCGACGGGACCAGTAATTTGTATTATTACGAACCGGGTTCATTCAAATTATTGCAACAGCAAACAATTACAGAAGCCGGCAGTCTTGTACCCAATATCAACGAGCTTGAATATGTTGACGGTTTTATTTATGCCAACCAGTGGCAGTACCCTTATATTTTAAAGATCAACCCGGCCACTGGAGAAGTTGTTGGTAAAATTGACCTGAGTGCTATCACTGAAACCGTGAAGGCAAAATATCCTTTTGTATTGGAATTAAACGGTATCGCTTTTGAACCTGCAACAAAGAAAATCTACATCACCGGTAAAAACTGGCCGGAGCTTTATGAAATTCAGTTAGGACAGTAATTATTTTGAGATCACATAAATAACCGAACTGCATTTCTTAACATCCCCCCATGCCTTAAAATTTGAACGCAGCCCGTTTAAAAAGGCAGCTATTAAGTTCGGTTGCCCATTTTTATATTTACTGCTGAGCAGGGAAATATAAAAGCTATCGTACCACATCGGTTTGAACGCCTCCACTTTCATTCCGTTCTTTTCCATCAGCACTTCAATGGAACGGGGAGAAAAATGATACAGGTGCCGGGGCACATCATAAGCAGCCCAATGACTTTTATAAACAGCAGCGTCTTTTGATGTGTAATTGGGTACCGCAATAAACAGTTTACCATTTTCTTTCAGCAGGGCTTTCAGCTGCTGAATATACCGCTGTAATTCGTGTACATGTTCCAGTACATGCCATAGGGTGATCGCATCAAAACCACCCACAGGCAGATCATAGAACTGTGCCAGATCAGTTAAGGCCGTATCATATGCCTGTGCCGCCACTTTCCTGGCATCTGCATCCGGTTCCAGCCCTGTTACCTGCCAGCCGGCCTGCTTCATCACATGCACAAATGTGCCGACACCACTGCCAACATCTAATAAGGTTCCCTTTGAAAGACCTGTGGATTGCTGAACCAATTTCCGTTTACTCACCATGGTACGGTTGCGTACATACTGGTACAGACGATTGATCAGTCCCTTAGAGGTATTGGTATGAGAAATATAATCCTCCGATTTATAGTAAGGAGCTATGCATTCAGGTCCCGGTACATTCTGTGTAAACCGGAGTGTACAAACACTGCACTCTGCAATGGGAAACACTTCTTTACTGACTGTGTGATCTTTTGCTGATAAAACAATAGCAATATCACCCGATCCGCAAACAGGGCAGTGTGTATAGTGAATAGTAGAGCTCATGCCGGTGATCCTTTGTTAACAGGATTGGCAAAGTAAAATGAAAAATCAGTAAAAAAGGATAGAATATCAGCGAAGCTGCTGATAAGTGCCGGTGGCTTCAACCGGTTTTGCTTTCAGGTTGTTGCCTGATGACATTACCTGTAACCCATTTTCTGAAAAATACCAGCCGATAAACATTGTTATAAGAAGACCTGCTATCAATGCCCAGGCCCACCAGTAATTTCGTTTGGCGGAAGGCTGGTTCAGGAATTCGATCATTTCATCAGAGGTTCTTTCATCCTCTCCAACCCTTACCATGTGTTCGGATTTCTCCCGGATGATCTTTTCCGCCTTCACAGGGGCTTCCAGGCTTTTATTTTTCAAAGCAGGTTCAAAACGAATCTCACCGGCCAACCCGCTGCTCAAGGTACCCACTCCATCCCAGGTGATCTTATCTCCATTCCTGATCTTTTGTTTGAGATCAAAAGCGAAATCATTGAAACGGACCACCGCATCCCGGTCAGAAACCTGCAATGACTGCGCCAGCCAGTTGAAAAACCGTTTGGAAGGTGTTGCATTATCATGCTGTAATGCTATAGAAAAGGAAGGTGCGTTGATTAGCTTATTGGGGAAATCAGCAGTAGCCGGTATTCTTTCCAGCTGGAATGTGCCGATACCCGGCACATTGAGTTGTTTATGCAGAATGAAATATTGATAGAGTTCTCCGTACATTATCATTAGTTCTTTTGATCGAACGAAAATACGATTCCGCCCACAAAGTTGAACCCATAAACCCGGTATTGGTTCCAGCGCTGGTATTCCTGGTTGGTAATATTATTGAATTGCGTCCAGAGGTTCAGGTTTTTGGTGATCTTGAATTCTAACCCTGCATTCAGGTCAAGGGCTCCTTTTAATTTACCATTATCAACACCATCCGCTTTCCGGTATTGCGGACCTGTCCAGCCAAAAACATCTGCTTTCAGCCAAAGATCTTTGATCACCTGCACCCGCATGGCTGCGTTTAATTCCAGCGGGATCAATCCCCAGGCTCTTTTATGCTCTTTCAAACCGGTATACTGGTTAAAATTCCAGCCGGCCACTACAGAAAATTTTTCCTGTACCGTGTAGCCCAACTGGCCACCGATATGTAATACATTTATCCGGGGCTCATTGACCACCAGGAATGATTTAGCCCCCAATCCACTGGTTGTATCATTCACGAATAAAGGCTGGTTCGTGATCTTATTGAAGCCGGCTTTGGCACTATAGGTAAAATGATCACCAACAGAACCTTTCAGTCCAAGAAAACGTTCTTCGATCCAGCTGTTCTTAAATGTGGTGGGCAACCATAACCAGGGATTTTGCGAAGCGAGGTATTGATATGTTGTTTTGCGGATATAACCCGTCCAGCCCACATTCACAAAGAAACGCTGATCTTCTGTTCCTACTTCTGCCAATACATTCGGGAACATTTTAAAGGTCTTGTTATCCCAGGAAGGGCGGATACCAGCCTGCAGGTTCACCTTCGGTGTTTTGAATAAAACAGAAGGTGATACATAATAAATCGTATTATTAAAAGCGGTCTTATCTTTTGGAGACAGACGTGTCAGGTCGAAAGTAAGTCCAAGATTCACCGCAAAGGTTTTACCGACTGATTTTTCCAGGGGCAGGTTCACTACGGTATTGCTCTCGTTATTCTTCAGGTTATCGGTAAACACATCAATTTTTACTTCGGGGGCATAAGTCAACCCAAATTCAGTCTTATTGATATTGTGCATTCCTATTCTTGCTGCAATGGTCTGGAAATTCTGCTTCAGGGAATCTTTCGTAAACGAGAGTGTTTGCGGTTCGTAGCCATATTTATAGGTACGGTCCTGTTTCATCCCGATACTGGCATTCCACTCATGGTTACCGGCTGTTTTATAAAAACCGCTAAGCCGGACTTGTGTATTGGTAAAATCCTGGTATTCCCTTTTCCCTTGAGATGAAACATGTTTTGCATAAATATTGGCCCCTGCTGTGGTTCCGTCGCCGAATGAAAAGCCTGCCTGTATATACGGCGTACGCAAACTGCCAAACCCGGCTTTGATATAACTGCTGTTATCCCATTTGCCACCTGAATCAATATTCAGTGCTAATGGCTTTAATGAACCCGGTGTAAATGCCAGTGCCAGGTTCTGGTTGGGTATCTCGTATTTCAATGCTGGCTTTGTTGTATCAGCGGAAGGCGGCGTAGCGTTAAAGTTGATCTTAGCCGCTTCCCGCAGTACCGGTTTGAAAGCGGAGCGGATATCAACGGACTTACCCCTGGTAGTATCTTTCTGTGCATAAACAATACCGCCGGAAAAAAATCCTAGGCCCAGTAAAACGATCTTATAGAGTGGCTGTTTCATCATCATGATTGTTGTTAGTTGTTCCAATGCTTAGTTTCCTACTTTACTTGATTTACTTTCTTCGTCAATTACTTTATTCAGTTTGGCCTGCGCCTCACCTTTCAGTTCGGTATTGATGGTATTATCAACAATACTCTGGAAAGTGGCTTTGGCATTGAAATAATCTTTTTGCGTGAAATAAACATCACCCAATAATATATAAGCTTTGGTGACCCAGAAATCATAAGACCCCGATTTGTTGATCGTTTCAAAAGCTGCTTTTTCTGCATCTGCCAGTTTATTGACGGCTAACCAGCAGCTGGCGATCTCGTACCGGGCTTCAGCAGCCAGTGCCGCTTTATTGAGTATCACCACTGATTTATAATTGGCAATAGCAAGATCATATTGCCCTCCGATCTGGTAAGATTTGGCAATAGCCATATTCGCCAACGCTTTATCATCCGTACTGCTTCCTTTTGCTGCTGTTAATTCCTTGGCATTATCAACAGCTTCTGTCCATTTCTGCTGCTGGTACTGGCAACGTAACAAGCCTCTCATCGCTTCCAGTTTATTTTCCTGGCTGCCGGTCAGCTGTTTTAACTGGCCATAATATTTTTCTGCGTTCGTATAATTCTTCAATTCAAAGAAGTTAATACGGGCTGCTTCCAGTGTTGCCTTCTCTGCATATTTATTCGGGGCATTGGCTGCAACCGCTTCATACCCGGTCATCGCATTGTTCCAGTCTTTTTTACTGTTATAAATTTCCCCGCGGAAAAAATTGGCGTCCAGTGAGTAAACACCATCCGGGAAACGCTGCAGGTAAGACCCAAAGGCAGTCAATGCAGCATTGACATTACCATTATCATATTGCGTTTCTGCCGCTGCATAGGTCAGTGAATCTTCTGCACTCACACTGATAGGACGACCTGCCTGCCGCATGAAGTCGGCATATTCACCCGGCTTACCTTCTTCCACATAAATCGCTTTTACGTTTTCCAGTGCATACTCAGCTTCGGGTGAATTAGGGTATTGATTGATCAGCGTTTTGTATTGCTTCAGGGCTTCTGTATTATTATTGAGATTATAGTGTGCATTACCCAATTTCTGATATGCTTGTGGCTTCAGGCTGGCATTCCCATCCCCTTTCAATACATTATTCAGGAATGGTATAGATTCCCGGAAACGTTCATCAGCGATATACGTATTCGCAATTTCCATATTGGCATCGGTAACCAATGAAGAGGTGGGAAATTTCCGGTTCATGGTGTTCAGCAAATTGATCTTATCGCTTGAACTTTTAATACCTGCGATCATGGAATTCTGGAAAGTTGCATAATCTTCTGCTGGCCAGGACAACCTGATCACATTATCATACATCGCTTTGGCCTTGCTGTAATCTTTTTGCATAAAATAGCAATCTGCCGTACGGATATAAGCATCCTGTGTCAGCTCATTTGAATTGAGTGCGGGATTTTTTCCTAAGGGCTCAAAGAAAGTTTGAGCAGCTGCATAATTTTCTTTCCGCAGGTAACAATAACCCAGGTTATATCGTGCATTATTAGCATTGGCTTCTCCACCTGAAGGAGACCCTGCACTTACGTAGGCATTATAATACTTGATCGCATTATCGAGTTTATTATTCCGGTAAGCCAGTTCCCCTTTCCAGAAATTCAGGAAAGCTAACACGGAGCCATTGTAAGGATCCTTCAGGGCCTTATCCAACAACGCATCTGCGTCAGCCAGCCGGCCGTCATTCACATATTCGGTAGCCCTGCCGTATAAAATTCTTGGATATAACCGCTTTGCATTTTCAGAGGGCTTATCTAAACTTTCTAATAAGGACAAGGCATCTTTGTAATTATTCGTATTCGCCAATACAGCCACCAGCAATTCCTTTGCTTCCACATTATAAGTTGAGTTAGGATAATCGTTCAGAAAAGAACTCAGGCTGTTCAAAGCCTCATCCTGGTAACCCAGTTCGTAAGACAGCTTTGCATACTGGTATTTGGAAATTTCTTTTTGTGTCGGGTTGCTGCTATTGGAGGCACAGAAGAGGAAGGCATTCCTTGCATTGGTCTTTTGATTCGTTTTCAGGTAAGCATCCCCGAGCAGGTACATGGAGTGCTGGCTGAGAGAATCATCTTTGCCACTTAATTGTTTGAAACCATCGATGGCTTTATTCAATTGATTCGCCTGGTAATAGCAGTAGGATAATTCATAAAGGTCTTCCCGGCGGACCTTCTGCGAACGGGTCACATAATCTTCCAGGTAAGGCAATGCCATCGCATATTCCTTTCTTTCAAAATGTGCATGGCCGATGAGTTGTTTTAATTCAAGATCATAATACTGTGTATTGGCACCGCTCTTCAGTTTATTCTGTACATAGGCAATCGCTTCCTCTTTTTTTCCCTGGATATAGTATATCTGTGCAATATAGTAGGGAACAACTGTTGCGTAGTCCTTTTCATTTTCCACGATCCGGAAACTGGACAAAGCATCACTGTATTGTTTATCCCTGAAAGCAAGGAACCCATAGTAGTAATTTGCATCCAGGTAATTCGGATCATCCTTCATGGTCCGGATCGTATTGAACAAGGGCTTGGCCTGGTTAAATCGCTGCAGGGTGAAATAGGCATAGCCCTGGTGAAATTTCATATCAGCGATCTCTTTATTGCTGAGGTTCTCAATATTCGTTGCTTCGTATTGCTGGGCTGCATTGGCGAATTCCTGCTTCCGGTAGTAATATTCACCCAAATGAAAACTCATCATCTGGATACGGGATGTGTTTTTATCCAGGTCTATAAAGGCTTTTGCCTGTTCCTCTGCCCTTCCTTCATTTTGTTTTAATGCCAGTACGGTTGTATAATAATTGATCTCCTGTACGGTCACAGCGGTATTGATGATATCCGTTTCCCTGATGGATTGCTGCAATTCCTTGAATAAAGGATAAGCGAGGCTGTACTGTTCTTTTTGAAAATATTCTTTCGCTTCTTTGAATGTGGCCTGCGGGTCAGTATAAAAACGGGTTGACTGTGAAAATGCAGTAACACTGGTTACTACAGCGATGGCGAGTACTAGTTGTTGCTTCATGAAGTTTGTCCTTTAGCCGGTGGTCCAGGTAACGTTAAGTGAATTCCTAACGTTGCAAGTTTCAAATTATTTCAGGTCAGACCAAACATCATTCCAAACAGGTGTGGATAAGTGCCTGTTTGAAAATGTTTTAACATTTCGTTCGGCAGAATGATGCGGTTAGTTACAAAACACTGCCCACCGGTTTTTTTGTAATATTGCATTTTATCATACCCAAAACAATCAATACCGATGAAAAAGATCTTTAGCACCAAGTATACCGACAACGGAGTTTCTTTTGCTTTACTGTTATTACGCCTCTCTGTCGGCGGTTTAATGATCCCCAACGGCGTTCAGAAACTGGTAAATTTTGGGAAATGGTCAGGTACTTTCTCTGACCCCTTTCATATTGGGCATCCCACATCTCTGGTACTGGTGATCTTTGCAGAATTATTCTGCGCCGTTTTTATTGTATTGGGATTAATGACAAGACTGGCTGCTATACCACTGATCATCGCTATGTCCGTGGCCGTTTTCGTTGCCCATCACGGAGATGTATTTGATACCGGGTCTAAAGCGACCTTGTTTCTCATGGGCTACCTGGCTTTGTTATTTACTGGCCCTGGTAAAATCAGTATGGACCGCCTGATCGGGAAATAACCGTCGCTTCCCGGAAGGGAGTTAGCAATCTTTCAGTCATATCAATATCTTTACTGAATATGTTTGTAAGTGAAACAAAGATCAGGGTTCGCTATGCGGAGACCGACCAAATGGGTGTGGTGTACCACAGCAATTATTTCCCCTATTTTGAATCGGCCAGGGCTGAATCCATCCGGCAATTAGGGTTTACCTATGCCGATATGGAAAAAATGGGAGTGATCATGCCGGTGGTGGATGTGCATTGCCGCTACCTGCGGCCTGCTTTGTATGATGACCTGCTGACGATAAAAACCATGCTGAAAGAATTACCGGCCCATCATAAGATCGAATTCCACCACGAAGTATTTAATGAAAAAGAGGAATTACTGGCGGTGGGCAAGATCATTCTTTATTTTATGGAAGCGAAGACCATGAAAAAAACAGTGATGCCCCAAAACCTGGTGGATCAATTACAACCCTATTTTAGCTAATTTTAATACATGGAGCCAGTACAGGAACCTTCTTATGAATCTCAACAGGGCGGAGCTGTTTCTCCGGAAGAAACGGCAATCGTCTATCCTCCTAAATTTCAAAAAAAGGAAGCCCCGGCCAATGTGTGGGTAAAATCGATGGGCAGCCTGGCTTTATACCTCATTCTTGGTTATTATATTTTTCACAGCTTCACCATGCTGCTGATCATTACGTCCATCGTGGTAATCCATGAACTCGGGCATTTTTTTGCTATGAAGTTGTTCCGGTATAAAGACCTGGGTATCTTCTTCATTCCTCTTCTGGGAGCCTATGTATCCGGTACCAAAAGGGAAGTATCACAACGGGAGTCGGCTATTATTTTACTGGCGGGCCCGCTACCAGGAATCGTTTTGGGAATCTTATTCTATTTACTCTGGCAACAAGATGATTCATTAGCCCTTGCAGGCATCTCTTATTACCAGGTATCCATGTTATTCATTCTGCTTAACCTGATCAATCTCCTACCTATTTATCCGCTGGATGGTGGCCAGTTGCTGAATCGTGTATTCCTGGACGAAGAAAGCTGGGTCAGTAAAATATTTGTTGTGCTCTCTGCCGGACTGATGATCTGGGTGGCCTGGAGTTTATACCAGTCATCGGGTCAGCCTTTTTATTTTATCCTGTTTCTTTTCCCGCTGATGATACTGACCCGTTTGCAAACGGATAAAAAATTCACGGCGATTGAAAAAAAGATCGAAGAAGCCGGCATCAATGCCGATGTGGCGTATGAAGACCTGAAAGATGAAGATTACTGGAAGATCAGGAATATCCTGATCGAAGGACATTCCGCTTTTAAAGATATTGCTCCTGCCCCGCCTTATGAATACAGCCCGAAAGAAGAAAAAGTGATGACCACGATACAAAGTTTATTGCACCGGCACCTGATACAGGATGTATCGCTGGTTGGTAAACTATTCATCCTGCTGATTTGTCTCACTGCTTTTGCATCGCCCTGGCTCTTGAAAATGGATATGAGTTTCTTTAACCGCTTTGGCCTCTGATCTTTTCTCAAAAAAGATTCTTTTATACCCGGTGATGATCAGCTCTCCAGTTTTGAATGGCTTGTTTGATCTGTTTCTGCGATAATTTTTCTTCCACCGCCCGTTTGGCCAAGGCCGGCATTTCTTCATCGCTGGCAAAACGCA
>CADEDV010000014.1:41441-50055 GCA_902826165.1 uncultured Bacteroidota bacterium
TCTTCCACCGCCCGTTTGGCCAAGGCCGGCATTTCTTCATCGCTGGCAAAACGCAACGCAATGACCTGGCTAAGCCGGAGATTTTTATCATGCGGCTTACCGGTGAGTATATAATGACGGAAATTCTCTTCGGCTCGGATGGCCCTGTCCTGTGCCCTTAATGCAAACAACCGGGCATAAAAGAACAGGCAGATCAATACAATAAAAATAACGACAATCAGGGCGGCAGAATAATGTGTGGCTGCATCTGCATGGAAAAGATTCACAATACTTCCAACAAGGCCTGCCAGGATCAATAAAAAAGAAACTCCATGATAGCCCGGTACCAGGCGGGTATGATTTTTAAAATTCTGTTCGCTCATAAATCAGTTTTGTTTATGGTTCTAAGTGTGTAGTTAAGTACCTAAAATAGGGTTTTTCTTCCCCACCCCCTATTTTCTATTCCCCATTTTCGATTTATTTCAGCACATCCAGTACTTTATACATCTTGCTCAGCAACTGTGAAGCCCGGCTGCTGTAATTATTGACCAGGAATGAAAAGATATATTCTTTGCCGTCTTTGGCGGTATGATAACCGCAGAAACCCTTTACATCACTGATAGTACCGCTTTTCATTTTCATGCCGTTGTATTCCGGCAATGCATCATAGAAAGAAAGAAACCAGTCTTTGGTCTTTGCATATTTCAATATCTCCACCTGTGCATGCGTGGTCACCCGGTTGAGCGGTGAAAGACCCGATCCATCATAGATATTCAGTTCATCCTCATCCAGTCCTTTTTGGTTCCAGAATTTTTTAACGATAGCCACACCGGTGTCGGTGGAACCAAATCCTGTTTTCTCGTAGGCAAATGTTTTTACCAATGCTTCCCCGTAGAGGTTGATACTTTTTTTATTGAACCAATAGATGATGGAATCGAGGGAGGGGGAATGATGGGTATAGATATTATTAAATTTAACTGCTGTTTTGGTTACAGGCTCTCTCAAATACTCTTTATTATCAATAGACTCAACATTCGATTCACTCCTGATCTGACTACGTAATAACTCCGCTTTGAATTCAGAATCAAAAACATTTCTTGTGTCCTGAGCAGCAGCAGATATTCTGAAGTTATTTTCTCCTCTTGGTATTGTTCCAGCCAGCATGTAATGTCCATCCTTTAAATAAACATAAGCATTGTCACCGCTTCCTTTTTCTCCTGAGCTTAGATAATTCACAAACGAAGCTTTATTAAAATATGATGGAACAGTATTTATAATTTGGACTCCCCCCCCCAGCCGATCCTCCGATTTCAAAATGAGGTCAAACTGATTTTCTTTCCAGTTGAAAGTAAGGGCGGAAGCTCCGTAGTAATTCCCAATATCCTGCCATATCCAGCCATCAGGTATGCTTTTTGGAGAAAAGTCTTCCATTAATGAAGTAATTCTGATTGTTCCATATTTTTTAATCCCTGCTTTTTTAATTGCTGTACAGAACTCTTTATAAATAGCAGAATCGACTGTAGAGGTATATCTCGAACTTCCCAATGTTGGATCGCCATACCCTGCAACAATTAAATCCCCTGAAGTTCCATCATCATTTCGGCCGGTATATCCCAACTCCGTTTTATACCGATACTCTTTCCCCAGCAATTCAAAAGCGGTCACACTCGTAATAATTTTTTGGGTGGAAGCCGGAGCTAATCCCACCTGTGCATTTCTTTCAAACACTACGTCACCTGTCTTTGCATCGATCACATACAACGAACTGATAGCATGGCGCAACTGGCTGTCGCTTTCAAATTGCTGGAAGGCTTTCTGCAGTTTTTGAGAAACGGATTGTGCAAAAGAACTGCCAACGAGTATCCCGCAACCTGCAACAAGTAAGAAAACTTTTTTCATAGTTCAGTGGTTATAACTTTGCTGTCAAATTACTTCATTTCGTTTTAATCATATCTTAAATGAGTTCTAATTCATTAAATGCTTCTATCATTACCATTGGTGATGAACTGCTGATCGGCCAGACCATTGATACCAACAGTGCTTTTATCGCCCGGGAGTTTAACAAGATCGGCATCTGGGTGCGGAGAAGAGTGGCCGTGGGTGATGTGAAAGAAGATATCCGCCAGGCACTGGATGAAGAAAGAAAGCAATCCCAGGTCATCGTCATCACCGGCGGCCTTGGCCCCACTGCTGATGATATCACCAAGCCATTGCTCTGCGAATATTTCGGCGGCCAACTGGTGGTGAATGAAGAAGTGAAAGCCCATGTACAATACTTGTTTGAAAAAGTATATCGTCGTCCCGGTGCTATGCTGGAAAGAAACCTGAAGCAGGCCGAAGTGCCGGATGTGTGCACGGTCTTGCATAATGCAAGGGGAACAGCGCCGGGGATGTGGTTTCGTCCCCCTGCGGGGAGGGGCATATTCATCTCCCTCCCCGGTGTGCCGCATGAAATGAAGGGCCTGATCAAAGATGAGGTGATACCAAGACTGCTGAAAGAATTTGATATGCCGGCCATTGTTCACCGCACAGCTTTTACAGCCGGGTTGGGTGAATCCATGATCGCTGAACTACTGAAAGATTTTGAGCCCACGCTGCCCGAACATATCAAACTGGCCTACCTGCCGAATTATGGCATGGTAAAATTGCGGCTCACCGCAAGAGGTAATAACAAAGAAGCCACCGAAAAAGAACTGCTTCCTTATTTTGAGCAATTGCTGGAACTGGTCAGCGAATACCTCGTTACCAATGAAGATGAAGGGCTGGAAATAGTACTTGGCAAAATTCTAAAAACAAAAGGCAAGACCATGGGTACTGCCGAAAGTTGTACCGGCGGTAATATTGCCCAGCTCATCACCAGTATTCCCGGCTCTTCGGCCTATTTCAAAGGATCGATAGTGAGTTATGCCAATGAAGTGAAAGAAAACCTGCTGGGTGTAAAAACAGAAACGTTGAAAACAGCAGGTGCCGTAAGTGAAGAAACGGTGAAAGAAATGATACGGGGTGCTCTCGATAACCTGAAGGTTGATTATGCACTGGCTACTTCCGGTATTATGGGTCCAACTGGCGGCACTGCAGAGAAACCGGTGGGCACCGTATGGATCGCCGTGGGCAATGCGGATAAAACCGAAACCATGCAACTGAACCTGCGGTTCGACCGCCGCCGCAATATTGATATGACGACTGCCAATGCCCTGAATTTGCTGCGGAAATTCATTTTGACTAACGGTTGATCGGTTTGATTATTCCCAAATCATTACCTTTGGCCGGATTTAAATTGCTTGTCTGACCAGCCCATTTGTGGTATGTAGCTGAAGTGTGCGACGCAAGGGACGATGAGCTTTATTCTGTCGCTGACAAACAAAAAAATAATTATGGCTGTTGTTGATCTGATAATGCCAAAACTGGGCGAAAGTATCATGGAAGCTACCATTTTAAAATGGCATAAGCAGGCTGGTGATACTGTAAAAATGGATGAAACCGTGCTGGAAATTGCTACCGACAAAGTGGATAGTGAAGTGCCGAGCACTGCTGCCGGTGTGCTCGAAGAAATCTTATACAATGTCAATGACGTGGTGCCTATCGGCACCGTGATCGCCAGGATAAGAACCGGTGCAGCTGAAACCGTAAGCAATAACCCGGTTGTTTCCACTCCTCCAAGGACAGAAGTACAGCAACCGGCGCAACAGGCCGTGGTGGTGGAAACCATCCAGCATACCGTAGCTGCTGTTCAGCACCAATCCTCCAATGGTTCTGCGAATCGTTTTTATTCTCCTTTAGTATTGAATATTGCAGCAAGTGAAGGTATCAGCATGACCGAACTGGAAAAAATTGCCGGTACCGGTAATGAAGGAAGGGTGACCAAGAAAGATATTTTGCAGTATGTGAGTGAGAGGAAATCGGGTGTGGTTAGCCGCGAACCAGTAACCAGGAATACGGATATGGTGATACCGGTGGCGAAAGTGGAACAACAATCAACCGGCCAACAACAAGTGCCCACGAACTACTCAGGTAACGTGGAGATCATCGAAATGGACCGGATGCGCAAGCTGATCGCTGATCATATGGTGCGCAGCAAACATACCAGCCCGCATGTAACCAGCTTTACTGAAGCGGATGTGACCAACCTGGTGCAATGGAGAGATAAAGTGAAAAAGGATTTTGAAAAAAGAGAAGGCACCAAGATCACTTTCACCCCGCTGTTTGTGGAAGCTATTGTTCGTTGTATTAAGAAATTCCCGCTGATCAATTGCTCGCTGGATGGCAATAATATCATCATCAAGAAAGATATCAATATCGGGATGGCTACAGCCCTGCCTTCCGGCAACCTGATCGTTCCGGTGATTAAAAATGCTGACCAGCTAAATCTTGTTGGCTTAGCCAAACAGGTGAATAACCTGGCTGACAGTGCGAGGAATGGTAAACTGAAAGCCGATGATACCACCGGCGGAACATTCACCCTGACCAATGTAGGTACATTTGGAAGTTTGATGGGAACACCGATCATCAACCAGCCGCAGGTGGCCATCATGGCAGTGGGTGCTATCAAGAAAAGACCAGTGGTAATTGAAACAGAAGCCGGCGATAGTATTGCTATCCGGCATATGATGTACCTGAGCATGAGTTATGATCACCGCATTGTGGATGGAAGCCTGGGAGCTACTTTCTTAACAGCGGTGGCAAAAGAATTAGAAAATTTCAAACCGGACAGGGAATACTGACCGGTGGATGAATTGATAAAATGATTTTATAAAAAAGAGTCTTCGGTTGAAGACTCTTTTTTATCCGGATATGTTCGGTTCGCTATTCAGTCGGTGCTCCATATTTTTTATTAGTAAATACAAATTTCTTTCCTTTTCTTTTTACCACGAAGAGATTATCGTACTGTGTTTCTTTTAAGTCACCGGGAACTACTGTTTTGCCACAAAGCTTATTAGCAATATCATCAATGGTATTGGAATGCCCGACCACCAGCACATTTCCTTTCTTAATGGCTTTTAATTTTTCAATGAACAGGTCCATGGAATCTTTTTTACTGCTGTAAATCGCAATCGCAGTTGAACCCCTTGCTTCATTCAGTGGCTGGGCGGTAGAGAGTGTTCTTTTGAAATTGGTAGAGAAAATATGTTCTATTCTTTCACCCCGCAGGGTTTGCCGGAGCTCGATAGCCCTTTGTTCTCCGGCCGGGGACAAGGGAGGATCGCTGGCCATCATAGCACTGGCACCTGCTTCCACCGGGGCTTTCTCGGCATGACGAACGATATAATAGGTGTTACCACAGGAATAACAGGCCAGGCAAATAAATAATACAATTAATCTCATCGTAAATGTTTTAACAACTTAAAGTTAAACTCCTCTTCTTGTTTTGCCGTCTTTTTTTTAAATTAGGAGTACCAATCTAAACCCCAACGACATGAAATCATTATCCGAAACCTGGTTTGCCGAAGGCCGTATTGATTTTGAGCTGAAGAAATACACCCTCCTCGCCTACCTGCAGGAAGTGAATAAATATTTTAACGAGAACAAACTGTACCCGCAGCTGGCCGATATTGTTTTCCATTACAACAATATTGTTGCCTTCCGGGAGAATAAGAAATACCTGCAGGATCATTTCCCGAAAAAACTGACCGGCATCCAGTTAGAGAAGCTGCAAGTATTATACGAGCAGATGATCGAAGATGATGAGCTGATGGCTGAACTGGAAGATATTATTCATTATTCCGCCGGGAAAATAAAAAGTACCATTCATAACGGTACGGAGATCTATGAGTTTGTGGAAGAAAAGATCAGTATCAACCCCGTCGGTATCCTCCCGCTGGATACACAGGAAGGTTATTTCTTTTTAAGCAGCGGGAATATCAGCAATACCAAAGTGTATCATTACCGGCTTTCCATTTTTGAAAAACATGATGAAAAATACCGCAGCATCAAGACCTCCTTTATTGATCATTGGGTGCGGAGCATCAGCAGCACCTACGAACATATCAAATCAGAACTGATCCGGCACCGGAAAGACCTCCCTAACCCGGCCGTTTATTCGATCGAAACAGAATTGAGTTTCCCGGTTGATGAAACCTTGCTCCCCATAGCGAAAAGAAGCCTGGTAAAGTTTATTACAATACAAGCAGCATAAATAGTTAATTAGTTTACTGGTTAACCGGTTGAAAGGTTTTCCCCGGTAAACTAATTAACCCATTAACTAATCCACTAATTCCAACCCCCAGTCCTTCCCTTTCTTCACGGCCGGCACACCTTCGGTGATCCATTTCGGTGCTTTAGCACCTTTTAATAGCCTGTCGAAGTATTGCTGCTCCCGGATTGAAATGTCTTTCTTATTATTCCGCTGCACCAGGTTATGTGCTTCGCCATTGTAATTGAACATCCACACTTTTTTGCCCAGCCTTCTCATAGCTGTAAACAGCTCTATACCCTGGTACCAGGGAACGGCCCCATCGGCATCGTTGTGCATGATCACTAACGGCGTTTTTATTTTGGGCACATGAAACAATGGAGAATTCTCGATGTAGAGATTTGGTTTTTCCCATAAAGTAGCCCCGATGCGGCTCTGTGTTTTCTCATACTGAAACTGGCGGTTCGCACCACTTTCCCAACGGATACCACCATAAGCACTTGTCATATTCGCCACCGGTGCACCGGCCCAGGCTGCTTTGAATATATTGGTCATCGTTACTAACTGCGCCACCTGTATACCACCCCAGCTTTGTCCCTGTATGCCCATATTGGCCGCATCCACCCATTTGTGTTTACTGAGGTCTTTGGCAGCACTCACCACATAATCGTAACAGCTTTTGGCCGGGTGACCGATCGTATATCGTATATCCGGAGAGAACACCAAATATCCCCGGCTCACAAAGAAAGAAATATTCAGGCGGCTGCCGGTGGGTGTGGGATCAATATAATCATTCAGGGTGTTGGTATGTGTTTCATAGAAATAAAGAATGACAGGATATTTTTTCTTCGGGTCAAAATCTTCGGGTTTATATAAAATACCTTCTGCCGGTTTTCCATTAAAGGCCTTCCATTTGTAGAGTTCTGAAGTGCCCCAGTTATACTCCTTTTGCTGTGGGTTGAGGGAAGATAGTTTTACATCGTACGCTAGTTGTGAACTCAAGGTATTAAGGTTCAAATCAGGAGAAGCTGAATAGCTTTCTTTTGTAAAAATATAAACCCTTGAATCCCTGGCCCTGCTAACAGGACCGAAACTAACTGCTGACATTGCAATTAGAGATGGCAAATCATTCCCACTAATTGAAGTTCTGAAAAAAGAAGCACTCTTATTCACTTCGTTAAACACCCTGAATAACAAATCTTGTGTAGATGTTATGCTTCTTTCTTCATTATTCGTCCTGGTATACCTGTAAATTGTTTTCTTTCCCCTGCCAGTTATTTTATTAAATGCCGCTGGTACTTTTTTGGCATTAGGATCAATACGCCAAATATCATACCGGTCATATACATACACCTCAGAATCCCCTTCCTGCCATCCCATTATTCCATACGGCGGCGGATCAGAAGGAGAATCATGTTCTTCATTCCACAGCGGGTATTTTATTTTTTTAGTAATATTTCTGATGGAGTCACCATCCCAGGCAAAATAGTTACGGGCCTTGCTGTCGTACCACATGATGTATTTACCCGTGGGAGAAATGAATTGGGGGCTGATAATTCCCAGCATATCCTTTTTCACTAATTTCTTTTCACCGGTCAGCACATCAATGGCATAAATATCTTTTTTGGTATTGCCGGCCCACTGGCTTTCGATACGTTTACCAAAATCGGTCACACCGACAAACCGATCTCCATCACCCTCATTGGTGGGATATATAGTGGGAATTTCTTTAGAGCCTAGTTGCTTTAATGTGTTTTTGTCCAAATGATACACAGCGAGATAATTCGTTTGCAGATCTCTTTGCAGCCGGTTCAGCTGAACGGTTTGCAGGTAATCATCGTTATAATGCCAGATATCGAGTTTGACCAGGTCAATATCAATGAGTGTGGTATCCTTTGGCGGCTGAATGGGAGCTGTTCCAAAAAATAAGCGGTTACCGCTTTTGCTGAAACTGATATTCCCAAATTCGCTGATGGTCATCCCGAGTTGCATACCGACAGAATTCTTATCGGCTAACAATGTGGCACTGTCCATTCCTGTTTTATAATACCAGAGCCGGTAGAATTTCTGCAGCTCTTTTGGTTTGGCATCCCGCTCGGCTACATAAGCCACCTGTTCCCCATTCTCAGAGAAAGTGAAACTCTTAAAATCATTTCCTCCCTTACTCAATACAATTGCTTTTGCTTCTTTCAAATCGTATAGTGTAACGGCATTTTTACTTAATGAGTCTTTCGGGTTTTTCGCCTGTTCGATCAATAATTTACCGCCCGTTTTGCTGAAATAATACTCCAGCACATTCATAAAGGTTTTCTCTTGCCCTGTCATTAAGTTACGCAGCACCAGATCAGTACCGGCATCAACAGGACCGGCAGCGGGTTCATCTCCGTCGGCATCATATGAGTCTTGAGCCGGGAGACCGGAGTCTGTAGTCAGTGCTTCATCTTCGTCTTTGTTTTTCTTTTTCTTCTTCGGCATGGTTTCAATGACCTGGTGCAGCGAATCAAT
>CADEDV010000014.1:50155-81154 GCA_902826165.1 uncultured Bacteroidota bacterium
TCCTGCGGGGTAATGGTATAGACCACCCATTTACCATCATTACTGATCATCCGTTCTCCGATACTTTGCCAGCCGTCATAAACGGAATGGTCCAATGGTTTTTTTTGGGCAACCAACAAGCTAGATACAACTACAAAAAGGGACAGGAGAGCAATTCTCTTCATAACAATTAATTTGGGTACGCTAAAGATAACGGGGAAAAGGGAAAAATGATCAGGGTTTTACAGCCGTGAAAAGCCCGTATTGCCAGAGTTCTTTTTTCATTCCCTGGTACTGGAATTTGCAAGCCCTGATATTCGCTTTCTGCATGGATTTGGTGCGATAGGAAAAAGTCAATCGTTTCCATAACAGGTAAAGCGATGCCAGGAAATAAAACCGGTACAGGCGGCGGGAAGAATGTGCTGCCTGTTTTGATATATTACGATAAATGCTATTCTGAAAACCTGCTCTTTCCAGGAATGATTGAAACCGTTCCGGCGATTCAAGGTAATTCACCTGCCATCCTTCTGTCCATTGGCGGATAATTGGGTGTTCGTTATTCTCATATTTTGTTACAAATCCATCGGCCACTACTATCCTGCCTCCGGGTTTCAATAAACGATACGCTTCCTGAATGAATTGTTCTTTACTATCAGCATAGCAAATGCTTTCACAACCCCATACCACATCAAAACTGGCATCGGGAAAATCAGTGGCACAGTAATTCATTACTTTGAAATCAAGTGCTGCCTCCACCGCATTGTATTTCGCATTGGCTGTTGCCTGTTGCACCTGCCGTTCACTGAGCGTAATGCCGGTCACTTTTGCGCCTGTATGTTTTGCAATGAAAATACTGCTGCCTCCCACCCCGCAGCCGGCATCCAGCACCTGGTCACCTGGTTTAATACCAACTGCCTCAATCATGATCTCATTCATCCGGAGTAAGGACTGGGGGAATGATTTCACCTTTTCATCCCAGTAACCATAATGAATAGAGAGACTGTTGTCCAGGTCCCATGAATCTTTATAGGCATGTTCAGTGGACTTATAATAATCAACGATGCGTTGATGATACTCACTCGGTTGCATGCTGGATCATTTTTCTTTCGATACGCATTAATAAAATGATATGAATAATAAGCGCTGCGGCTATAATGGCAAAACCAATATAGAACCACTTGCTCAGGAATTCATTTTCCTTATAAACAGCAAAGGCCAGCAGGATACCATAGACCGGCTCCAGGTTATAGGTCAGGTTAACTGTAAACGCTGATAGCCGTTTCAATGCATTGGCAGAAAGCTGGAAGGCGATCACGGAGCAAAACCAGGAAAGTACTAATAACCATCCAAGGTCTTCCCAGCCCGGTAAAAAATTGCTGGTTGGAAATTGTTGCAGGTAAAAAGGCAACAGGATTGATAAAACAATAAATCCCCCTGTCTGCTGCCATGTCAGCAGGGTCTCCACGTTGATCCGTTTCAGGAACTCCCGGTTATAAATAGGAAACAAAGAAGCCAGCAATGCTGATATCAATCCTACAATAATCCCGGTTTTGAATTGTGTGTCAAAATGAAAAATGATATAGATACCTGTCATCGTCAATAATCCCAGGAAAAGTTCTGTAATGTTGATCCGCTTTTTCAGGATCAGCGGTTCAAATAAGGCAGTAAAAAAACTGATGGAGGAAAAACAAACCAATGCTACCGATACATTGGAATATTTAATGGAGCCATAGAAAGTGACCCAGTGCATGGCGGCAATAAAACCAACCCCGCTGATTTTAAGAATATCATATACAGGAATCCGCTGCAATTTTTTCATCAGTGAAAACAGTAGCCACATGGTTGCAGCGGTGAACAACAGCCGGTACCAGACGATCATACCTTCATTAAAACTGATCAGTCTCCCGAGTATGCCCGTGAAGCCGGCCAGGAAAACAGCGATATGTAATTGCAAAAAAGCCTTTTTCATTTGCAGCAACTATAGCCTGCAAACTAAAGAAAAGAAAGAAAAAGGGAGAAGTTATTTCGTTTCCGCCAGCACTTCATTTTGCTGCGCCGTTTTTACAGGAGAAATTTCTACCTCCGTTTTTTTTACCCGGCTGCGGTAATTCGTAAAGAGACTGTGCCAACGGAGTTTGAGTACTCCAAGAATCCCTTCTTTTACAATGCCCTTATTCATTTTGGAAACACCGTAGGTCCTGTCCTGGAAAATGATCGGTACTTCTTTGATCTTAAAACCCAGTTTCCATGTAGCGAATTTCATTTCTATCTGGAAAGCATAACCAACAAAAGCGATCTTATCCAGATCGATCGTTTCCAGTACTTCTTTCCGGTAACACATGAAACCGGCTGTTGGGTCTTTTACCGGCATCCAGGTAATGATTCTTGTATAAAGCGATCCTCCTTTTGATAAAGCGATACGGTTAGCCGGCCAGTTCACCACGCCACCGCCTTTGGTATAGCGGGAACCAATAGCAAGGTCGGCCCCTTCATTTTTGCAGGCATTGTATAAGCGGGGAAGATCGTTGGGGTTGTGTGAGAAGTCAGCGTCCATTTCAAAAATGAACTGGTAGTTGCGGGCAATGCCCCATTTAAATCCGTGGATATAAGCGGTGCCTAAGCCCAGTTTACCTTTTCTTTCTTCGATGAATAACTGCCCGGGAAATTTTGATTGTAATTCTTTTACGATCTGTGCCGTTCCGTCCGGAGAACCATCATCTATCACCAGCACATGGAAATTTTCATTCAGGTTAAAGACTGCATGAAGGATATTACTGATATTCTCCTTCTCGTTGTAGGTTGGTATGACTACTAATTTTTCCAAGATTGCCAGTTACCTGTTTAAAGCTCAAATTTACAATAAACACTAAAAGAAGCCCTGTTAAAAATTGTTAGCAGAATAAATTCTCCTGCTTAACTTTTCTTCAGCATCGTGCGGGTATATATTTCTGTTAGTTTTTGCTTGGTGTGTTGAGGGAAATCGCCCTTCATCATCCAGTCATAATACTGGGGTTCGCTCTTCAAAACATCTGCAACGGGGCGGCCTTTGAATTTTCCGAAATTGAATACCTCGGTACCATTTTCCATAATGAACCGGCGGGCAAAATCGACGATCACATCTTCACCGATCGTTTTAAGAATAGTGTCCACATTATTACCCAATGCCGGATACCGTTCCAGTTGCGCTTCCAGTATTTCATGCGTGGCAGCAGCATCCACTTCGGCACCATGAGCTCCTTCCAATGCTTTATTACAATAAAATTTATAGGCGGCTCCCAGCGTCCGGGGTTCCATTTTGTGAAAGATATTCTGCACATCCAGCAGTTTCCTGTTCTTCATGTCAAAATCAACCTGCACCCGTAAGAATTCTTCCATCAGCAGGGGTATGTCAAAACGGTTGGAGTTATAGCCAGCCAGGTCGCAGCCATCCAGCATTTGTTTCAATTCGTGGGCTACCTGTTTGAAAGTAGGAGCATCTTTTACCATTTCATCTGTGATGCCGTGTATATCACTTGAAGCCTTAGGGATAGCCATTTCAGGGTTCAGGAGCTTCCGTTTTATGCTTTTGGTGCCATCCGGAAGGATCTTCACAATAGCGATCTCAACGATACGGTCCAGGCCTAGGTTAACACCGGTTGTCTCCAGGTCTATGAAAGCAAGCGGTTTTTTCAATTGTAACATCAGGTCAGTAATTTCTTTTCTGGTAAAATAGGGCGGTAAAGGTAAAGGAATAAGTGCTTTTTAGTGGAGAAATATTAATCCGGTATGCCCCGGCTCAGGTGTAGATAACCAACCACTTAAGTGAAAACTCCTGCCGCAAAAAGACGCAATAGTCTTAAAAAAGGCAAAATCGGCATTCCTGCGTTATATTTGCGTAATAATTACGGCCTTCTGTCGTTATAACAGCACAAAATATCCGACAATGAAAAATAAGGTTTTAGCATCATTACTTTTAGTAGCCCTCGTTTTTGCTATTTCATCCTGCGCCACTCAAAAATATGGTTGCCCCGGCAATCCGCAGTCTAATTTCAAATTCAAAGGCTGATTTTCACCTCCATTATGCATTGGACACACCTGACTACCGAAGATCAGCTTAATGATCTTATAGCTTCATCTCACGATAAGCCCAAAGTGATCTTTAAACACAGCACCCGCTGCAGCATCAGTCGCACGGCCCTGAACAGGGTTGAACAACTGAACAATGTGGAGGGCGTTGATTTTTATTTTCTTGACCTGTTGGTACACCGACCTGTTTCTAATAAAGTAGCAGAAGTATTTAATGTACACCACGAATCTCCACAGGTGTTACTGATAAGATCCGGCGAATGTATTTATGAAGAAAGCCATCTTGGCATCAGTACAGACGAGATACTGGAACAGGCAAAGGCTAATTAACCGGTTGTCGTTTTCCTGCTGAAGAGCCCTCTCCTCTTTTTCATCTTTTCGTCCTGTTGTTTTTGGGAAAGGAATACGGAGTATAACTCCACTTCCTGTTGCTTCCCCTTTAACTGGAATAAACCTAATGTATCCACTTTAAGATATTTAGGCATCGTTACGTTTTCCACCACCCAGTCTGAAATAATAAAATCTGTATTAAGATCATGACATTTACCCAGCATCCGGGCGGTGGTATTCAGCACATCCCCATGATAAGCGATCTCTGATTTATACTTGCCTACTTCTGAGACGACAATATAACCACCATGTAAAGCCCCTTTGAATTCCGGAACTCTTCCATACCGCTCCATATACTGATCTTTGAACCGGTTGATCTGTTTCTGGATAGCAAAAAAACAACGTATGCACAGGGCAAACTTCAACCCCTTCTTTACCGGCCAGGTAATGACGATCTCATCCCCCACATACTGGTAAACCCTGCCAAGGTACCGGGCTATCGGTTCGCTGATATCATAATAATAATCCTGCAGGAAATGGCTGTATTCCAGCTCTCCCATCTCTTCTGCAATATCTGTGGAATGATTAAGGTCTATGAAAAGAAACAAGCGATCCTCCTGTTTCACCTGGTGATATTTTCCAAACACGAGATTGAAAATGGCATCACGTCCGAGTTTTCGGTGCAGTTCATCCATAAAATTGGAAACAAGAGAAATGATGAGTGAGAGGCCCAGAAATTCAAATAACTTCCGGGTGGCAAAGAAATCATGCAGGCTGTGAGGAAAGATCGTTTCATAAGTATTTATGTTCAGCCAGAGTACTATGTTCATGATCAAAAAAAACAGGATCATAAACCAGAAAGTGATCCTTAGTGTGCGGTAAAGCAGGTAGAACCAGAAGCCTGTCCTTCGGTGTTTTCTCCTGAATTCCATAGCCTGCGTTTCAAAAAAAGCAATGGCAAAACCAACCGGGATGCTGGCGATGAGTGAAGTTGATAAAGCGATCCAACTCAACCCATGCCTGGTAAATGCATAAAAAGCGAACAGTAGTACGGATAAATAAATAATGAATACATTATTATTGGAAATGACCTTCCATGGCTTTAGCGGATCAACAGACCGGGACCCGGGACTAAAGGGGTTGAATATCCCCAGTCGCCGCCAATGCCCTTTTGATGTTGTATTGGTTTTCCCTGCCATTAGTTTTGGTCGTTGTCTACTGCTAATGTAAAAATTAACACGCAAATTACCCGGCAATTCAAATTATCCCTATTTTTGCCACTCATTTATGAACAAACACACACATAATCATCATCATCACTTGCTACACCAGTAGTAGGCCATGAAGGTATTATGTTATAAACATAGTGAAGGGCTTACTCAAGGGTAAGCCCTTTTTATTTTACGCTAATAAAGCATTTATGCAAACAACATTAAAGATCGCTGTTCAGAAATCAGGCCGCTTGTACGAAGGCTCTATGAAACTCCTGAAAGAATGCGGCATAGAAGTCAGCAATGGCAATAACCAGCTAAGGGTGCAGGCCGCTAATTTCCCTATTGAAGTTTTCTTTTTACGGGACGATGATATTCCTGAATATGTCCAGGATGCCGTGGCTGATATCGGCTTTGTAGGCGAGAACGTGGTGAAAGAAAGCCGGAAGGATGTTGACACCATTGAAAAAGCCGGTTTCGGAAAATGCCGTTTATCACTGGCCGTGCCAAAGAACGGTACTATGAAAACCGCAGAGGACCTGAATGGTAAAAAAATCGCCACTAGCTATCCCAACATTCTCAATGCATACCTCAAAGAAAAAAATATCAGTGCTTCCATTCATGAGATCAGTGGTTCGGTAGAGATCGCCCCAAGGATCGGTTTGGCGGATGCCATCTGCGACCTGGTAAGTTCAGGCAGTACGCTGTTCACCAATGAACTGAAAGAGATCGAAACCATTCTTTCTTCGGAAGCAGTACTGATCAGCAATAAAAGCTTATCAGCTGACAAAAAGATCATCCTCGAAAGCCTGTTGTTCCGGATACGATCAGTAAAAAAAGCCAAGAATAATAAATATGTATTACTGAATGCCCCGAACGATAAAGTAAAAACCATCTGTGAACTACTGCCGGGGATGAAGAGCCCTACCATTTTACCGTTAGCTGAATCAGGCTGGAGCTCTATCCATTCCGTTATTGCTGAAAATGATTTCTGGAATGTAATTCAGCAACTGAAAGAAAATGGTGCACAAGGCATTCTTATCATCCCTATTGAAAAAATGATCATTTAACTAATCGGCATGCAAACCTATAATTATCCGGGTAAAGAACTTTGGCAGGAGATCAGTCAGCGGCCGGCATCGGATCACTCTTCCTTAGAAAAGAGTGTGAAAAAGATATTACAGAAAGTGAAAGAGAAGGGCGATAAAGCCGTAAAGAAATTCACGAAAGAATTTGACGGGGTGTCACTTAAGAAACTGGCTGTTACTGGGAAAGAAATAACCCGGGCAGCAAGCCTGCTTTCACCTGAACTGAAACAGGCTATTGAGCAAGCAAAAAAGAATATTGAAACATTTCACCTTTCGCAAAAAGAAGAGACCAGGAGAATCGAAACAATGCCGGGTGTTCTTTGCTGGAGAGAAACAAGGGGTATTGAAAAAGTAGGATTATATATTCCCGGTGGCTCAGCTCCACTCTTCTCAACTGTACTGATGCTGGCAGTTCCTGCGTCAATTGCCGGTTGCCAGGAGATTGTTCTTTGCACACCTCCTTCCAAAGATGGAACTATAAACCCGGCGATCTTATATGCCGCTTCCATTTGCGGAGTTACTAAAATCTTCAAGGCAGGTGGTGTGCAGGCCATCGCTGCAATGACTTATGGAACAGAAAGTATTCCTAAAGTATTCAAAATATTCGGACCCGGAAACCAATATGTAACATTGGCAAAGCAGTTAATACAACAAAAGGGAACAGCTATTGATATGCCTGCAGGCCCTTCAGAAGTGCTGGTTATTGCTGATAATTCAGCCATACCCGGGTACGTGGCCGCTGATCTTTTATCACAGGCAGAACATGGACCAGATTCGCAGGTAATTCTTTTAACAACATCGGAGGATATTGTTTCGAAAGTAAAAACAGCTATCAGTGAACAGTTAAATGAACTGCCAAGAAAGAATACTGCGGAAAAGGCATTACAGAACAGCAAAATTGTCTTAGTAAAAAGTATTGGTGAAGCAATTGAATTATCAAACCTGTATGCACCGGAACACCTGATCCTTTCCTGCGAGAATGCCGAAGCCGTAGCACAGCTGGCAGTAGCAGCCGGTTCGGTTTTCATTGGTAACTACTCCCCTGAAAGTGCAGGTGATTATGCCAGCGGTACTAACCATACCTTGCCGACAAACGGCTATGCTGCCATGTACAGTGGTGTGTCGCTGGATAGTTTTGTGAAAAAGATCACTTTTCAGCAATTAACAAAAGAAGGTTTACAAGAAATAGGAACTACTGTAATGACAATGGCTGCCGCCGAAGGGCTGGATGCACATAAAAATGCCGTAGCAATACGTTTAAAGTAATGAAGATGAATTTTAACCTGGACAGTTTAGTACGGGAGAATATAAAAATGATGACTGCTTATTCATCCGCCCGTCATGAATTCAGCGGTAATGCCCGTATTTTCCTCGATGCAAATGAAAATGCGTTCGGCTCACCGCTGGACGAAGACTATAACCGGTACCCGGACCCTTTGCAACTTTCTATAAAAGAAAAGATCAGTAAGATCAAGGGAGTTCCTCCAGGAAATATATTCCTCGGCAATGGAAGTGATGAAGCCATCGACCTCCTGTTTCGTATATTTTGTGAACCCGGAAAAGACAATGTGATCATCTTCCCGCCCACTTATGGCATGTATGAAGTATGTGCGGAGATGAATGCTGTCAACTTGAAAAAGGTTCCTTTAACTACTGACTATCAATTAGACCTCGGCAACATTGAAGAAGCAATCGATCCTTTTACCAAATTGATATTTATTTGTTCTCCCAATAACCCGACCGGCAACAGCATCAACCGGTCAGACATTGAAGTTCTGCTGAATAATTTTGAAGGGTTGGTGGTAATTGATGAAGCCTATATCAATTATGCCAAGCAAAAAACTTTTATTCCCGAGTTAATGGAATACCCGAATCTTGTTATCCTTCAAACCTTATCCAAAGCATGGGGACTGGCCGGTCTGCGCCTGGGTATGGCTTTCGCCGGGCAACCGGTTATTGATTATATGAATAAGGTCAAGTATCCTTATAATATCAATACAGCCACACAGCAACTCGTTTCCGCCGCATTAGATAATATTATTACAGTAAATGACTGGATCCAGATCACTGTTGAGCAACGGGAGTGGCTAAGAGAAGAATTAACTCAATTATCATTTACCCAGGCAGTATACCCGTCTGATGCTAATTTCCTGCTGGTAAGAATGGATGCAGCAAAGAAAGTCTACGACTTTTTGGCTGCCAAAGGAATCATTATCCGTGACCGTTCCAAAATTATCCTCTGCGATGACTGCCTCCGGATAACGATTGGCACACCCGAAGAAAATCAATTATTGACCGAAGCTTTAAAAACATATACGCCATGAAAAAGATCTTATTCATTGATCGTGACGGGACCCTGATCAAAGAAGCACCACCCACTTACCAGCTGGACTCTTTTGATAAGCTGGAATTCTACCCCGGCATGTTCAGCTGGATGAGAAAA
The DNA here is from genome assembly GCA_902826165.1 of uncultured Bacteroidota bacterium. GTDB lineage: Bacteria > Bacteroidota > Bacteroidia > Chitinophagales > Chitinophagaceae > CADEDV01. The sequence continues at coordinate 59,272 of CADEDV010000014.1, forward strand.
ATTGCACAGGAGCTGGATTATGAATTAGTGATGGTTACTAACCAGGACGGACTGGGTACTGCTTCCTTCCCGGAAGACACATTCTGGCCGGTTCATAATTTTGTAATGAAGAGTTTAGTCAATGAAGGCATTGAATTTTCGGCCGTTCATATTGACAAAACTTTCCCTGCCGAAAATGCCCCCACCCGGAAGCCGGGCATTGGAATGCTGACCAGTTATCTTCATAATAACAAGTATGATATAGCCGGTTCTTTTGTAATTGGTGACCGCATCACCGATGTGCAACTGGCAAAAAATCTGGGTTGTAAAGCCATCTGGTTAAAAGAAGATATCTCATTGGGTGGTGCAGAAATTAAAGACGATGAAAAAACCTTGCAATCCGTCGTAGCTCTCGAGACCACGGACTGGCAAAAAATTTACGAGTTGCTGAAGCTGGGCCAACGATTGATCCGCCACCGGCGCAATACCAATGAAACAAAGATCAGTATTGAATTAAACCTTGATGGTAGCGGCAGAACAGCTATCAAAACCGGTCTTCACTTCTTTGACCATATGCTGGACCAGTTAGGCCGTCATAGCGGCATTGATCTCACGATTTCAGTTGACGGTGATCTTCAAATTGACGAGCACCATACCATTGAAGACACAGCTATTGCTTTGGGAGAAGCTTTCCTGGTCGCATTAGGAAATAAAAAAGGAATCGGCCGTTATGGATTCACCTTACCCATGGATGATTGCCTGGCACAGGTAGCTATCGACTTTGGCGGCAGGGCCTGGCTGGTTTGGGATGCCTCTTTCAAAAGAGAGAAGATCGGCGACATGCCCACCGAGATGTTCTTCCATTTCTTCAAATCATTCTCTGATGCCTCTAAAAGCAACCTTAATATTAAAGTAGAAGGCGACAATGAACACCATAAAATTGAATCCATTTTCAAAGCCCTGGCAAAAGCCATTAAAGCTGCTGTGAAAAGAGATGCGGAAAATATGCAACTACCAAGTACTAAAGGCTCCCTCTAAGATGAATGTAGTGATCATTAAATATAACGCCGGCAATATACAGTCTGTTCTCTTTGCTCTGGAGAGGATCGGGGTAAAAGCAACTGTAACAGATGATCCTTTGCTGATACAAACAGCGGATAAGGTCATCTTTCCTGGTGTGGGAGAAGCAAGTACGGCTATGAGCTATTTAAAAGAAAGAGAACTGGATAAACTGATTATTTCATTACAGCAACCCGTTTTAGGCATTTGCCTGGGCATGCAATTACTTTGTGAATATTCAGAGGAGAATGACACTCCCTGCCTCAGCGTGTTTGACAAGGTCTTTGTAAGAAAGTTCATACCGGAGGATTTACCAGTAAAAGTTCCCCAGATCGGCTGGAATACAATATCCGGTTTAAAGACAGGCTTGTTCTCTTCCATTGAAGAAAAAAGTTACTGCTACTTTGTTCATGGTTATTATGCCGGTATGAGTAGCTATACAATTGCTACAACTGACTATGTGCAACTTTACAGCTCGGCCCTGAAAAAAAATAACTTTTACGGCGTTCAGTTTCACCCGGAAAAAAGTGCCAAGGCCGGGGAACAACTACTAAAAAACTTTCTTAGTTTATAATTATGAAGATCATACCAGCTATAGATATTATTAACGGGAAATGTGTGCGGTTAACGAAAGGTGATTACAGCCAGCAAACGATCTACAATGAAGATCCGCTGGAAGTTGCCAAACAATTTGAAGACGCCGGGTTAAAAAGATTACATCTTGTTGACCTGGATGGTGCCAAAGCCGGCGAAGTAAAAAACTGGAATGTACTGGAAAAGATCGCCTCCAAAACAAAACTGGTAATCGATTTCAGCGGCGGCATCAGCACACAGCAGAACCTGGAAATAACTTTTAATTCAGGTGCTACTTATGCAGCTATTGGCAGTATCGCTGTAAAAGATGAATTTACTTTCTCCGGCTGGTTACTGGCTTTTGGAGCAGACCGTTTCATAATTGGCGCAGATGTAAAGAATGAACTAATAGTGATCAAAGGGTGGACAGAAACAACAACAGTGACTGTTTTTGACCTGGTAGAGAAATATAAAGTAAAAGGAGTAAAACAATTCTTCTGTACCGATGTCAATAAAGATGGTTTATTGCAGGGCCCTTCCACCGGTTTGTACAAAAAGATATTGAACCAGCATCCTTCCATTGATCTTATTGCAAGCGGAGGCGTTGCTACGCTGGCCCAACTGGAAGAATTGCGCCAGGCTGGTTGCAATGGTGCTATTATTGGCAAAGCCCTTTATGAAAACAGGATATCTTTAACCGCCTTAACCCGATTCCTGTAAAATATGCTAACCAAACGCATCATACCTTGTCTTGATATTAAAGATGGCAGGACAGTCAAAGGAACCAACTTTGTCCAATTGCGGGACGCAGGCGACCCTGTTGAACTGGCCATGCGCTATTGTGAAGAAGGCGCCGATGAACTGGTATTCCTTGATATTACGGCCACCACTGAAAAAAGAAAAACACTGGCCAAATTGGTCAGGGATATTGCCACACATATCAATATACCCTTTACAGTCGGTGGTGGCATCAATAGCATCGAAGATGTAAGTGTACTGCTGGAAAATGGGGCAGATAAAATATCAATTAATACCTCCGCCGTTAGAAACCCGGGACTGATAGACGAACTGGCGAAGAACTTTGGCAGCCAGTGCGTAGTGGTGGCCATCGATGCTAAAATCATCAGTTCTGAATGGACAGTTGTAACACACGGCGGCAGAACACCCACTACCCTTTTAACAATTGACTGGGCCAAAGAAGTTTCAGCAAGAGGTGCCGGGGAGATACTACTTACTTCTATGGAAAACGACGGTACGAAAACCGGGTTTGCCATTGATATTACCAATGCTGTTTCAAAATCCGTAAATATTCCTGTTATTGCTTCGGGTGGTGCGGGGACCATGGAACACTTTACTGAAGTTTTTACGCTGGCTAATGCAGATGCTGCCCTGGCTGCCAGTATTTTTCATTTTAAAGAAATACCTATACCTGATCTCAAAAAATATTTAGCTGACCAAAAAATACCCGTAAGATTATGAACCCTGATTTTTCAAAATATGCTGACGGCCTGGTTCCGGTCATCATCCAGGATAATACTTCGCATGTAATATTAATGCTTGGTTTTATGAACGAAGAAGCTTATAAACAAACAAAGAAAGAAGGGAAAGTAACTTTTTATAGCCGCAGTAAGCAACGGCTCTGGGCAAAAGGAGAAACATCAGGCAATTTCTTATTGGTAAAAGAAATACTTACTGATTGCGACAACGATACATTGCTAATAAAAGCAAAACCTCTTGGTCCTGTTTGTCATACCGGGGCCGACACCTGCTTTAATGAAAAAAATAATGGCTTTTCATTGGAAAAACTGGAACAGGTCATTAAAGACCGGAAAGATAATCTCGGTTCGGCATCCTACACCTCCTCCCTTTTTGCAAAAGGCATCAATAAAATAGCGCAAAAAGTAGGCGAAGAAGCTGTTGAACTCGTTATCGAAAGCAAAGACAATGATGAAGAAAAATTTCTGAATGAAGGAGCTGACCTGCTCTTTCACTATCTTATATTACTACAGGCAAAAGGTTACAGGCTGAATGACATCGTGAATGTACTGGCACAACGGCACAAATGATCATCCAAAAATTCTTAGTCTTTTCCGGGCAATGAAATAGTCAATATGCAGCCTTTTCCTGGTGCTGCCTGGATATCAACAGTGCCATTATAAAACATTGCCCTGTCATGGATGTTTGACAACCCAATGCCTTTATGTGTTTGCCTGGGATCGAAGCCAACTCCATCATCTTTGATGGTCAGCTGAACATTATCATCTTTATACTGGAGGTAAATATCCACTTGTTTTGCCTTGCTATACTTCAGGATATTCTTCAACTGTTCCTGGATGATCCTGAACAAAGTAATTTTTTTACCAGAGCTCAGCAGTTCATTTTCATGATCATGGGTAAACCGGATCTTTTGTGAACTGGATATATTAATATCCTCAATAAGTAATTTCACACTATCAATTAATCCTTTTTCCTTCAACTGGGGCACTACCAGTTCTCTTGATAATTTGCGTATTTCCTCAATGGCCGAAAGCAGGTACTCAACACCTTTCGCTTTGAATGTTTTTTCATCTTCAGATGAAGGCGTCACCATATCCACAAATAGTTTTGCGGTAGATAGTATCTGGTTAACATTATCATGCAACTCATGACCTATCCTTGTTCTTTCTTTCTCCTGTACCCTGATTACTGTTTCAGATATTTCTTTCTGACGCTGCAGCTTTTCTTCCATCAGCTGTCCTTCCAGTTGTTTTAACTCCGTTACATCCTGCAGAGACCCGATCATTTTTACAGGCAGACCGTTCTCATAGACAACATATCCCTTATCCTGCACATGCTTATAGGTTCCATCTGCACATTTAAACCGGTATTCATCTTCCCATGAGTGCTGCCCTTTATCGGTAGCTTCTTTTATGATATCACTCAACCGGTTCCTGTCTTCCGGGTGTATGCGGCGAAGCCACCAGGACAATCCCTTAGAATCCTCAGCATGATACCCCACCATATCCATCAGGGCATCATTACGAAAAATATATCCTGTCTGCATGTCCCATTCCCAGATTGCATCCGATGTTGCACGGCTTAACATTAAAAGCCGTTCATTTGCTTCCCTTAATTTCTTTTCCGTTGCAAATTTTTCTGCCAGGTTCACAGCATGTCCGCCTATCATTTTCTTATCAGCTATACCCTGAATGGGGAAAAGATTGATATGAAAAACAAAATTGGTGCCGTCTGACCATTTCATTTTTTCTATCGTTTCCAATGGCACTCCTGTTTCTAATACCTGCAAATGTTTACTATGCAGGGCCTCCCCAACTGTTGAAGGAACGAGTTCTAATATATTTTTATTGATGCAATTTTCTTCCTTCAACCCGAAATACTGGTAGAAGGAAGTACTTGCAAATAATAATGTAGCGGCATCGTCCACCACCCATGAAAGATTGGGTGTTTTATCCAGGAAAGAGCGGAAGAGCATATCTCTTTCCTGCATTTCACCAGATAATTTCTTTTCCCGGGTAACATCCACAATGTTGGACACTACTGAAAAAGGCATATCATCCCCGGTATTAAACAAAGGCTGTGAATTGAATAAGATTTGCAGCTTCTCCCCGTTTCTGAGCTTTATACACAGTATTTCTGCAACTGCCTTTCCCGTAGCCAGGGCCTTCATATAAGGTGTATCATTAAAATCGACCGGTTCCCCATTTTCGTTATATACCTCCCAGGATTGATTCCAATGTCCCCTGATATCTTTAAGCTGGTATAATCTTTCCAGTGTTGATCCGAATATTTCTGCCGCTTTTTTATTGGCAGCAATCAGTTCTCCATTACAATCCTGGAAAAGAATCCCGGCATTCAATCCTTCTACGATCGTCTGGTAATTTTGCTCTCCCAGTATATTGAACTGCTTTAATCGCTCATCGTCCAGCAGTTTGTATCCAACACATAGAAAATCACCTTTACCGATAACCGGATTTTCAATATAGTTAATCTGCCATTTCATAGGATGATAATACCCATTCTTTAAATACAGCTCTGCAGAAGAAGGGCTGTTTTGATTTCTGGACTCGTCAATAGCAGTTTTAAATGCAGAAATATGATCTGGGTGCAGAAGATTGAAAAAATTCACCGTTTCTTCCCGGGGATTTTTGATATGCAGGCTCCGCTGCATGTTTGCATTAGCTGACAAAATGAGACCTTCTTCATTTATTAATGACAGGAACAGATCATCCTTGAGCTCACATCCATTAATAAGATTCTTCAATACAGACCACCTCTTAGGCATACCCCAATTTTTCCTGATTAAATGAAATTATTATTAGCAACAATCGTATCATTCCCTCTATCCATATGGCTAACAATACAAGGTACTCTTGCAAAATCGTTTGATTTATCCAGAAAATAATCTGCTCCAAGTTCCCTGCATAAAACACGATAATATTCCTCGGCATGATTAGTCATCATCATAACCTTTGCAGCATCTCCGGATGCTTTAATTTTTTTCAGCAGTTCAATACCACTTTTCCCGGGCAGATTAATATCAAGCAATATAAGATCGTGTGGTTCACTTAGCAGTAACCGGCTGGCCTCATCATAATCACTGGCCACGTTAATGTAGCCGATGTTTTCCACCTCCTCCAGTAATCCAATCATCCTTTCTACAAAACACATATTATCATCAACAATAAGGATCAACAGTTTTCCTTTTCGGCTTACAGGATTATTATTCATAATACAAAGAAAAAAAATGAATCCGTATTAAAAAATAGAGTTGCTGATTTTTGCTTTGTACTGAAAATAAAAATCCCTTTGTAGAAATTATACTACAAGAAGCTGGTCAAATAAGTTTATTCTCCAATGCGTACTGTATTATTTCCGCATTGGTCTTCATATTCATTTTGGTAAGAATTCTTGTACGGTAAGTACTGACAGTGGTATTCCGGAGGGAAAGCAGATCACTGATTTCAGAAATCGGTTTTCCTTTTGCCAAAAAAATGAAAACATCCCATTCCCGGTCACTTAGTAATTCGTGTGAGGGTACATCATTTTGATGATCAAGTTTCTGAATTAATTTTTCAGCAATGCCTTCCGTAATATACCTGCGGCCGGATAAGATGCGGTTGACTGCCGTTACCAGTTCTTCCGGCGCAGCGTCTTTATTGAGATAACCAGAAGCCCCGGCTTTCATTACCCGGAGTGCATACTGGTCTTCAGGATAAATACTAAGTATCAGTACAGGAATCTTTATTTCCTGCCGGGCCATTTGCTTCAATGCTTCCAGGCCACCGCCACCAGGCATAGCGAGATCTGAAACAATAATATCCCAGGTGCCGGAAACTGCTTTTTCCACAAGCGAAGGGCAATCATTGGCCTCCTCTATATGCGCAAAAGAGAACCCTTCCAGCAGAATTTGTTTTAATCCCCTGCGGACAATTTCATGATCATCAGCAATCAATACCCTCAACATAATAATTCCAGGAATTGAATAATTGAAAAGTGGAAGTCCCCTTTAGTACAGAAGTTGTTTTCTGTGCAAAATGGTAGACACAAAATAAAAAGGAGGAGTCCCTGAAACTGTAGGTGCGGGAATTTTAAGGAAGTAGAATATATACTACACTGTTTATATTAGCCCCTTCTCAAGCGCATATCTTGTCAGTTCAGCATTAGAACGCATACTCATTTTATCCATGATCCTGGACCTGTACGTACTGACAGTAGTAACACTAAGTGAAAGTTGTAAAGCTATATCCGAAACGGATTTACCGGTTGCCAGCAATTTAAATACATCAAATTCCCTGTCTGATAAAGATTCATGTAATTGCCGGTCCGAACCTGCATTAAAAGCTTCTGCCAGTTTTTCAGCAATACTGGTGGTTATATATCTTTTGCCCAATAATACGGTTTGGATGGCATGGATAAGTTCATCATGTATTGATTCTTTATTCAGGTAACCCGATGCCCCGGCTTTCAGTACTCTTAATGCATATTGATCTTCCGGGTGCATGCTCATGATCAGTACCGGTAAAGAAGGTACGCTTTGTTTTATCTGGCGAAGGGCATCCAATCCGCTTCTTCCAGGCATACTCATATCGCAGATTACAACATCCCATTCATGCTGCAAGGCTTTATTGATCAGACTTTCAGCATCACCGGTCTCCTCGATCAGTGCAGTCGGGTATTCCTCCATGAGTAACTGCCGTAATCCTTTACGTACAATGGCGTGGTCGTCTGCAATCAGAATCCGTAGCATACAGGTACTTTATTAAGCTTGTTCGTTTAATGTTGTTTTTACAGGTACGGATACGGTTATTATCGTGCCTTTACCAGGCTGGCTGCTGATCTCATAAATCCCTCCCATCATCATTGACCTTTCTTTCATTCCCAATATTCCCAATGTTCGCCTGTCTTTTGTTTTTTGCATATCGAATCCCTTGCCATCATCCTCTATACACAGTACAAGGTAGTTATCCTTTTCTTCTAAAACCACTTTTACCCATGAAGCACCGGAATGACGGGCAACATTAGTTAGTGACTCCTGGAATATCCTGTAAAGCCCCGTCTTGAACTTTTCAGGAATTTGCAGATCATTTTCCGGCTCATTAAAAAAAGTCTCAATACCCGATCTCCGCCCAAATTCTTTCAAATGCCAGTCAATCGCCGCCACCAGGCCCAGGTCATCCAGCAAGCTTGGCCGCAATTCAGACGATATCCTCCTGACTGTTTTTACGGTCCCATCTATCATTTCAGCCAGGCTTTTCAGTTTATTTGTCACCACTTCATCAGCATGTCCCACTTTTTTATTCAGCCAGGACACATCCATCTTTAGTACAGTAAGCTGCTGACCTAATTCATCATGTATCTCCCGGGCAATATGTGATCTCTCTTCTTCCCGGATATTCTGAATATGACCGGTCAGTTCCCGGATTGCCTCGTATGACTCTTTGAGTTTTTCCTCTGCAATATATTTATCTGTAATATTATTTGCAAGTATTAGTCTTACAGGTTTCCCTTCATACAGAATGTCATGACTAAGAATATCTACATAAATAATATCACCGTTTTTTCGCATATGCTTCCAGGCCCCGGCATAATGAACACCTTCCCTGAAATTTGTATTCAGATACTTCCTGAATTTCTCCACATCTTCGGCGGGCCGCAGATCTGTGGCACTAAGTGAGATAAATTCCTGCTTCGTGTATCCATACTGCTCTGCTGCTGCATCATTCACATCTATAATATTGTAAGCCGGAAGATCAAACATCCACATCGGCTGCGGGTTACTCTCAAATAGTAATTTATATTTTTGTTCGGAAGACCTGACCTGCTCTTCAGCCTTTTTTCTTTCGGTAATATCAATTCCACTTCCTAATAAACAGAGCTTCCCTTCATAATTCATCAGTACGGCCTTAAAATAATAAGGAATCTTTTCTCCTTTTTTGGTAAGGAAACTGGCCTCAGCGTCATTGCTGCCATTTGTAAATACACCCTCAATCCGCTTATTAATATATTCTTTTTCTTCTTCAGGGAAAAGATCAACAGGGTGCATAACCGAAATTTCTTTGGCAGTATATCCTGTAACGATCTCTAGTTGCCTGTTCCAGCGGATAAACTTACCATTCTCATCATAAAAATAAAATACTCCGGGTAAAGCATCAATCAGTTTATCAGCCATATCTCTTGCTTTCACAATCTCTTCTTCTGCTTTTTTCCGTGCTGTTATATTCATCATACTTCCCATCATCCTGATGGGTTCACCGGCGTCATTTCGTAAAATATAAGTTCTGTCATAGATATTGATTACTTCGTCCTGGCCAGTAACAAACCTGTACTCGGCAATCCATACATTCTCAGTGGAAACCAGAGATGCAGTATAGCTTCTGATCGTATTTTCCCTGTCATCCGGATGGATGGAATCTCTCCATTGGTCGTGAACAGGTACAGGATCAGCAATGGTCAGGCCATACAGGTGTTGATGCATTTCATTAGCCCAGGTGACGCCAGTTTTAAGATCACATTCCCATATGGCTTCGTTTGTTGTCCTTGCAATGAGCTGGAATCTTTCGTTAGATTTTATTATCTCCTCCTGTGCTATTCGCTGCTCTGTTACATCCTCAGCATACCCGTATTCTATCCTGGAGCCGTTATCAATAACAACATTCGTTCTTGCATCAATCCATCTTATTTCTCCATCCGGTCTGACAATCCTGTACGAGATAGCTGTTTTACGTGTGCTGGCTATATTCTCATACGCTTTATAGAGTTTTTGGTGGTCTTCAGGATGAACGGCATTGATAAAATCTGCCGGGTTCTCATAAAGATCTTCGCAGGACCTGCCCCAGACGAATTCATAGGAAGGGCTGATATACAGGGTTCGGTAGGTTTCCAGGTCATTGACCCAGTAAACACCGGATATATTCTCTACCAGGTTTTGAAACTGTTTTCTTGACCTGATGATCTCTTCTTCTGCTTTTTTTCTTTCTGTAATATCCCGTATAAATGCAAGGAACCTGGTATCAGAAAGAAATTTCGCATTCACTTCAATATCCACCAGTGAACCATCCTTCCGTTTCATTTTCCGTTGTACAATAGCACCCCGCTCTGAACTCATTTCAGAGAAATGGAAAGGATTGTCTTTTAACTCGCCGGTATCAACCAGGTCGTAAATAGATAGTTTCATGATCTCCTCCATCGTATATTGCGACATCCGGCATCCGCTCGAATTAACAACCAAAAAGCGGCCCTCCTTATCAGCAATAAAAATTCCATCTGTTGCCTGTTCGACAAGTGTTCTGTATTTTTCTTCGCTGGCTTTTAATGATTCCAGTGCATTTCTTTCCTGGGTGATATCTGAGATAGTCCCAAGGTAACCAGCCAATACACCTTCATTATCATATAAAGGCACAGCTTTGCCGCTTACCCAGCGGATAGTACCCTTTTTATCAATCAGCCTGTATTCTGAACTTGATTCATTATGAACAGCTTTTTTATCATACCAGTTCTGAAGCAGCGTATCCCTGTCTTCAGGATGAACAGCTTTTACCCACCCTTCACCCATCACTTCTTTAAAAGTCAGTCCGGAATACTCCATCCATTTTTCGTTTACATAAATGGTCTGACCCTCCGCATCTGTTTGGAAAATTCCAACCGGGGTATTATCAGCAAGTGTTCTGAATCGCAGCTCACTATCCCTTAATGCCTTCTCAGCTTTTGTTTTTTCTGTAACATCCCTGATCACAGCCATTACATTGCCATCAGGAAGCATTTTGGAGCTGATATCCATCGTCAATATGACTCCGCCCTTTGTCAGTATTCTTCTCCTGCTATGTGTTGCCTGCCCGGATTTAAGCCTGTCAAATGGTATGGGCTGCCACTCAAGATCTTCCTTAAACAACAGGTTTCCTAAATTCATTTTCCTGAATTCCTCGTTGGAAAAACCGGAGTATTCAATTGCTGCCTGGTTAACTTCAATAATATTTCCGGTAAAGTCGTGTATAAGTATACTGTCACTAGCCCTTTCAAAAAGGTTACGATACCGCTCTTCCGATTTTTTCAAATTTTCCCTTGCTTCAAACAATGGCGTCACATCTGTCATGGAGCCAACCATCTTGTATGCCTTTCCCCCTGCATCCCGCAGGATATAGCACCGGTCGTAGATATTCAAATACGTTCCATCTGATCGCCCAAATTTGTATTCTTCTTTCCAGGTAGTTTCCTTAGTTACTTCGATGGTTTTATTGATACTGCTGATCACCCTCTCTTTATCTTCAGGATGAATGAAATTTTCCCAGCTCATATTATCCTGCTCAATCAGCGCCTTATCATAACCAAATTTTTTATAAAAATTATCATTCCACCATAATGTCCCTTTCTGAAGATCTACTTCCCACAAGACATCATTTGTTGCATTTGCAGCAGCATTGAACCGTTCAACCGACTGTGCCAGGCTCAGCTCTGTTTTCTTTTTATCTGTGATATCCCTGAAATGAATAGACAAACCACCGGAAGAAGGATAAATATGATTCTCAAACCATCGATCAAAATCCCTATAATACGATTCTATAAAATGATACTGTTGTTTTTCCATGGCTTCATGATAAGCTGTATAGAATTCGTTACCTACAGAACCAGGGTACAGCTCCCACATACTCTTTCCCAAAAGTTCGGCAGGCTGACGACCGGTCAGCTCTGAAGCCTTGTGATTAACATACACATATCGCCATTCTTTATCCAGTGCGATAAATCCGTCACTGATCCGGTCAAGAATATCCCGAAATGCAATCGTTTTTTCGTTGACCTGGGTGGCAAGTTCTTCACGAAGCCGGTTTCTGATATCCCTGCGGACCAAGAAAAAGAAGGTAACCACGAAAAGAAAGAATAATGATCCTAAAATGAAAAAAAGTGTGGTGGTTTGACGGGCTGTTGCCTTACGGTCACGAGTATACTGATTAAGTTTAATTCTATCCTCGCCTTCAATCTTCTCTACGGTTTTCCTGATTGCATCCATTATTGTTTTACCTTCAGTTGATTGTATCCTTTCTTCAGCCATGTTCAATCCTGATTTCTCCCCGATGTCTACCGTTGTCTTTGTAAAAGCCACCTTCTTTGCAACAAGATTCAGCAGTTCCCTGATATCATTTCGCCTTTCTTCATCAGCAAGCTGCAAATCCAATATTGCGAGGGAATCGTTTACCAGTTTCTGTAATCCTATAGCATAGGGCTCCAGGAATTTTTTGTCTCCTGAAATAACATAACCCCGTTGACCGGTTTCAATGTTTTGCACATCATCATACACACTTTCAATAACCCGTAGTGACCGGAGTGTTTCTTCTTCCTGCTGAGCATTCCGCTCTCCTTTCTGCATATTCATATATGTATATACAGTAAAAAAAGAAATAATAGCTAATGCCACGATGTAGCCAATAAGAATTGCCCGCCGGATGGAGAATGGAGTCATGCTTGCCGGAATTTTGCCAGGATATATCCAATCAAAATACAGGTAAATATAACCCTGAACACAATATTACAAGCCCTGGGCGTTGATAAAATTGACCAGTGCGGCAGTGTTCCTGAGGTTAAGTTTTTTCAGGATATTATAACGATGTACTTCCACCGTTTTCAGAGAGATATCCAACTGTAGTGCTATTTCTTTTGATGAGAGCCCTTCTTTGATCAACTGAATAATATCCAGCTCCCTGCGGGACAGGTTATTCATATCGGTTGATGCAGGTATACCTTCATCCAACTCCTGTTGTGCCAGGATATTTTTAACTTCATCACAGATATATTTTCTTCCATCATGCACTTCAAGGATGGCTGTGATCATTTCATCCTTTGGTGAGTTTTTAGTAACATACCCCATGGCACCTAATTGCAGCATTCGCTTGGCATATGCCGGCATGGAATGCATGGAAACACCAATTACTTTGGAGCCAGGTGAGAATTTCCTGATCTGTTTTGTCGCATCAAACCCATTGACGGGGGTCATATTAACATCCATCAAAACAATATCTGGTTTTTTGCTTTTGGCCAGTTCAATGGCATCTTCACCACTGCTTGTTTCTGCAACTACTTCAAAACGGGGGTCACTGTTCAAGATGAAGGACCAGGAATCCCTGATCAGTCGATGATCGTCAACTAAGAGGATGGTTATCTTACTCATACGGATATGTGGCTTTTCTGGTTCGTAATAAGGTTTAATGGAGTATAAATTACTAAAAAACCTTAGTGTATTATGCAAAAGAACCCAAGAAATAGGCAGCAAAAAAAAAATAATACTTAAAATAAGTAAATACCCTTATAGACAGGGTCGTCCTTTTTACGAGTGGAAAGATCTGCTTGCACAGAATTGTATTCTAAATACAAAACAAACATTGTGTTTTTACCTGGTAAATTCACTATTGGTGGAGGTGACCGGATTCGAACCGGTGTCCAAACATATTCTTCAAAAGCTTTCTACATGCTTATTTGTTCATTAATTGTCGGGAAAATACCGGGGAACAACAAACCAATATTTTCCTTAGCTGGATGGTCTTAAGCAATCAGCACAGCCTTTGATCGCAGCATCTTGTTTTGTTTTAAGTCGGCGGCGGGGCTTGGAAACAAGCGAACCTGCCCGGCGGCCCTAATGACTACTTAATCACTGATTAGGCAGCCATGGCATACTGAGTATTGCCATTTATAGTTTGCGTATTCAGATTAACGGGCTAATTACGCAACGCCCGGCATGCTTACACTTTCAAAGATCTACGCTGTCAAAACCATACACCCCCATTTCCGGCAAGCCGGATAGCAAATTTAGCCATTTTACTCCGCATTAGTATTCTCTGGCGCTGCCAGTTTTGTAATTATGTATAAACAGGGAATGAATTAGTTTTATCTCATGAAAGATCGAATTCCAAAGAACGTATATAGTGATACTGTAAGAAAACTAAATGACCGCCTTAATCAACTAAACAAAAAGAAAGCGACCCTTTCCTGGCTGCGACTGATTAGTTTCCTTGCAGCCTTTTTATTGCTATGGCTGTTATGGCCAAAAGGCCTGCTTATTGCCCTTGCTGCTTTTGTTATCGTATTGGCGGGTTTTCTTTTTTTTGTATCCAAAGACCTGGCAAACAAAGCTGCAATTGATAACACCCAATTATTACTGCGGATCAATAAAGAAGAATTTTCCTTCCTGGAACACCAGTTCACACAGTTCCCGGATGGCAGTAACCTGCAGCCGGAATTACATCCCTATGCCAACGACCTGGATATATTCGGAAGGGCCTCGCTTTATCAATATATCAACCGTGCCACATCCCAGCAGGGCAACCGATTACTGGCAACATGGTTATTAACCCCGGCCACAAGAGCTGCTATCAAAGAACGGCAGGAAGCTGCAAAAGAACTGGCACCACAACAAGAATGGCGGCAGCAATTACAAGCTTATGGCTTATCCAAACAACTTACAGTAAAGACTGAAGAAAATATTACCAGTTGGCTGCAGGAAGAAAATCGTTTTATAAATGGCCTGCATTGGAAAATTTTCCGTTTCCTGCTGCCTGCACTAAGCATCACCTGCCTGGTATTGCATCTTAACGATATAATACCAGAAGGCCCATTTTATACACTGATGCTGATGTTCCTGGCTATTTCATTAGGAATATCGAAAAAAATAATGCCCGCCTGGACAAGGCTTGGCAAAATCACAGCAGAACTGGAAACACTATCTGAAAGTATTAACCTGATCGAAAAACATTCTTTTAAAAGTTCGCTGCTGCAACAACTTAAAAAAACCTTTAGTCCCGCCAACGATCAAACAGCCTCTTCGAATATCAGGGCCCTAAAAAAGATCCTTGACAGGCTTGATTATCGTTTGAACCCACTTGTATTCATTCCACTGAGCATATTCCTTTGCTGGGATCTGCAGCAAGTATTTGCCCTGGAAAAATGGAAGAAAAAAAACCAGCACCAATTAGGTAACTGGTTTTCTTCACTGGCACAGTTAGAAGTACTATCAACATTAGGAAATTTATCATTCAATCACCCGGAATGGTGTTTTGCCGAACTGGCAGCAGAAGAAGCAATCTTTAAAGGAAAAGAGATTGGTCACCCGTTGATACCTGCCGGCAAACGAATCGATAATTCTTTTACCACGACCGGGATCAATAAGATCAGCCTGATCACCGGTTCTAATATGGCAGGCAAAAGCACATTCCTGAGAAGCATCGGTATAAATATTGTACTGGCGATGATGGGAGCTCCTGTTTGTGCAAGATCGCTTACCCTCTCGCCCATGAAAGTGATGAGCAGTATGCGGATCAGTGATAACCTGGAAGAAAGCACTTCCACCTTTTATGCAGAACTCAAAAAACTCAAAGAAGTAATTGAAGCCGTGAATAAAAATGAAAAAGTGTTTTTATTACTTGACGAGATACTCAGGGGCACTAATTCTGCGGACCGGCATGCCGGTTCCAAAGCCCTCATCAAACAACTCATACATCACAAAGCCGTGGGTATGGTGGCAACGCATGATCTTGAACTGGCCAAACTGGAAAAGGAGTATCATGAAAATATCCATAACTACCATTTCGATGTGCAGGTAGCTAATGATGAATTATTCTTCGACTATAAATTAAAAGAAGGCGTTTGCCAGAGCATGAACGCCTCCATTTTAATGAAGAAGATTGGTATTGAACTATAGGAACTATTTAAATATTCGCCATATATCAAGGCCAAGGGCAAATGCCATAAGCCCAAGTAGTAAAACAAATCCTACAATTTGTGCATACTCCATGAATCTATCACTTGGTTTTTTTCCGGAAACGATTTCAGCAATTGTAAATAATGCATGTCCGCCATCTAAACCAGGTATAGGAAGTATATTCATAAATGCAAGTACTACAGAAAAAATAGCAGTCAATGCCCAGAAACTCTGCCAATCCCAAGTATCAGGGAAAATACTACCAATGCTGATAACACTTCCCAATGATTCCGTCGCTTTTGCCTTCCCATTAAATAATTGCTTTAATCCTGTAACATAACGTCCAAGAGTTTTCCAGCATTCTGAAAAACCAGCAGGAATTGCCTGAATAAAGCTATAAGTTCTCTTCTCGGTAACAAAACCAAGTTTCTTTAAATTCGATTCTGGGAATGCCCCAATCTTTCCCTCACCTAATTGGACTATAGCATTCATTGTATCATTATTTCTAAGAAAGGATATCTTAATTTCTTCATTCTTTTTTCCCTTCATCATTTTTATAAACTGGTCATGATACAAAACGTTTAAGGAATCAACCTTAATTATCTTGTCTCCAACTTCTAAGCCAGCTTTTTTTGCAGGCGCATCATTACTAAATTTTGAAATAACGAATGGTATTCGAACAGATGCAAATCCTGTCACATCCCTACTATTTAATGACTTAATTAAGTTATCATCATAATTTATTGTCATTTCCTTCCCATCCCGCATTATAAATAAGGAGTGCACTCCTTCATTCATTACAATTTCGCCTCTTAAACGAGTAATATCTTCTAATGGTTTATCTCCAACTTTTAAAACCATATCTCCATCTTTAAGCCCATGTTGTATACTTAAGCTATCTGCTACAATGCCATATTTAGCATTTACCGGCGGCAGGTATTCCTTACCCCACACCCATAATATAAAAATGAAAATAATAATAGCGAGTATCACATTTACAATAATCCCTCCCAACATAATAATAAGTCTCTGCCACGCCGGCTTGCTCCTAAATTCATAAGGTTGAGCCGGTTGCTTTAACTGTTCCTTATCCATACTCTCATCAATCATACCAGATATTTTTACATACCCACCCAACGGTATCCATCCCAGCCCATACTCAGTTTCCCCTTTTTTTCTTTTGAATAAAGAAAACCAAGGATTGAAAAAGAGGTAGAATTTCTCTACTCTACAGCCAAACCATTTCGCTGTAATGAAATGACCAAACTCATGAAGTAATATAAGAATAGAGAAGGAAAGGATAAATTGCGAAGCCTTTACTCCTACCGAAGCCCAGTTGATTGCTAAAAGATAATAATTCATAAAAGTAAAACAGCCTCATAAGGCTGTAAGTATTATAGTTTAATAATGTCGGCGGCAAAATTACGGGCCTCCCCGTCGCTTTCAAAATATTCCTCCAGTGTGGGTTTTTCGATGAAAGGGACTTTTTGCATCACTTTTTCGATCATATCGGTCATATCGAGGAAATTGATCCGGTTGCGCAGAAATGCGTAAACAGCAATTTCATTTGCTGCATTCATCACACAAGGCAGGTTTCCGCCTTTATTCAATGCCTCAATAGCAAGGGCAAGGTTCCTGAAAGTTCTGAGATCGGGTTCCTCAAAATTCAGGGTACTTACTTTCTTAAAGTCATACCGGGGAAAATTATTGGGAATACGTTTGGGAAAAGCCATCGCATACTGGATAGGTAATTTCATATCCGGCAATCCCATTTGTGCTTTGATACTGCCATCTTCAAACTGCACCATGCTGTGAATGATGCTTTGCGGATGCACCACCACCTGTATCTGTTCCGGTTTCAGGTTAAACAACCATTTCGCCTCAATCATCTCCAGGCCTTTATTCATCAGGGTGGCAGAATCGATGGTGATCTTGGCTCCCATACTCCAGTTGGGATGCTGCAGGGCATGTTCCCTTTTTACATTTACGAGGTAGTTGGGCTTGCGTCCCAGGAAAGGACCACCAGATGCAGTGAGTATGACTTTTTCGATCCTGTTTCTTGTTTCTCCCACCAGGCATTGAAAAATAGCCGAATGTTCAGAATCTACCGGGATCACCGGCACCCGGTGTTCAACAGCTTTCTTCATCACAATATCACCAGCAACGACCAATGTTTCCTTATTCGCTAATGCGATTGCTTTACCATTTTCAATCGCTTTTAAAGTTGGCTTCAATCCTGCATAACCAACAATACCTGCCAGCATCAGGTCGTAGCAATCCATCGCCGCCACTTCTTCCAACGCTTTTTCACCGGCAAAGACTTTTATTGTTGTTGTGGAAAGGGCTTGTTTAACAGCGGCATATTTTTTTTCATCCCCGATCACTACTATGTTCGGATTGAACTGCAATGCCTGCTGTATGAGCAACTCATCATTATGATGGGCTGTCAGTACTTCAGCAGAAAACTTATCGGGGTTAGCCGCAATCACATCCAGGGCCTGTGTTCCGATAGAACCGGTGGAGCCAAAGATGGCGATACGCTTTATGGTTTGTTCTGAAGTCATTTAGTTATCAGTTCTCTTTCCATTTTAATAATTCTTCTGCTATCTTCCTGTCATTGCTCAATCTTGGTACTTTATTCTGCCCGCCTAATTTACCGATTGATTTCATGTAATCAATAAAGCCATTCTTCCTGACAGGCGTTATTTTTAACGGGGTCAGGATATTTCCTGTGATCAGGTCATCATAATAAACATTTTTGTCCCGGAGATTGCTATCCAGTTTCAGGGCAAACTGGTCCAGGTCATGAGGCCTGTTTTCAAACTCAACGAACCACTCGTGGTATGACTTGCCCTCGGTACTACTAACGAAAGGAGCCACCGTAAATTCTGTGATGTGTACATTTTCTTCCTGTGCAGCTTTCAGCATACTGTGTTCCACTTCTTCCCCAATCACATGCTCACCAAACGCAGAGATAAAATGTTTGGTTCTTCCGGTTACCACCAGGCGGTAGGGATCGGTGGAAAGGAATTTCACCGTATCTCCCAGGTTATAACCCCAGAGACCTGCATTACTGTTAATGACCAGTGCATAATTCTCTCCCACTTTCACATCCTTCAAAGAAAGCCGGGATGGGTTTTCATTAAATATCTCACTGGCCGGAACAAATTCAAAGAATATCCCGCTGTTCGTATTTAACAATAACCCTTCTGCCTGCTGTGAATCCTGGAAAGCGAAAAAGCCTTCGCTGGCCGGGAACAATTCAATACAATCTATCTTTTTACCAATACTCTCGTACAATTTTGCTTTATAGGGTTCAAAGTTCACCCCGCCCTGTACCATTACACTGAAGTTAGGGAACAGGTCGCTGATCTTCTTCCCGCTTCGTTTCATCAGCTCATCAAAATACATCTGCATCCAGGGCGGAATACCGCTGATCAGCGTCATATCCTTATTGATCGTTTCATCCACGATCTTCTGCAACTTGGTTTCCCAGTCTTCTATACAATTGGTCTCGTAAGACGGAAGCTGGTTGGTCCGCAGGTATTGGGGTACATGATGGTTCACAATACCACTTAATCGCCCAGTTGGAATACCTCCCACCCGTTCCAGTACCGGGGAGCCTGACAGGAAGATCATTTTACCATTGGCAAAAAGTGTGTTCCCTGTTTCTGCCATATAACACAACAAGGCGTTACGGGCTGTATTGATATGATTGGGAATTGACTCCTTAGTGATTGGAATATACTTGGTACCACTGGTGGTGCCGCTGGTCTTGGCAAAATAGATGGGCTTCCCTTTCCAGAGCACATTGTGCCGGCCTTCCTTGATCTTATCCACCCAGGGCCGCATTTGTTCATAATCCCGGACCGGGACGGCCTGCCGGAACTCTTCGTAGGTGGTTACCTTGTCAAACCCGGCGGCTTTGCCAAATTCGGTGGTCCGGCCGGTTTTAAGGAGGGATTTCAGGATATTTTCCTGGTCGGCCACTGCGGTGACCATTCCTTTTCGGATACCTTTATATATGTAAGAGGCAAAGGGCCTGGCTAAGAAAGACTTGATTTTCATACATTCTGCAATATCTGCCCGGAATGGCCTACAAATATAAAGTGTTGCCCCGGCAAAGAGGGTCATTTTATCCACATAAAACTTTGATATTCCGTTTGCCTTTACGATTTTTCCCCTTACCTTTGCCGTCCTAATTTTAATAGTATGATAGCCGTTGTAAAAGTAGCCGGACAGCAGTTCAAAGTAGAGAAAGATCAGACTTTGTATGTCCCTCGTCTTGAGGGCAATGCCGGAGATAAACTGGACCTCGAAGTTTTGCTCGCAGACGCTGATGGCAAGCTTTCAACCGGTTCTGACGTTAAAACAAAAGTAAAAGCTGAGATCGTTGACCAGTTAAAAGGTGATACGGTTATTGCTTATAAGCAAAAAAGAAGAAAGGGCTTTCATAAAAAGAAAGGTCACCGTACAGCTTACACAAAAATTAAAGTAACCAGTATAGCATAAGTTTAGTGAATAAGTTGATCAGTTAAAAGGTTAACAAGTCAACTTACGAACCTATCAACTAATAAACCTATCAACTAATAAACTTTTAAAAGATGGCACATAAGAAAGGTGAAGGTAGTGTAAAGAACGGCCGCGACTCGCAAAGCAAACGTCTTGGCGTAAAGATCTTCGGTGGTCAGCCAGCAGTTGCCGGTAACATTATCCTTCGTCAGCGTGGTACAGTTTATCATCCTGGTAAGAATGTTGGTCTTGGAAAAGACTTCACCATTTTTGCTATGCATGATGGTATTGTTGAATTCCGTAAAGGAAGAAACGATAAAACTGTAGTATCAGTTAACGTAGCAGAAGCTTAATGCAATTCTCCCCTGTTGCCAATTTTGTGGAAAAAAAATTTGGGTAGTATAAAATAATTATTATTTTTACTAACGATAACCCATTTTACTAAACATTAAATTCAACAAAAATGGCAACAAAGAAAAAAGCTGCTAAAAAAGCCGCTCCTAAAAAGAAAGCTGCTCCAAAGAAAAAAGCTGCTAAGAAGAAAGCTGCTAAGAAGAAATAAGTTAAGTGTAAAACAACTTATAACAGAAGTCCCGGTTCAGCCGGGACTTTTTTTATTTTATACCCTCTCAAAAAATAATCCTCCTGTAACCCGCTACTGACAAGGGTTTCCGCCGATATTTAAAAAAGAGAACCCGGGACACTTGTTCTTATTCATTGATCATTTATTTAAATTGCAGGTATGGATAATGCTGCTATTGCCGATAATTTTTCACTGCTTGCCAAGCTCATGGATATTCATGGTGAAAATTCTTTTAAGACAAAAACATACTCCATTGCAGCTTATAACATTGAAAAAATGCCTGTCAGCCTGGCTGAAACGCCAAGAGAAAAATTGTTCGGAATTAAAGGAATTGGCGAAAGTGTCGGTAACAAAGTGGTCGAATTGCTGGATTCGGGCAGTTTGCAGGTGCTGACAGAATATATTTCTTCCACCCCTCCGGGTGTTATCGAGATGCTCAACATCAAAGGTATTGGACCTAAAAAGATACATACGATCTGGAAAGAGATGGGTATTGAATCAATTGGAGAATTATTATATGCCTGTAATGAAAACAGGCTGACCCTATTCAAAGGATTTGGTGCGAAGACACAACAGAACGTTATTGAAGCCATTGAATTTTATTTGCAGAACCAGGGACATTTCCTGTTTGCACAGTTGGAAGAAGTATTCCCGCAGGTGGAAGGCTATTTGAAGAAAATATTCTCCCCGGATAAAGTAAGAGCCACCGGTGCTTATCGCCGCCATGAACTGACGATCGAAGAATTGGAGTTTGTTGTACTTGAACCACTGGCTACGATCAAACCAAAATTCCAGACTGCACAGCCACCGGAATTGCTGGAAGAAAATGATACCAGTATCCTGTATAAACTGAAGAATGGATTAAAACTCCGCTTGTATCATGGAGGCAGCAACAGGGCTGAACAATTATTCCGTACCACAGGAAGCCCCGAATTCCTGGAGGCATTTGATAAAATGCTCCCTAAACTCAGTTTTTCCGGTACTGAAACAGAAAATGA
>CADEDV010000014.1:81254-82888 GCA_902826165.1 uncultured Bacteroidota bacterium
AAAATATTCAAGAGCATTGAGTGTGATATACTGAATGACGGCAGCCTGGATTACAGCAATGACATCCTCGCCACATTCGACCTTGTTATTGCCTCTGTCCACAGTAATCTCAAGATGAATGAAGAGAAGGCGATGATGCGGGTGCTGAAAGCTATTGAGAATCCCTACACAACCATATTGGGACATATGACGGGCCGGCTATTATTAAGCCGCAATGGTTACCCACTGGATCATAAGAAGATCATTGACGCCTGTGCAGCGAATAATGTAGCGATTGAACTGAATGCCCACCCCCGCCGGCTGGATATTGACTGGAAATGGATCCCATATGCCCTGGAAAAGAAGGTGCTGATCTCCATTAATCCTGATGCGCATGCTTTAGAAGGATTTGATGATATCAAATATGGCGTATTAGCAGCACAAAAGGGAGGGTTGACGAAGGAGATGAATTTGAGTAGCTACTCGTTGACAAACTTTGAGGACTATGTTAATATGAGTAGCAAAAAAAGAAAGTGAGATTACTCAATCACCGGCAGCTCCACATGAAAAGTTGTTCCTTTACCCTGCTCTGTCTCAAACCATATTTTTCCCTGCGCCTGTTCCACGATTCCTTTACACATGGCCAGGCCTAAACCGGTGCCTGAAGACTTCGTTGTAAAATTGGGAACGAATATCCTGGATTGCATTTCCGGGGCAATACCTTCTCCATTATCCCTGATACTCACCCTTATCATGCCTTCCTGCAATTCTTCCCTTACTTCTATTTTACAAACACTATTACCATTGCAGGCGTCCAGGGCATTCGCAAACAGGTTGGTGAATAAACGATTCATCTGTGTTTTATCAGCGGCCAGCGTCACTTCCTGGTTCACCGGGCTCCAGTCAAACTGCACTCTTTCATCAGCCTGGTACAACTCTTTCAAAGAAGCCAAAACATCGTGCAAATCAAAACGGGTAACACTCGTGGTACCAATATTGGCAAACTGTGAAAAATCGGCTGCTATTTTAGAAAGGTGATCAATCTGTTCCACCAGGGTGTTCGCCACATTTGCTGAAAGCTCTTTTACATTCGGCAGGTTATTATCGATGGCTTTTTGCAGGTACTGAATACTCAGTTTCATCGGCGTCAGCGGGTTTTTGATCTCATGCGCCACCTGTCTCGCCATTTCCCGCCAGGCCCCTTCCCGTTCACTTTTTGCAAGAGCCGCCGCACTATTCTCCAACTTGCCCACCATCTTATTGTATTCCTTTACTAACTCACCAATTTCATCTTCCCGGTTCCAGCTGATCTCCTCGTTAAGTTTACCCAGGTTCACTTCCCGCATTTTATCGCTGATCAGTGAGAACGAACGGGTGATCCTGTTCGTAATGAATAAGGCGATAAGCCCTGCAACCAGGAAAATAAACGCATTCAGGTTGATGAGTGTTACCAGGAAATTGGATATCTCCTGCTTCAGCTCCTGTTGCGACGTGAAGTAAGGAATATTGACATAGGCGTAAGCATTACCATCCTCGTTTCTTACAGGGGCATAGATACTCTGGTAAGAAAGATTACCGATATTTTCTTTTTGCGTATGCTGCACCTGGCGTAACCTGTTAATATAATAGTAAGCCTGTGGATCGATCTTCCTGCT
>CADEDV010000014.1:82988-91670 GCA_902826165.1 uncultured Bacteroidota bacterium
AGGAAAGAAAAGAAGCTGACGAAAATAAAGGTGCTGTGCACCTGCGACCGGATATTAAACTGGAAGGCTTTCTTAAGACTTTGCCGGCTCACAAGTGTACGGAGCAACAGGGAGATGAACTGTACAACAGATACCAGGAACAGGAAAGAACAGAATATATAAGAGAACAGGGTTATCGTTTCTATGACGGTGTCTCTTTTACGGGCAATCACCACCACTTTGTCCTTGCCCGCCCTGTACCATAGTTCAATATTATCGCCATTCACTTTCCGGGTAAACTCTTCATTAGGCACTTGTTCTTCTGTGATCCAGGTAGCAAACGGGTATTTATTCACCGGGGATACGAGCCTGCTTCCGATATACACTGCATACGAATACATCGGTGAATTCTCCAGGTCATTCTGCTTGAATTTTTTGAACAATTCAGGAAATAAAGCATCACTACTGAATTTTTTAGGGTTCGAGAGAATAAAAAGATATCCCTCTTTGTTACCAGTCGTATCCAGGACTTCTTTCCGGGTTATGTAGATGAACTTATCAAATGAGGTTTCATAGTAATAAAGGTCTGGCGTTGTTGTTTCTTTGGCCTGTACTTGCAGCAGGGTGGAAAGATCATCAAAAGAAATGGGATCGTCATTATTGACAGCCCTGCCTGCTTTATCGAAGACATATAACCGGGTATCAAATTTATTCAGGTAACCACTGTAGTTCACGGTCAGGATACTGTCCCGTATCCTCTTATTATCGGTTGAATCTAAGAACCGGTTGAAATTGGCTGTTAAAAAATCACTATCCAGGTATTGCAGGGCAATATTCAGCAATCGTTCGCTTGAAGGATCTGTTTGCACGGCCTGCTTTTCTGCAAAACTCTTTCTCCGTTCCCACTCTGCCTTTTTATTTTCTGTCAGCATGATTGCTGCAATGGAAACAGAAAAGACAAAGATCCAGAATAAAATACCGGCAATATTGATCCGCATCCGGTTAAAGATCATCCCCTGTTTATGCACCAGCCAAGTATACAATATCAGCCATGCCAGCACCGGTAAATAAAATAATACCAGCAGGTTGCCCGATTTAAAGGTCAGGTAGATCAATCCGCCAATAGCAATACCAAAATAAACAGCAATAGAATACCCTTCTGTCAGAGGGAAGATGAGCCGGAATAATAATTGTGTGAAATAATAATAGGCCAGCGAAAGGCAGGCCAGTACCACAAATCCGAAAATGGTGTATTGGTTCAGGCTGAAAAAATCTGTTACATCAAACGAAATCCTGGAATCTGCCACCATGCTACGAATAACTGTGGCTAATGTAAAAGTAGAAAGTAATAATAAAGCAAGAGCGGCAACAGCACTTGCCCATTGAAGTGCCTTCGGAAATTTTTCCGCCGGTTTATCAATATGCCGGAGTTTTGCCCAGGCAAATAAAACGATCCAGCAGAATAGTATCGCATTGATCAGCAAATCGCCTAATGACCGTTGCACAATATTGGAACCGTATATGGCAGGATCAAATAATTCAAACTGCCGCAGGTTCAGCCAGGAAGGATATTGGTATGAAAGAACCCTTAATACCACGATAACGATGGACAACAATCCAATACCTCTCCACGGCCCCCACCTGTTCGCTACACTTTCCGCCAGGAAATAGATGAACATGAACAAAGAGAGCAGGGTGAAGAATTTCAAAAAAATGGTCAGCTTGCTGTTATAAGGTACTGCACCGGCATATTTTTTCTCTACATGAAACAATACCTGTCCTTCACCTGACCGGACCGGGAAATCTGTAACGGCAGTACTGATGAATATCCTTTTTTCTGCTGTTACCGAAAAAGGAAATTTCCGGGGCAGGTAATCCGTTTCAATAAAGTATTCCGACCGTACCGGGATCATAGCAAAAGCAATAATTCCCGTTTCCAGTGAAGGCAGCAAGATCGTTTTTTTGATGATCACATAATACCCGTTCGCAAGCTGCCGGAAAAATTCACCATCGGGCATTTGAAAAGACTCCGGTGGCGGCACAGCCTGCTGATCGCTCCAGAACTTCATCTGGATATTCCCAAACTCGTTAGCCGTATAGAGAAATGAACTATATGGTTTGGATGCCAGTGCTGAGAACTGTTCGATGGACTCTGTTTCTTTCACCAGCTTTGCGATCAGGGCTGTGTCATCGAGGAAAGCTGCAAAATCTTTCTCCTGTTTGGCGATATATTGCTCAGCCAGTTTTACTTCCCTGTTTAATAAAGACCGGTTGGTGTAGAGTTTATTAAAAGAGAAAGATAGAACGAACAACACAACCGCTATAAACAGCCAGCTGTATTTACTAAAGAAGATATTTTTCAGGCGAAGCTTCACTGCTCCCGTTGCTGTTTGATGGTATTCCAGATGGCATCCATTTCCTGCAGGCTCATTTGATGTAATTGTTTTCCGTTGTTCATGGCTTGTTGTTCCATCTGGGTAAACCGGTGGATGAATTTCTTATTGGTTCGTTCCAGTGCATTTTCGGCATCCACCTGCAAAAACCGTGCATAATTGATCAAAGAGAAAATAAGGTCGCCAAATTCCTCTTCTATTTTATCCTGCTGGGTAGTTCCTATCGCTTCTTTCAGTTCCTGCATTTCCTCCTCCACTTTGTCCCAAACCTGCTCTTTATTGTCCCATTCAAAGCCTACCTGTTTGGCCTTTTCCTGTAACCGCATGGCTTTTACTGTTGCCGGCAACGAGGTAGGCACACCACCTAAAACAGACGTCTTCCCTTCTTTCAGTTTCAGTTTTTCCCAGTTCCTTTTTACATCTTCCTCATCATTCACTTTTACATCACCATAGATATGCGGGTGACGACTAACCAGTTTCTCAGAAATGCCATTGATCACTTCCACCAATTCAAACTGTTTTTGTTCACTGCCGATCCTGGCATAGAATACAATATGCAATAAAAGGTCTCCTAATTCCTCTTTGATCCCTTTCCAGTCTTCTTCGGTAATAGCATCTGCCAGTTCATAGGTTTCCTCGATGGTCATCTGGCGAAGCGACTGAACCGTTTGTTTTTTATCCCAGGGACATTTCTCCCTTAAATCATCCATGATCGAGATCAACTTTGAAAATGCCTGTAATGTATCAGCATGCATAATTTTTAAATTTCAAATACAGAAAATAAGATGAAGGCTGCAAATAAGACCGCTAATAGGATTATACCTGAAATATTCAGCAGCAGGAACTTTAAAAACGTTTTACCATACCCTTGCTGGTAGAATTTTTTCATGGAAACATACAGGTATCCCCCCCCTGATAAAAACAGGAGTGCCATAACAAAATCAAGAAAGCCAAGTCCGGGTATATCTGTCAGTTTATCTAACCCGAATAAGATGAGAAAAAGAATAAAAGTAAAAATGTAATGATAAATACTAAAGATGGCATGGTCTGCATAATAGTATTTCTTATTCCGGATATACAGCAGTTTTAAGATCAGGGCAAACAAAGGGAGCGAAACAAAGAGCATATAAGGCAGCCGGTGAAGAAAAGAGTCTGAAATGGCGGTAAATCCTTTCTCTGGCTCGTTCCTGTATTTCTTCCTGAGTGCCAGGTTCTTTTTTTGTACCACCCGCTGAAACCAGTTATCCCTTTTTCCGGCTGGTATTGATCGCTGTACCGAATCATACTCTTCCTGCGAGTTATAAGAACGTCCGCTAATACTGATATAATTGAAGTCGTCCCAATACCTGGCCATATCTTTTTCCGCAAGTACCCGGCCCGTATCCTTCAGCAGCAATAATGCTTCCGCCCATTTTGTATTGGCAGGGTTAGCAGACATTCTCTTCTCTCCTTTTTTGATATAGGCAAGCCGTTCTTCTTTCGTGAGCGGTTTATCCAGGTCAAAATCCACTGTCTTTTTTCCACCTGTCAAACCAAAAAAAATAAGAAAGAATACCGCAGATGTAAAAACATATTTCTTGACCGGGTTCAGGTAACTGGCCCTTTTCCCTTTAATATATTCGGCAGGCAGAAACCCCGGCCTTAGCAGCAGGAATTTCATGGAATCAAAGAATTTGCTGTCGAAGTGAGTAATGTCGTACAGAAAATGTTTGACCATATGCCCGAAGGTCTCATGAGGCACTACATTTTCCTGCCCGCAGGCCTGGCAATACCGGCCCTGAACAATGGTTCCGCAGTTCAGGCAATCCTTCTCTTTACGCTGGGGAATATGCGACACGAAAAATTTTTCTTAAAAATAAGTACAAAAAGATACCGTCAGCCTTTTCTTTTACGTTAACCGGCAAATCAGGTACTTTTGATGTATAAACAAGATCATATTTCATGAAAACCTTTTTCCTTGTTATCTCCGTTATTTTCTCATCTGCTGTTTCAGGGCAATACTATTACAATGATATTATTGGCACACAGGAAACCAACCGGCAAATGCAAACCTACCTGGCCAATAAAGTCAGAACAGTTTCGGCCAGCGGCTCTGACCAGCGGGGAATGAAAGCCACGGATTTTTCAGAGTTTCATGAAGTAAGAGAAAACGGGAAAGCATTAAAAGCCACTTCCATCATCAACCTGAACCGTTCTGTTATTTACAGTCGTTTTGACGAACAGAACAGGTTGATCAGCATGAGTGATTCCTCCACGGAAGCAAAAAGCAATACCGTGTACGAATACGATGCTGCCGGAAAGATAAGCAAGGTGCAGAATATCGTCAGCGACTCTGCCAATGATTTTAACCAAACAGAGACGCATCTCTGGATTTATAATAATACCGGCAAACCCGAAAAAATGTGGCGGATCATCGAAGGCACCGGCAACAATACAGCCGACAGCCTGGAGATACGATTTGTAACAGATGAACAAGGTAATATTGGCGAAGAAAGAACGTTCCGGAAAGGAAGGGAAACCGGCTATCTCTACTACTATTACGATGAAAAAAACAGGTTGAGCGATATTGTACGATACAACAATAAATTAAAGAAATTATTACCCGATCTTATGTTTGAATATGATGAACAAGACAGGGTTGTACAGAAAATAACCACCACATCAAGCCTTAATCTCGGTTATCTTATCTGGCGGTATATCTACAATGAAAAAGGATTAAAAACCAAAGAGGCTCTTTTCAACAAGAACAAAGAACTAACGGGCAAGATAGACTATAACTATACTTTTAATCAGTAAACACCCCGTCCTAAATCAACTGTACAGGTGACCTTGCTCATTATGGAAGGAGGGCACCATAGCTAACTTTAGTTTCAAATAAAAGTTATGCTGGGCGAATTAAATGATAAGCAGATTGACAGCTTACTGAACACACAGTTGGTTGGTCGCCTGGGTTGTCATGCAGGTGGAATTACCTATGTTGTTCCCGTTACCTATATTTATGATAACGGGGATATCATCTGTCATAGCCGTGATGGCCTGAAACTGGAAATGATGCGCAAGAACCCTGAAGTATGTTTTGAAACTGATCACATGGAAAATATGGCCAACTGGCAAAGTGTGATAGCCTGGGGACTTTTTGAAGAACTAAAAAATGGGGAAGCCCGGGAAGCCCTGCAAAAAATGTTTGATAAATTCACCCCACTCATGGTAAGCCAAACAGCATTACCTGATCATGCAAATGAAAATAAGGACCGTAAACCAGTACCTGCTGCAGCGGCAGTGGTATTTCGCATCCGGTTAAAGAAACGAACGGGGCGGTTTGAAAAAAGAACGCTATAAAAAAAGGGATCAGTAATTACTGATCCCTTTTTTGTGCCCCGGATCGGAGTTGAACCGATACGGCCATTGCTGGCCACAGGATTTTAAGTCCTGCGTGTCTACCAATTTCACCACCAGGGCAAACTTGTGTGTACGTACCATTAAAAAAAATCCTCCGCCTGTGGGGCAAGAGGACTTTTGCTGAGCGGAAGACCGGGCTCGAACCGGCCACCCCGACCTTGGCAAGGTCGTGCTCTACCAAATGAGCTACTTCCGCATACTCGTTGCCGGTTTATACACCCGGCTTATAAAGAACTAAGGGGTTGCAAAAATAGGCATTGAGCCTTTTGCAAAAAAATTTTTTACTGAATTATTTGTACTTGGGAGTGTACTGGCTGCTCTCCTGAACAGGCACCTCCGTTTTGGCAAACCGCTTGGTAGAAAGCATATAGCAGCTACCAAAAACAAAAGCCACAATGCAGGCTACCTGCAGGTAAAAAAGGAAGCCGGAAGAGGATACCCAGTTGTGGGCAAAGTCCTTATCCTGTACTTTTTGTAATTCCTCATGATATTCTGCCTGACGATCCATATCAAAAATTTGTGTTGCAAAAATAGGGGTTCATAATAAATATTCAACCCGTTTTCTCTACAATTTCGCTGAATTTCTTCCTCTTTTTTACAAAATGCTGCCATACCATATTCTTCTGCAGGTAACCCGAAAGAGCAGCCTCCCTGCTGGCCGGGAAAATGCTTTTATGCTTATAGAACAGCCACCATTTTATAAACGCAGCATGTGCTCTTAGTATGGCAATAAAATAGCCGCCATCGCCCGATAATAAACCCTTCCATGCGGATACAGCATCCAGCAGGTTTCGCACAGGTATGATCCATAACTTCTTTACCAGCGGAAGATTTTTGGACAACATGATATGGTTATTGCGGAAGTTGAGATAAGTTTTCAACGAGTTCCCTCTTGGCAAGGTACCCCCGCCCACATGGTAAATAACAGATGCCGGGCAGGAATATATTTTATGTCCCGCCAGTTGTATGCGCCAGCAAAGATCGATCTCTTCCTGGTGAGCAAAAAAGTATTCATCAAATCCCTTTGCTTCATGAAAAACGGTGGAACGGATAAACAGCGAGGCACCACTGGCCCAGAATATAGGTTCACTCTGGTTATACTGCCCGAGATCCTCTTCACAAATATCAAAAACCCTTCCTTTTGCAAAAGGATAACCATACTTATCCAGCCAGCCGCCGGCAGCACCGGCATATTCAAATATCTTCTTATTGTCAAATGAAAGTATTTTAGGCTGACAGGCAGCAATGCTCTTATCACTCTCCAATAGCTCTACCATGGGTTCTAACCAGCCGGCTATCACTTCCACATCAGAATTCAATAAGACATAATACTCGGCTTGTACCTGTTTCAATGCTTCATTATATCCTTTGGCAAAACCATAATTTTTATCCAGCAGGATGATGCGGAGCTGCGGATAGGTTTGTTGAAGGAAACGAACAGAATCATCAGAGGAGCCATTATCTGCAATGATTATTTCATAATTGCCGTACGTGGTTGCCAGCACGGCCGGAAGGAATTGCTCCAGGAATTTTTTTCCGTTCCAGTTGAGAATAACAACAGCTGCTTTAGGTAAGGAATTCAATGTCAGTAAAATATTTGTTCAAAAATAAGGGAACGAGGTTTATACTCATTAAATTGGGAGCATGTTTCAGCAAATGATTAACTGGAGGACTGGTTTGGCGGCCATCGCTATCCTGATCGTAAGCGGTACTATTTTCTATTCGCAGTACCTGGCCCGGAAGATCGCCAGCCAGGAAAGGCTGAAAGTGGAGCAATGGGTGGAAGCCAGTAAATCATTATTAGATCCCGGGATAACAGACACAAGACTGCCTTCCAAAATTGTTTTGGATAATACCGATATCCCTATCATTGAAACAAATGAAAAAGACAGCATTACCGACTGGGTTAATCTTGATTCATCTAAGGCAACCAACAACCGGGAGTACCTGCAGAAAAAACTCAGGGATCTCAAATCAATAAACAGTGTACCGATTATTTATAGAGACCCTGCTGATTCCAGCAAGATCAACAGGTATTACTACGGCCACACCAGATTATTGAACGAAGTGCAGTTCTACCCACTAATACAGTTACTCATCGTGGGTCTTTTCATTGCAGTAACCTTACTGGCCCTGCGCAGTAGTTATCGTTCCGTTCAAAACCAGGTATGGGCAGGTATGGCAAAAGAGACAGCCCACCAGTTAGGAACTCCGGTTTCTTCCCTGGAAGGATGGGTGGAAATGCTGAAAGAAAACCCTGCGAATGAAAAAATAACTCATGAGCTGGAAAAAGACGTGAACCGCCTGCGGTTGGTATCGGACCGGTTTGGTAAAATCGGCAGCACACCTCAACTGGAAGAAATGGACCTGGTGAAGCAGATCAGCAGCATGATGGATTATATCAAAAAGAGGGCCCCCGGCAAGATCCGTTTCTCCATGAATGCAAACGGCGCATCGGTGATCAAGGCAAAAATTTCAGCCCCATTATTTGACTGGGTAATAGAAAACCTGCTGAAAAATGCACTGGATGCCATGGAAGGCAAAGGCTCCATTCATGTGGATATCCAATCTGCCAAAGAAGAGATCATTATTGATGTGGTGGATACGGGTAAAGGCATTTCAAAGCAGTATATTAATAAAGTCTTCAAGCCCGGCTTTACCACCAAGAAAAGAGGTTGGGGCCTCGGTCTCAGTTTATCCCGCCGTATTGTGGAGCAATACCACAAGGGCAATATTTTTGTCAAACATTCAGAAATTGGGAAAGGAACTACGTTCAGAATTGTGCTGAAAAAATAAAACCGCTTACATTTGCAGTCCTTAAAGTTGCCCAGGTGGCGAAATTGGTAGACGCACCACTTTGAGGTGGTGGCGCCCGAAAGGGTGTGCTGGTTCGAATCCAGTCTTGGGCACT
>CADEDV010000015.1:0-3839 GCA_902826165.1 uncultured Bacteroidota bacterium
GCTTCGCCCCCCGCTTTCCTTCGAATCAGTTCAGTACCGGTGGTCATATTACCCCACTGGTCACTACCCCCCATTTGCAGTTTGCAATTCTTATGCTGGTAGAGCCAGTAAAAATCATAACCCTGCATCATCTGGTAGGCAAATTCAGTGTAGCTGATCCCGGTTTCCCCTTCAATGCGTTTTTTTACACTATCCTTGGCCATCATATAATTGACTGTGATGTGCTTACCGGCGTCTCTCAGGAAGTCTATAAACGATATATTCCGGAACCAATCGTAGTTGTTGGCCATTTCAGCGGCATTGGGTTTGGCCGGGTCAAAATCAAGAAATTTTTCTAACTGGGCTTTGACTCCCGCCACATTTTTCTGCAGCGCTTCTTCACTCAGCAGGTTTCGTTCTTCGCTTTTACCACTCGGGTCTCCAACCATCCCCGTAGCACCGCCTACCAGCGCAATGGGTTTATGGCCAGCCTTTTGAAAATGAACGAGTAGCAGGATGGGAACCAGGCTGCCTATATGAAGGCTGTCAGCCGTTGGGTCAAACCCGATATAGCCGGTGGTCATTTCCTTTTTCAATTGTTCTTCAGTGCCGGGCATAATGTCCTGTATCATCCCTCTCCATCGTAATTCTTCGATCATGTTCATAAAGTCGCTTAAGATTTGCGGCAAAAGTAAGACAGAAAGAGTTTGTTCCGGCTTCGGGCAATATTTTACTAACCTGTTCGTTTTCAAGTGTTAGCCTTTTTGCTCCTCCACCCTATGATTTCTGGAGCTTTAAGTCTAATTTTACACGGTACTCGTACCTATGAAAAAACTCTGTCATTCTATTGCTTATTTGAAAATTCAATAATGAAAACGAACCGCCTTTTTCTAACCCTATTCCTATCACTTTTTTTCCTGTCAGCTGCTGCACAATTCAGGAAATATTCCAACGAATTTTTAAACATCGGGGCCGGTGCCCGGGGGCTTGCTATGGGGAGTGCACAAGTTGCTTCTGTAGCAGACGGAACTGCGGGGTACTGGAACCCTGCCGGCCTGGTCAATATCAAGGATCACCCGCAACTGAATATTATGCATGCCGAGTATTTTGCAGGCATCGGTAAGTATGATTTTGCCAGTATTGCTTTCCCTGCAGCCAATAACAAAAGAACATTTGCTGTCACCGGTCTTCGGTTTGCTGTGGATGATATCATGAATACTTTATTTCTCGTAGAACCAGATGGTTCGCTTAACTATAACAATATCCAGGCTTTTTCATCGGCTGATTATGCGTTCATTTTTTCGTATGCACAAAAGCTGAAAGAAACAAAGAATAAGAATATCAATTTTGGAGTGAATGCAAAAGTGATCCATCGTAATGTGGGCAAATTTGCTAAAGCCTGGGGCTTTGGGTTAGATGCGGGGTTACAGATACAGAGCAAGCAATGGCGGTTTGGTATTTCCGGCCGTGATATCAGCACCACCTTCAATGCCTGGTCCTTCACATTCACCGAAAGGGAAAAAGAAGTTCTTTACCTGACGAACAATGAGATACCTGTTAAGTCAACAGAATCTACTGCACCACGTCTTGTTCTGGGAGTCGCCCGTGACTTTAAGATCAATAAAAAAACAACCCTGCTGGCTGAGTTAAATGCCGACGTGACTTTTGATGGAAAGCGTAATACTATTCTCAGCTCTGATCCTGTGAGTGTGGACCCCAAACTGGGTCTTGAATGTAATTTCAACAACGTATTCTTCCTGCGTGCAGGCATTAATAATTTCCAAAAAGCATTGGCTGACGGTGATACGCTTAACCAGAAAAAAGTATGGATATACCAGCCCAGTGCAGGTGCGGGTTTCAAGATATCAAATGTGACCATTGATTATGCATTTACCAATCTGGCCAATCAATCCAATCCTTTATTTACCCATGTGTTTTCCCTGCGGTTAGACATGGTGGGTGATAAAAACAAAACGAAAAAGTGATCTGTACCGATAAATTTATTGTATGAAACGATTTTTACTTTTATTATTCATTTGTTCTGGTTTTGCTGCCCATTCGCAGGTCTATAACAACGAATGGATCGACTATAGCAAAACCTACTATAAATTCAAAGTGGCTGTTAATGGTGTTTACCGGATCAGTCAACCCACACTTTCTTCTATTGGCCTCGGCAGTGCAGCGGCACAGGATTTCCAGTTATGGAGAAACGGGAAAGAGGTTCCTCTTTATACTACTGTTCAAACAGGAACCCTGGGAGCTGCTGACTATATTGAATTTTGGGGTGAGATGAATGATGGTAAACCCGATAATGTGCTTTACCGCGAAGCCGATTTCCAGTTAAATGATAAATGGAATTTGCAGACAGATACCGCCGCCTATTTCCTGACGGTAAATGCGGGTGCGGCAAATCTCAGGCTTGTACCTGCTGCTAACACGATAGTTGGAACTCCAACACCGGAGCCCTTTTTTATGTATGTGGCCGGCAAGTATTACAGGGACCGCTTAAATGCTGGTTATGCACAGGTGGTTGGTGAAAACGTATATTCTTCTGCTTATGATAAAGGAGAAGGATGGTCTTCCAGCGATATTGGAAAAAATGTTACCCGGACTGAAGTCCTGTCGAACTTATATGTGTATACAGGATCTGGGGCACCGGGTGCAGAATTTAAAATTCATGCCAGTGGTAATAATGGTCTCAATCCAAGAACATTTCGTGTAAAGATCAACGGAGATTCTATCCTGGGACAGGAAATGAATTTTTATGATTATGTGAAAGTGACCAGGCCAGTTGCTTTATCATCTATCAGCAGTGGTACAGCTACAGTAGAAGTAACCAATTTAGCTACAGTACCCGGATCTGACAGGATGGTGGTGGGAATGTTTGAATTAAAATATCCGCGGCAATTTAATTTTGGAAATGCCCGTAGTTTCCAATTTAAGCTTGCAGCTAATGTTGCAGGGAATTATCTCGAGATCAGCAATTTTAATTATGGGGCTGTTGCACCGGTTTTATATGATATTACCAATGGGAGAAGATATGTGGCAGATATAAGCAATCCTGCACTTTGCAAATTTGCTTTACCGGGTTCGGCAACAGAGAGGGATTTAGTACTGGTGAGCCAGGAAGCTTTAGCTATCACCAACGTCACGTCCTTTCAGCAAAGGAATTTTATCAATTATGAACTCGCTGCTAACCAAGGGAATTACCTGCTCATTACACATTCCTCCTTACTTAATGGATCTAATGGCAGCCAACCCGTTGATGCTTATAAGAACTACAGAAGTTCTGCCGCCGGTGGTGGTCATAATGTAAAAGTATATATGATCGAAGAACTGGTGGATCAGTTTGGCCTGGGAATAAAATTCAATCCGTTATCTATCCGGAATTTTGTTCGTTGGGCACGAATAAAGTATTCTGCACCGGTTAAGAATGTACTGCTTGTTGGTAAAGGTGTGAACTATGCCCAGTTCCGGACGTATGAGAATCACGCAGACATTAATAAACTTGCGTTCATTCCAACTTTTGGCCACCCTGCATCGGATATGTTATTGACCGCTGAGCCCGGTTTGGATGAGATACCCCGTGTTTCTATTGGCCGTATTGCTGTAATCAATGGCGATGAGCTGACCACCTATCTTAATAAAGTAATTGAGTATGAACAGGCACAGGCATTTCAATCGCCCCTGATCCAGGATAAAGCCTGGATGAAAAATGTGGCGCATGTGGTGGGAGCCAGCGATGAGGGTCTTACAGCAGCTTTAGAAGCCAGTATGACGAGGTTTAAAGATATTATTGTGGATACTTTTTACGGTGCTAACGTGCAAACCTTCACAAAAAGTTCAGCTGAAACAGTTGA
>CADEDV010000015.1:3939-10227 GCA_902826165.1 uncultured Bacteroidota bacterium
GGGGAAGTATTGCCACTATTGCCAGTACCCATCTCGGGATTGTTCATTATCTCGATATATATAATACAAAAAATTATACAGCTTTTAGTGTAAATAAATATGGTGAGACAATGGGTGAAGCCATGATTGAGGCAATTACCCAGGTATATAACCTGACCACCCAGAATGATTATTATGCCCGTTTTCATTGTGAGCAGTCTACTTTGCATGGCGACCCTGCATTGAAACTTAATTATACACCAAAACCAGATTACGTTATTGAAGAGCAACTGGTAAAGATCAATCCCTCCTTTATATCGGTTGCGGAAACAAACTTCAAAGTGGATGCAAAGCTGATGAATATTGGCAAAGCACTTAATAGAAATATTGTTGTGGAAGCAAAAAGAACGTACCCTGACAACAGTATTGAAATTATCCGGAGGGATACCATTCCGGGTATCAGGTACCTGGATTCAGTTTCCTATACAATTCCGATTGTGGCCACAAGAGACAAAGGGCTCAATAAAATTACAATCTCAATTGACGCGGATAATGTGGTAGATGAGTTGTATGAAACCAACAATAATATTACTAAAGAGTTTTTCATTTTTGAAAATGAAGCAAGGCCAATATCTCCCTACAACTATGCTATTGTAAATCGCCAGGATATTAAGCTGCATGTATCTACTGCCAATCCGTTCAATGCGGTACAGGAATATAAAATGGAGATAGATACTACTACTTTGTTCAATTCGCCGCTTAAGGCAACCCGGACTATTAATTCTGCCGGTGGCCTTATTTCTTTTGAACCAGGCCTTACATTTTCCGACAGCACCGTTTATTACTGGAGAGTATCTCCGACACCGGCCACGGGAGAACGGGTTTGGAATAATGCATCATTTATTTATTTACCAAGCAGCGATGCCGGATTTAACCAATCACATTTTTACCAGCATACTAAATCGGAGCTGAGCAGGATGTCCATTGATTCTTCTTCAAGATTATGGAAGTTCAACGAATCCATGAATAATATCTTCCTGCGGATGGGAACCTATTTTACCAGCGGATCAACACAGGAAGGATCTTTAACCACTTCCTTTAACGGAGAGCCGCTGGTAAGGCTTACCAACTGGTTTTCATCACTGGTTTTTAATGTGGTGCACCCGGTTACATTCCATCCGCTCAGAAACCAGGTACTGGTACCACATACTTATATAGGAGAGCCTGCAAATCCTGCTTCATTGGGGCAGGGATTGTATGGCAGCACGTCTCCAAGGTACATTGCAGAACGCCCATACAGTTTTGAATTCAGGTATACCGATACAGCCAGCAGGAGAAAGATCATGAATTTTATGCGGGATAGTATCCCCGACGGTTATTATGTAGTGGTGAAGAACTTTACTTTAAATCCCGGTGATTATCCCACTTTCCCTGTTGCTTATGCAGCTGATTGGGCAGCTGATGAGGCTTTATATGGAAGCGGCCAATCGCTGTATCACTATTTGAGAAATGCTGGTTTTGCGGGTATTGATTCTTTCTACAGGGCAAGACCATTCGGACTGGTGTATCGTAAAAATGATCCTTCCTTCATTCCTAAGTGGACAGTTGGCGATGGGGTTTATGATAACCCAACTTTATCTGTTGATTGTCCTTCGCCGGATACACTTGGCTATGTTTACTCACCGGTTTTTGGCCGTGCCAAAGCCTGGAGGCAATTATTCTGGAGAGGGTCTATGGCACCCGATGCAACGCCGGGTGATGCCCCTTCTATTGATGTGGTGGGTGTACGATCAAACGGAACAGAAAGTACATTGATAAATGCCTTGCAGTTAAGCCAGCAGGATTACGATATCTCAACCATTGACGCTGTTGAATATCCTTACCTGCGTTTGCGGATGCGAAACGTTGACTCCATTCATTATACCCCGTACCAATTAAGATACTGGAGATTGACCTATGACCCGGTACCTGAAGGAGCAGTGGCACCCAACCTGTTCTTTACTACAAAAGATACGGTGGATATAGGGGAGCCCTTCGATTATAAAGTGGCATTTAAAAATGTAAGCGATGCTGATTTCGACAGTGTTAAAATAAAAATGGTAATTACTGACAGGAATAATATTGCTAATATAATTCCTGTACCAAGAAGGAAACCATTGCTTACGGTGAGTCCGAATGATACGCTGCATATTGGAGCTACTATCCAGACGCAAAGTCTTCCGGGTAATAATACATTATATGTTGAAGTAAATCCTGATGATGACCAGCCGGAGCAATATCATTTTAACAACTTTACTTTCCGTAATTTCTATGTAAGACCCGATAGTCTTAATCCATTACTGGACGTTACTTTTGACGGGGTGCATATACTTAACAGGGATATCGTTTCGTCAAAACCAGATATTCTCGTAAAGCTGAAAGATGAAGCGAAATGGATGATTCTGGATGACAACAGCCTGGCCAAAGTGTCTGTCAGGTTCCCGGATGGAAGTATAAGGCAGTTCCAGTTCAACAGCGACACCCTGCAGTTTACCCCTGCAGGCCAGGCACCTAATACGGATAACACAGCAACAATCAATTTTAAACCTCATTTCCTGGCAGATGGCGATTACGAACTGATCGTTTCCGGAAAAGATAAGAGCGATAATACAGCAGGAAATATCGAATACAGGGTGGCATTCCAGGTGATCAATAAACCAATGATCTCCAATATGCTCAATTACCCGAATCCGTTTACTACATCTACTGCATTCGTGTTCACTATCACAGGCAGCGAAGTGCCGCAGAATATCCGGATACAGGTAATGACCATCACCGGGAAGATCGTCAGGGAGATAACAAAGGATGAATTAGGGCCATTACATATCGGGCGGAACATTACCGAATTCAAATGGGATGGAACAGATGAGTATGGTCAGAAACTGGCAAATGGTATTTATTTGTACCGGGTGATCACCAACCTGAACGGCAAATCACTTGATAAATACAAAGCAGAAGGAGATAATACCGATAAATATTTCAATAAGGGATACGGCAAAATGTACCTGATGCGCTAAAAAAGAAATAATTTATTCAAAATACGGGCTGCCTTGTGCAGCCCTTTTCTTTATTCGTAAACCAAAGCAGCCACGAATTGCTATTTTTGCTGTTCTTTCAAAAAAAGTCTATGGCAAAGATTGGGATTAATATAGCAACCGGGAGTTTACAGCAGCAGGAAATGATCGTGGGTATTGACCTTGGGACAACGAACAGCCTGGTGGCCATCATCCACCCGGAAAGCAGGAAGCCGGTGGTTCTGAAAGAACATGATGGCAATGCGCTGGTTCCGTCTGTTATTCATTTCGGCGAAGCCGGTTTGGTATCCGTTGGGGACGAAGCTAAAAAATTCCTTGTGGCTGAGCCCCACAATACGGTCTTCTCCGTTAAAAGACTGATGGGCAAATCTTATAATGATGTAAGGGATTATTCTTCTTTTTTCACCTATAAAGTAATTGATGATAACAGTGAGAGTTTGGTGAAAGTACAGGTCGGAGATACGTTTTATTCGCCGATAGAATTATCATCTTATATTCTGAAAGAGCTAAAAGCAAGGGCAGAACATATTCTGAAAACACCGGTAACCAAAGCCGTGATCACTGTGCCAGCTTATTTTAATGATGCGCAACGACAGGCCACCAGAGATGCCGGCCGTTTAGCGGGTCTGGATGTATTGAGGATAGTGAATGAACCAACGGCAGCGAGTCTGGCTTATGGTTTGGGGCTAAGAAATGATGAGACAAAGACAATTGCTGTATATGATCTGGGTGGCGGAACCTTCGATATTTCTGTGCTGAAAATCACTGGTGGAATATTTGAAGTATTGTCTACAAACGGCGATACTTACCTGGGTGGAGATGATTTTGACAGGGCGATAGTACAATTCTGGTCTGCAAAACTGGGCCTGACGGATGAAGAATTAAATACCAATAAAAACATTGCACAAGAACTTCGTTTACTGGCTGAAGAAGCCAAAAAACAACTTTCTTCTGTTACTGAGTTTAAAGGAAGTATTGCCGGTGAAGAACTGGTGCTGACTAAAGAAGAATTTGAAAGGCTGGCAAAACCGTTTGTTGACAGAACGATACAGTGTTGTAAAAATGCTATGCAAGATGCACAATTAAATATAACTGATATCGATGAAGTGGTGATGGTAGGTGGTTCTACAAGAGTGCCGTTAGTGAAAAAATCAGTGGCTGATTTTTTCGGAAGAGCCTTACATGATTCACTTAACCCGGATGAAGTAGTAGCCTTGGGAGCGGCAGTACAGGCAGATATCCTGGCTGGTAACAACAAAGATTTTTTATTACTGGATATTACGCCACTCTCATTAGGAATTGAAACTATGGGTGGATTAATGGACGTATTGATACCCAGGAATTCTAAGATACCTTCAAAAGCTGGCAGGCAATATACCACGCAGAAAGATGGTCAGACCGGCATGAGAATATCAGTTTACCAGGGTGAGAGAGACCTGGTAAAAGATAATCGAAAACTGGCAGAGTTTAATCTTACCGGTATTCCCGGGATGCCGGCAGGTCTGCCGAAAGTGGAAATATCTTTCCTGGTCAATGCTGATGGTATCTTAGTGGTTAAAGCAAAAGAACTGCGTAGCGGGGTAGAACAGACTATCGAAGTAAAACCTCAATATGGTTTGACCGATGAAGAAGTAGAGAAGATGCTGCTGGATTCAATTACTCATGCAAAAGAAGATATTCAAATAAGGGCATTGGTGGAGGCGCAGACAGAAGCCCGGCAGATATTAGATACAACAAGACAGTTTGTGGAAAAGAACAAAGGGTTTTTGTTGCCGGAAGAAGTAAATCTTACCGAAGCATCAATGATGGACCTGGAACAAAAAATGTCTTCTGCTGATAAAGATGCCATACAGGCAGCCATTGAAAAACTCAATGAGATATCAAGACCTTATGCAGAACGATTAATGGACCATGCCATATCAACAGCGATGAAGGGAAAGAGTATAACGGAATAAATATTCACCGTATTACCGCCTCAAGTATTTTATAAGAAGCTGTTTCTGCCAGTACAGTGGCTGGAAAAGAAAGCGTTGCTGCTCTTTTTACTGCAAGACTGTCCTTTTTGTCAATCACAAATATCAAATCTCTTCCTTTCCAGGACGGATCAGTTTGGCCTGATTCAATAAAAAGGGAAAGCGCCGCTTTTTTTTGAACAACATGTGAGGTGGTGAACGGGTGAGAGAGCCATGGGTATGCTTTTGTATAAACCGTACTCATGTAAGGGATCAGCTCGTCTGTCCCGATAATTAAAGATCGGTTTGTACACTGCTTATTTAGCAGAGTAAATATTTCTTTTTGTTCCCTGTTTAAGTAGGATGTAGATGGAGAGATTGCCCTTGCGCCGGACTGGCTATATACCCATACGAGGTTGTCAGAAAAGAAAAGTAATACAAAAAAAACAAGAACGATCTTTTGGGAAACTGATACAGTTAATTTGCTGAGAAGATAATGCAGAGCCGGTACTCCCAACAGGAATAATGACGTCCATATATAACCCCGGGTAAAATGCAGCGGCTGCATTGGTTTTATCACCATCTCATGATTAGCAAGGCTGAATGCTACAAGAAACCAGAGCAGGAATAAACGGTTTTGACTCTGTAAAAAAAACTTTCCTAGTTTATTTATTTTCCAAACGGTCAGCAAAGCTAACAGGCCTGTGATACAATAAGCAGGTATGATACTGAAAAAACGAAGCCGCCAGTTGAGGGCATATTGTTCATTCACGGAGCGGTG
The DNA here is from genome assembly GCA_902826165.1 of uncultured Bacteroidota bacterium. Classification (GTDB taxonomy): domain Bacteria; phylum Bacteroidota; class Bacteroidia; order Chitinophagales; family Chitinophagaceae; genus CADEDV01. Next base: position 9,726 of record CADEDV010000015.1, read on the forward strand.
ATCGGCAAATTGATTGAGATAATACAGGTAATAATATAAGTGGAAGAGCAATATTAATAACTCGCCTGTTACCAACCAGGCCGGTATACTTTTATTTTTAAAAACTATTTTTTCGGCCAGTAACCAGGCACCTGCAATTCCTAAAAGCTCAATACCGGTAAAAGGATGTGATATTGAAAGAATGGCTGATATCGTCAGTACTCCTGCCCATTTTTGTTTTAGCAGGCAGTAGATCACTCCAAGAAACAATACATGATAGTAAGCTTCGCAGGAGGAAAATAATGACCTGCCTAAATTTAGTCCCCACCAGCCTGACCCTGGATCAAGAAAGAATATGCTATCAACAGTGGAAGAGCCGTAAAGCAGCTGTGTAAAAAATCCGGAAAGAGTTAATAAACCACCGCCCCAGGCAAACAGCCAGATGCTGATAGTCCTGTATTTATTCACCGGAAACAAGTGATCATATATGGAAATGAGTAACCGGAAGCAAATAAGTGAGCAG
>CADEDV010000015.1:10327-49858 GCA_902826165.1 uncultured Bacteroidota bacterium
AAAAGATAGCCAAGAAAGAAAACAAGCATTGGTGCAGTCAGCAACAGGGCAAATAACCAGTTTCTTGATCTTGGATTCATTCGGATGCTTTCTTTTTAAGAAGCTGTAAGATAACGAATATAGAAATCAGCAACAGGGTAAATGACGAAACATATAAAGCAACCCGGATAAAATCATGGGGTTCGAATTTGAATTGTATAGTATGTTTTCCCGCCGGTACTGGTACGCTGATAAATGCCCGGTTGGTATGATAAACCGGTATTTCAACATTATCTTCAAATGCCCGCCAGCCATGATGATATTGTTGAAAGAGGTTTAGAAGTCCATAATTATTTGCAGTCACATCTAATTCAATCTTGTTGGGTTCAAGCTTTACAACCTTGATGGTGCCGGTTGTATGGTCATTAATTTCACTTATCCTGCCAATACGTTCAAATAAGACTATCCTTCCTCTGTCGGGAAGTTTTGCCGTTGATAAAACAGTACTGTCGGAAAAATAGGCGAAAGGGTAGTTGTTTAAGGCCCTTCTCAACAGGGTGTCTTTAAGGAAATTGATATAGCTTGTGTTGATAGTAGGTGTGATAATATGATCCTGTATGCTGATTGTTTTATTATAGAATTTTTCCTGTCCAAGGGGAGAAACAGTTGAGGAATCAGTGCTGGTAGTAGTTACAGGTTTTGCTATCCCGGTAAGGGGATAACTTTTAGGAAATGAAGCTATATAGTGATCAACAACTGATGTCTTGGCCTGCGAGATAAAAGTAAAGGGTAAAGCCATCCAGCAAAAAATAATACTGTTAATAATCATCAGTACCGGAATGTGTTTCTTCAATCCTCTCCTAATGGCCCAAATGAATAAACCAATAAATGCCAATTGAATGGCTCCCTGTACAATTGCCATATCGGCAAAGCTGAGTTTGTCAAGAAGAGCCTTCCCATTCTCCTGGCCGATGAGTTGAGGCAGGCTACCTTTAAAAATGTAATAAGTTAGAATTCCAAAAAGTAAGATGATAACTGAAAATGTAATGATTTTAGTTTTCTTATTTACAGCATCTTTCGTTGAAAGAAATATATTCAATGCAGGAGCAGCTATTATAATAATACCTATTGTGGTGAATATCCGCATGGAAGCCGGATGCCTGAATGAATTCATAAACGGCAGGAAACGATGACACCATTCTCTTAGTGGTGTGGCATTACCCAGGCTGAAAAGAAAGGAAAAGAGAATTACGGCACCAATAAATTTATAAACAGGTTTCAGTTTTCCAGCGAGAGCCAGCAGGAAGAACAAAAAAATGAATATTCCGGTTGATGCATTCCTGGCAGTCAGGTCGGTTTGCAGGAAGCTGTGACTCTTTGATACAGCGGAGGGTAATAAGTAAGATATACTGCTAAAGGCAGGGAATGCATTGGTTTGTATCCTCTCCAGACTGGCTCCGCTTCCTCTTTCATAGTAATCAAAAAAATCCCACCAGGATAAAACAGCCGGACTGACAATGAGCAGGAAAATGATAACAGCGACTATAGAAAATGAAATAACAGGTTGTATTTTTTTTTCTTTATAATTACGAAATGACCATATGATAAACCCTGTGAGAAGAATATAAATGCTGAAAATAAAATAGCTGGGATAACCGGCTGTTAGTAATAAGCTGAATGCCAGGGAAAATTTTAGTGCGGCATTCAGTCCCGGTTTATTTAACAGGCGGTAGAAATAGAGGAAAACAAAAGGAAGATAAGCTGCACTGGTTATCCATGGAATGACGGAACCGCTATCCGTCATAAAACCACAACATAGATAAGCCGTGGCTGCGATGACGGCCGTTGTTACACTATTATTAAACTCTTTTACCAGCTTAAACATCCCTACGGCGGCAATAAACAAATAGAATAGCAATTCCAATTGCAGAACTTCCAGGTTATACCGTGTAAAAAGAGAAATGAACATGACAACAGGATTCCAGACCCCGCTTTGTATATCACTGTGTAACGGAAGCCCGGTGTACAGGTAAGGGTTCCACCAGGGGAAATGACCGTTTTGTATCGCTTCACTGATATGGTAGCGATAAGGAAGAAAATAAACTAAAGCATCGTTTTTGAGGCTGAATATGTGAAAAGTCAGCGGCCAATAAGCAACCAGTGTGATCAGCAGTAAAAGCAGGTAATGCTTTCGGGTTAAAAAAAAAGTACTGATCTTTTGCATATTATTGTTTCTTCCAGACAGCCAAAATACTTTTTCCAAAGGAATAAAAGAAAATCCGATCCGTTATCTTAGAAACTGGAACCATCCACTGATCCCAAAATTGAACCTGCCTCTTTGCAGGGTAGGATTGCCGTAATACTATTTTATTCAGCAGGGAAGCAAAAAAGCCAATGGAGTCAAGGTAGATGACTTTTTTCCGTATTAAAGAAGCCGGCTGAATTGCTGATAATGTCTTCCGGTTATATCTCCTGTAGTGACCAATTGCTTTATCAAAAGGACTGAATAAAAACTGGTAAGCAGGGGAGAGGATAATAAGATGCCCGCCCTGTGCGAGGTGATCAGTTGCTTTCTTTACTTCAGCTGCATCGGCCTCTATATGCTCAAGCACATCTATATAAATGATGCAGTCAAACTTGTCATTCTTGTCTAATGAATTTAAAGTGCCTTGTATGGCTTTACAATTGGATGGTAATACTTTATCGTTTATTTTCTGTTGCAAAACCTGCCACATTGTTTCGTCCGGCTCTAATAACACCCAGCTATCCTCTTTGTCTTTGTTCAATAAAAGTGTGGTGCCACCAATACCTGCTCCCGCTTCCAGCACCCTGCCTTTCAGAAAGACAGATATATGGCTTGCAAAATAGTTTTTCCAGTTCGTAGCTGTTTCAAAAAGCTGTAGTTCCTCACCAGGGTATTTGTAATTGATACTCATGCAGTGATTGTTTCAACGGTACCTGTGTAATCTTTATAATGGTGGGCTGGTACAAATTTTCGCTGGGACTCAGAGGAAAAATATAGGAACATCGTGACAAGAGATAACAGGAAACTCTGAAGTAGTACAATAAGCATCGATGACATAACGGTGGATGTCCAGCCCGGAATGGCTAATGTAGTGAAGGTTTTAACACCAAGCAGGGTAAGAATGATCAGTAAAGAAAAGCCGATAAGACAACAGGAGAAAATCAGTAGGCGGCCGGCAATGATCTCCATAAATACAGAAATAGCTCCAAGTCCCAGTAGTAACAATTTGTTGAAGTTCATCTTCGATTGCCCGGCATACCGGATTCCTTTATGCGTTTGTATGGTTGAATAAGTTAGCCCTGATTTTAAAATTCCTCCGGCAAGATGACTCCATATTTCGCTGTAGTAAACAATTTTATCAAGGGAAGCTTTGGGCATGATCATAAAATTACCAAAGGATATTCTCCGGCCGGTCAACAACCTGAAACTGATTTTATAAAGCCAGTAAAATAATTTGAACAGGATATCTTCCCGGCGGGAGCTGCGGTGGGCAAAAATTATATCATTATTTTTTTTCTCTGCAGCCAATAATAATTCGAGTGCATCTTCCGGCCTGTCTTCACCATCTGTATCCATGATCAGCACTTTGTCGCAGCTGATATTCTCTTTTATATAAGCCAGGCCAATTGCCAAAGCTTTCTGGTGCCCTATATTTCGCTGCAGGTGCAATACCTGTATAGGGAAAGAGGTGCCTGTGGTAATTCTTAATTCTTCAGTGGACCCATCGTTTATAATTAGAATACTGAAACGATAATCTTTAAGGTGGGAAAACGTTTTCGCCAATTCCGTTAGAAGCCGGTTAAGCGATTCTCCGTCGTTAAATAAAGGACACAATATGGTTACATTCTTTTGCATGTGTGGGTTTAAAGATACAGTGAAGGCTTTTTATAATGAAATGCCTCTTGATGCTCAGTTACTATACTTTGTTTTAAGTTTAAGAAAATAGCTTTCAAAATAATAATAACTCAGCCAGCTCAGCAGTACTGCACAACCAGCTGCGGCTATGGAAATAGTCAGCTGGGCTCCTATGCCGGGTATTTGTTTCTTCACCATATCCAGTAAATAACTATTCATAACCAGGTATACCGGCCAGTGAAAAATGTAAAATGAATAAGAGATGCGCCCAAAAAATTTCAGTAAAGGGATATTAAAAATAAAGTTGATGATCTTCGTTTCCCTGTTGACAGCCTCATATACTAATAAGCCAAACATCATGGCAAAAGTGCTGTAACCCACCAGGCCTGTGTAAGGAAATGAAAAGGAATAGAAACGGTTGAAAAAATAGAAAAGAAAATTTATGGCTGCAAAACTCAGTACGATGACTGCTGTATTCTTTTTGATGAATTCAAAATTCATGTGTTTTAATAACGCAACAAGGCAGCCAATGCAAATACCGTCAATACGGGTGAATGTATAGAGGTTGTAATAAGCGAGGTTTTCAATTTTATAGATCCACAAACCAAAACGGAAAAGGATAACCAGCGATAAAAGGGTGCATATAAATATCAAAAGATATTTTGGCTTTTTGAGTAAAAGGATCACCAGCGGCCAGAAAATATAAAACTGTTCTTCCACTGCTAATGACCAGTAGTGATTCAGTATATGAGCATTGTTTGGATCTTTAAATATATATAACCAGTTTTGCAGGTAGGTCCACAGGAAAAACTGGTTGCTGATATAATAATCCCATTTAATAGCGGGGGAAGTAAAGACCGGGAGTATAAAAAGGAAGATAATAAGGCTCAGGTAGTATAAAGGGAATATCCGCAGCACTCGACGCATGTAAAAATTGCGCAGGAAATTGGGTTTTCCTACCGCATTCATTAATATATCTGTGATCAGGAAGCCGGAGAGCACAAAGAAGAGATCAACGCCAAGCCATCCAAAATAGGACTGTTGAATGAAACCGAAATTGTGATAAAGTACCACCAGCAGGATAGCCATGCCCCTGAGGCCGTCTAAGGCAGGATAATAAGACCTGTTTGCAGTAACAGCTGTCATGCAGGGGAGAAATGGGTTAGTTATTTCTCTTTCAAAGATAATCTTCTCAGCAGATACTTACCCAGGAGGTCAAATTCGAGGTTTACCGTGCCTCCTTTATGAATAGTGTGAATGTTGGTGTGTTCAAATGTGAAGGGAATAATGGCAACTGTAAAGCTCTTCTTTTTGACATTAAAAACTGTGAGACTGATACCATTCACAGCTATGGAACCTTTTTCAATGATCAGTTCTGCAAATTTCCCCGGGAATTCAAATTCAAACTCCCAGCTGCCTTCTTTTTCTTTACGTTTCAGGCAAATGCCGGTGGTATCCACATGCCCCTGAACAAAATGACCGTCCAGTCGACCGTTAACCGGCAGGCATCTTTCCATATTGACCAGGCTGCCGGCCACCCATTCTCCGAGTTCCGTTTTTTGCAGGGTCTCGTCAATGGCCGTTACACGATGGCTATTATCCCTTGTTTCTTCCACGGTCAGGCAAACCCCGCTATGGCTCACACTTTGGTCAATTTTTAGCTCGGGCGAAAGGTCGGATTCTATCCAGAATGTTTTGTTCGACCCGTTGGATATGACCTCTTTAACTATCCCGGCCGCCTCGATTATTCCTGTAAACATGGCCGCAAATTAGCTGTTATTGGCGATTTTAGAATAGCCTGAAATAAGGGAACAAATTTTAAAGTCCTGAATCTTCCAATTTTGAACTTTTCCCTATATCTTTGCGACTCTAAAAAAAATGCCAGGGAGGTATATACCATGTTAATTATTGATTCAAAAGATTGCGAAAACATTGACAAAGCGCTGAAGAAATACAAAAAGAAGTTTGAAAAATCTAAAGTATTGCTGCAGTTGCGTGAACGTCAGAGTTTCACCAAGCCATCTGTAAAACGCAGAGGCCAGGTGCTGAAGGCGATCTACAAGCAGAACATAGCCAGCGGCAAAATAGAAGGTTAATTCGTTAGCCTTTTCCGATAATAGGAGATAGCTGCAAAGTTTTATAGCTTTGTAGCTATCTTTTTTTATGTCATCTACTTCCGAACAGATTCAGTCTTTTATTGATTACCTGAAATTTGAAAAAAGGTATTCTGTTCATACCGTCACCTCTTATCAAAATGATCTGAGTGCCTTTTTTGACTACCTGGACCTGCAATTCGGGAAGCTTTCTTTACATGAAATAACCGCCGGTTTTATCCGCAGCTGGCTGGCGGGGCTGAAAGATGCGGATATGAGCTCTAAATCCATCAACCGGAAAATATCGACGCTCAGGTCTTTTTTTAAATACCAGTTGAAAACAGGTAAGTTGGAAATATCGCCGACTGCAAATATCATAGCTCCGAAAATTGGAAAACGGCTGCCGGTATTTATTAAGGAACAGGATACAAAGGAATTGCTTCAGTCCCTGGCCGGGCTGACAGAAGACTGGAAAACGCTAAATGCTAAAATGCTGCTGACCTTGTTTTACACAACGGGCATGCGATTGAGCGAGTTGATCAACCTGAAAGAAAAGCAGCTTGACCTCGGACGGTCACAGATCAAAGTGCTGGGCAAAGGGAATAAGGAGAGGATCATCCCTATTAGTAAAGAAGTAATTATCATTATCCGGGATTACCAGCAATGGAAAAGGAAAGAATTTGAGAATACTGAGGAGGTTTTGCTGGTGACAGCAAAGGGGAAGAGAATGTATCCAAAATACGCCTACCTGCTGGTTAAACAGTATCTGGGAGAGATCAAAACGCTTGACAAAAAAAGCCCACATATACTTCGTCATACCTTTGCCACTCACCTGATGAACGGCGGCGCTGACCTGAATGCCGTTAAAGAACTGCTGGGGCACAGCAGCCTTGCCTCCACGCAGGTTTACACGCATAATACCATCGAAAAGCTGAAGGATGTACATAAAAAGGCTCACCCGAAAGCCTGAGATATTTCCACTTAAACAATAAAATTTTGGCAATAATTTGTTTGTCTTACCCGTTCAATTGTGTAACTTTAAAATGAACATTAACTGCAAGCATATGTAAGAAATGTACTTTTAAAAAGTTCTTTATTTATTGTTTCACAGTTTAAAAATGCGATTACTATGAACGTAAACATTCAGACTGTTCGATTCGATGCGGACAGCCGGTTGGTAGAGTATGTCAACCGTAAATTAGAAAAGCTCAATACTTTTCACGACCGCATCATCAAAGTAAGTGTGTATCTGAAACTTGACAACGTGGTTCATACCATCAAAGACAAGATCGCAGAGATCAGAGTACACGTACCCCGCCAGGAATTTTTTGTCAAATCAACCAGTAAATCATTTGAAACATCTTTTGACGATGCCTTTGAATCCATCGTTAACCAGATAAAAAGAAAAAAACAAAAGCAGGCCGCTTAAAAAAATTACAAGACCCCGCCCAGCAGCGGGGTCTTTTTTTGTGGGTTACTTATCTGTTATTTTGGAATAAACAGGGAATGCGTTATTCCCCGTTTTACATATTTCTGTTCTTATCTTCCTGCTCTGGTGAGCCGAGGGATAAGGTTGCCGGAACAAACAAAGTACAGCACAGCATTGCTATTTTGCCATTTTCTGGTACAGACAGAAACATGATCCGGGAGATCCAATCTGGTCTTGAAAAGAGAGTGCATGCTACAATTATACTTTTAGAAGAAAAGCCCGTTCCCGGGTCTGCATTTTACAAACCCCGTCAGCGCTATGTGGCCGACAGCTTGTTGGTTTTCCTGAAGCAGTGTAATGCAGGCCGTCACGGGAAAATACTGGGCATTACCCAAAAAGACATTTCCACTACCAAAAAGCCACATATTAATTGGGGAATAATGGGACTGGGGTATTGCCCCGGGGAAGCTTGTGTGATATCATCTTTCCGGCCAATGAAAAAGGTAAGAAACAGGGAGCATTTTATTAACAGGATGGTTGTACTTGCCTTGCATGAACTGGGACATACTTATTCCTTACCTCATTGCCCCAATGATCCCTGTATTATGAAAGATGCCGGTGGAAAAATGAACCTTGATAATGGAGAAACCTATTGCACTAAATGCAGTGCCTTTTTAAAACAGTCAGGTATTTTGAGAGGACAATGAAGATTTCCTGCATTTATTCACAACCAGTTGAAAACAAACAAAAAAATCCCTTAGCAAAATTTTTGCAATATCTAAATTCCCTTACCTTTGCCTTCCCAAAATTTGGGGGTAGTTCTTTATTGTTTATTCCGCCTATGTTATCCAGCCGGGCGGATGTTTGAAAAATGCCACCTTAGCTCAGCTGGTAGAGCAACTGATTTGTAATCAGTAGGTCGCCAGTTCGATTCTGGCAGGTGGCTCAGTTGACAATTGGCAATTGCCGATTGGCAATGGGCAAGTAGCCAAGTGGCCAACGGCAACAGACTGTAAATCTGTCCTCTTCGGAGTTCGGTGGTTCGAATCCATCCTTGCCCACCTTAGTTCTTTATTTAACTGAAAAGTTACCAGCGGGAGTAGCTCATTTGGTAGAGCGATAGCCTTCCAAGCTATAGGTGGCGAGTTCGAGCCTCGTCTCCCGCTCTTAGATTACTGCCTGCGACGGCAGTGGAAAAGCCGTTGTAGCTCAGTGGCAGAGCACTTCCTTGGTAAGGAAGAGGTCAAGGGTTCAATTCCCTTTAACGGCTCCATACTGGTTGCCGGGTTAACCGGCGGCTGGTGAATAGTGGACAGGACGATGAAGAGTGCGACGCAAGAAAAGCTGATAGTAGTAGTACTGTTGGCTTCATTATAGGAAACAAAAATTAGTAAAACACAACTTTAAAAACACATAACAATGTCAAAAGAGACCTTTAAGAGGGACAAACCCCACGTAAACATTGGTACGATTGGTCACGTTGACCATGGTAAGACCACATTGACTGCCGCAATTACAGAAGTTCTTTCTAAAAGAGGCCTGGCGACAGCAAAAAAATATGATGATATTGATGGAGCTCCTGAAGAAAAAGAAAGGGGTATCACCATTAATACAGCTCACGTTGAGTACCAGACTGACACCCGTCACTATGCTCACGTTGACTGTCCCGGTCACGCTGACTATGTGAAAAACATGATCACAGGTGCTGCTCAGATGGACGGTGCTATTCTTGTAGTTGCCGCTACTGACGGACCTATGCCTCAAACTAAAGAACACATCCTTTTGGCCCGCCAGGTAGGTGTACCAACAATGGTTGTGTTTATGAATAAAGTTGACCTGGTAGAAGATCCTGAATTATTGGAGCTGGTTGAAATGGAAATCCGTGAAGAGCTGACTAAACGTGGCTTTGACGGTGACAACACTCCAATCATCAAAGGTTCTGCAACTGGCGCATTAGCTGGTGAAGAAAAATGGATTGGTGCTATCACTGAATTAATGGATGCAGTTGATAAATATATCCCATTACCTCCCCGCCCGGTTGATCTTCCGTTCCTGATGTCTGTGGAAGACGTATTCTCTATCACTGGTCGTGGTACAGTTGCCACTGGTCGTATTGAAAGAGGTCGTATTAAAGTTGGTGAAGCTGTTGAGATCGTTGGTCTGATGGATGCGCCTCTTAACTCAACTTGTACAGGTGTGGAAATGTTCCGCAAATTGCTGGACGAAGGTGAAGCTGGTGATAATGCAGGTTTATTGCTCCGCGGTATTGAGAAAACTCAGATCCGTCGTGGTATGGTTATCTGTAAGCCAGGGTCTATTACTCCACACACTGAATTCAAAGGAGAAGTTTACGTATTGAGCAAAGATGAAGGTGGACGTCACACTCCATTCTTCCAGAAATACCGTCCTCAGTTCTACTTCCGTACAACGGACGTAACTGGTGAGGTTGAACTGGCAGCAGGTACTGAAATGGTTATGCCTGGTGATAACACCTCAATCACTGTGAAGCTGATCCAGCCGATCGCAATGGAAAAAGGTCTGAAATTTGCGATTCGTGAAGGTGGCCGTACAGTAGGTGCAGGTCAGGTGACTGAGATATTGAAGTAAGATAAGCTACGAGCTACGGGCTTTTAGCTACGGGCCGTTAGGCTTTACAGATAAAGATTTATATCTTTACAACATATGCTAAAAGCTGTTTCGGTAACACGGAATAGCTTTTAGCTTTCTAAGGGCATGGTCCCGCCATTGGCGGGATACGGGTCCAAAAGATATACGGGCATGGTGCAACGGTAGCATACGGGTCTCCAAAACCTTTGATCTGGGTTCGAATCCTAGTGCCCGTGCTGATTAAATGCCAAGCTGAATGAAAATCATTCTGCCTGGCATCATTTGAAAATTAATTGTTATGATTAAAATTGGTAATTACTTCCGTGATTCTTACAAGGAATTGATGGAGAAAGTGAGTTGGCCTACCTGGGCACAGTTGCAGCAATCAACTATGATTGTTCTGGTAGCCACGCTGGTGATCACTGCGCTTGTTTCCCTGATGGATTTTGGAGCTGGCGGTGTCCTGAAGCAGATTTATAAAATGTTACCTTATTAATTTAAGTAAGATGGAAGAAGCAGTAAAAGCACAGGATGCACAACAGCAGGAAACGAAATGGTTTGTGCTTCGTGTGGTAAGCGGTAAGGAACGTAAAGTAAAAGAATACCTGGATAAAGAAATATCCCGTGGTGGCTGGAGTGAGATCGTCAAACAGGTATTTCTTCCTGTTGAGAAAGTATACAAGGTGGCGAATGGTAAGAAAGTGGTTCGGGAAAGAAACTATTACCCCGGGTATGTAATGATAGAAATTACCGATGGCAAACTCAGTGATGATCTTCGTGATATCATTAAAAATACCACCAACGTTATTCATTTCCTGGGTAAAGAAAACCCCATTGCGCTTCGTAAAGCAGAAGTGAATAAGATGCTGGGTAAAATGGATGAAATGGCAGAAGCGGGTGGTGTCAGCATGAGTGAGCCATTCATTGTGGGTGAAACTATCAAGATCATTGAAGGTCCTTTCAATGACTTTAACGGGGTGATCGAGGAAGTAAATGATGAGAAGAAGAAATTGAAAGTAACGGTGAAGATATTCGGTCGTTCAACGCCTGTTGAACTGAACTATATGCAGGTGGAAAAGATCAGCTGATCACTTGCTTCATTATAAAAAATTGGTCCCGCTGCTGGCGGGATTTTTTTTGCCTGTTCTGTTAAGGCTTTCTTAAACCATCCTTTTTTGATAGCAATCCGCATTTTGTTTTGATAAGCGGTAACATTATCGCCTGTTCGTACGTATACCTTCGTAGTGCAACTGTTGACCGATTAAGCCTAAACCAACAACCTGTAACATGAAGAGAAAACATGTCCTGCAATGCTGTGCAGCCATGCTGATAAGTTCAGCTGCCATTGCCCAGCAACCAGTTCCTAAAACTTTATCAGCCAAAAGAACAACAGCCAGTTTCAAAATTGATGGTAACCTGGAGGAAGCAGCCTGGAAAGAAGCTACCCCAGCCACTCAGTTTGTAGAATGGCGGCCCAATTTTGGCGCCATTGAAGATGCTGATACCCGTACTGAAATATACCTGCTGTATGATAACACTTCAATCTATATCGCCGGCTATTGCCATGAAAAATCTAAAGACAGTGTATCTAAAGAACTCGTTGGAAGGGATGTGATCGGTGTAAATGACTACGTTGGTGTCATTTTCGACACTTACAAAGACAAGATCAATGGTTTTGGGTTTTATATTACCCCGTTAGGAGAACAATTTGATGCGAAATATTCCAATACAGTTGGCGAAGACGGATCGTGGAATGCTGTTTGGAATGGTGAGGCAAAAATTGTATCCGATGGCTGGACCTTTGAAATGCGTATCCCGCACTCTGCTATACGGTTTGTTAGCAAGGAGAACCAGACCTGGGGTTTGAATATCACCCGGAACAGGAAAAAAGTGGGACGACAGTTTATGTGGAATCCCGTTGACCCTAAAGTAAATGGTTTTTTGAACCAGGCTGGAGAGTGGACAGGTATTGAGAAAATAGTGGCGCCGGTTCGTTTACAATTCTCCCCTTATTTCTCAACATATATTAACCACTATCCAAACAATACTGCAGGTGTAAAGAACGTAACATCATCAGTAAATGGAGGTATGGATGTAAAGTATGGTATCAGCGATGCTTTCACCCTTGATATGACCCTTATACCTGATTTCGGCCAGGTTCAAAGCGATAACCAGGTGTTGAACCTGACACCGTTTGAAGTAAAGTTTAATGAGAACCGATCCTTTTTTACAGAAGGCACTGAGTTATTCAGCAAAGGCAACCTGTTTTATTCAAGAAGGATAGGAGGGCAGCCATTGAACGCTTATAGCATTAACCTTGGACCAGATGAAGAAGTAAGAAAGAACCCGCTGGAATCTAAATTGATTAATGCCACAAAAGTATCAGGCCGTACCAAGAAGGGTTTTGGATTAGGGGTCTTCAATGCCATTACAAAACCCATGTATGCAACTATTGAGAACAGTGTTACGAAAGAAACAAGAAAGGTAGAAACGGGTCCATTAACCAATTATAATATCATTGTGTTTGACCAGACGTTGAAAAACAACTCTTCTGTTTCTTTTATCAATACAAATACGATGCGGAGCGGAGGCGATTACGATGCAAATGTGAGTGCAGCTTTATTTGACTTCAATAATAAAAAGAATACGTATAACTGGAATGGTAAATTCTCAGTAAGCCAGTTGCTCTTTAAGGATAATACCGTTAGTGGGTACTCGCAAAACCTGGGATTTTCGAAAACAGGGGGGCGATGGAACTTTCAGTTAGCGCAGGAATTAGCCGATGAGAAATATGATATCAATGATATGGGCATCCTGTTTAATAACAATTATATCGATCATTATTTCTGGACGGGTTATCGCTGGCTGAAACCTACCAAATGGTATAACAGGATACAGGTTAATTACAATGCTAATTACAGTGCCCTGTATAAAAAAATACCCGGACAATTTGTGGACGGAAAATTTCAAAGCTTTAATACCAATGTGAATGCAAATATCCAGTTTAAGAATCTCTGGTGGATGGGGATGTTTGTGGGCTACTCCACAAGAGGTAACGATTTTTATGAACCCCGTAGCCAGGGTTATTCATTCAAAACTCCGACAAGACTTCAATTCAATCCCTGGGTGGAAACCAATTTTACAAAGAAGTATTATGTAAGCTTCAATTATTTTGTCGGGATACGGAAGCTGGATCTTTTTACAAGCCCCAATCACGAGATCAGTATTTTTCACCGCTATCGTTTCAGCGACAGGTTTTCAATCAGCCAGTCGTTGAATTATAACCCTGTTAAAAACGATGCTGGTTTTTATAATCCTACCGACGAAAATGGAAACCAGATCATTGTTAGTGATATCCTCTTCTCCCGTCGTGACAGGAAGACGGTTGATAATGTGATTTCTTTCAAGTACAGTTTCAATAACAAATCCGGCATCACGTTAAGGGCCAGACATTACTGGAGTAAAGTGCATGTAAAAGAACTGTACGATTTACAGACTTCCGGAGTACTAAAACCTACTTCTCATACCACTCTTCCATTGATCAACCAGAACTATAATATTTTCAATATTGATGCTGTTTATACCCTGCAGTTTGCACCGGGCAGTTTCATTAATATTGTCTGGAAGGATCAGTCGTTTATGTTTGACAGGGAGATCGGGTACCGGTACTTTAAAAACTTTGGCCGCACGGTTGATGCGCCGCAGAATAACAACCTGTCATTAAAAGTGATCTATTTCCTGGATTACCTTGATTTCAAGAAATGGAAGAAGAAGGATTCATAATGGGTCGATCAGGTTAGAAGGGGCTGAAGGCAGGAAAAAAAAGTCCTAAAACCCTTTGCCCATCGGGTATTTGCTCTTACCTTTGCCGCCCCAATTAGTTCTTTTTGATCCCGGTAATACGGGAAAGGAATCCCGCCACGGCGGGATTGGGAGACCAAGTAGATCAGTTTAAACCACTGAAAGAAAGGTCGTTAACACCAAAAAAGTTTTAAAAATGGCAAAAGAAATCAGCGGCTTTGTAAAGCTGCAGTGCAAGGGTGGCCAGGCCAACCCCGCACCTCCGATCGGTCCAGCGCTGGGTTCCAAGGGTATCAACATCATGGAATTCTGTAAGCAATTCAACGCCAGGACGCAGGACAAACCAGGGAAAGTTCTTCCCGTATTAATCACTGTTTATACTGACAAGAGTTTTGATTTTATCATCAAAACACCTCCCGCAGCCGTTCAGCTGATGGAAGCCGCTAAGATTCAGAAGGGTTCCAAAGAGAGCAACCGTGCTAAAGTTGGTAAAGTAAACTGGGAACAGGTAAAGGCTATTGCCGAAGACAAAATGCCTGACCTAAACTGCTTTACCATTGAAAGCGCCATGAAAATGGTAGCCGGTACCGCTCGTAGCATGGGCTTGAATGTAGAAGGTAAAGCTCCGTGGGAAAATTAATTCTTGAATCCAAAAACGAATTACAATGGCATTCATTAGTAAAAAAAGAAAGGTTGCTGATACAAAAGTTGACGCAAACAAAGCCTATTCATTAAAAGACGCATCTGCACTGGTGAAACAAATCACCACCTGCAAATTTGATGCTTCTGTGGATCTGCATATCCGTTTGGGCGTTGATCCCAAAAAAGCTGACCAGGCTATCCGTGGCACTGTAACACTTCCGCACGGAACTGGTAAAACAAAAAAAGTATTGGTCCTTTGCACACCTGATAAAGAAGCTGAAGCAAAAGCTGCCGGTGCTGACTTTGTTGGACTCGATGAGTTTGTTACAAAGATCGAAGGCGGTTGGGTGGATGTTGATGTGATCATCGCTACCCCTTCTGTGATGCCTAAGATCGGTAAGCTGGGTAAAGTGTTGGGCCCCCGTAACCTGATGCCAAACCCCAAAACAGGTACCGTTACCAACGATGTGGCCAATGCTATCAATGATGTAAAAGGTGGTAAGATCGCTTTCAAGGTGGATAAAGTAGGGATCATCCATGCTTCAATCGGCCGGGTAAGTTTTGCCCCTGAGAAAATCGTGGAGAACAGCCAGGAGCTGATCAATGCGATCATTAAAGCGAAACCATCATCTGCAAAAGGTACTTACGTCAGGGGTATCAGCATGGCCAGCTCAATGAGCCCTGGTATCGCTATTGACGCAAAAGCATTTGTTCACTAATCATAAAAGTGATTTAAACTCTTTATCATGACAAAAGATCAAAAAAACGAAGTGATTGAACTGCTGAAAGGTAAGTTCTCACAATACAACAACTTCTATGTTGCCGATACAGAATCACTGTCTGTTGAGCAGGTGGGGAAATTGCGCCGTGCATGCTTTGATAAGAAAGTGGAAATGAAGGTGGCAAAGAATACGCTTATCAAAAAAGCTCTCGAATCATTGGATGGCGAAAAATATGCAGGCGTTTATGACTCACTGCATAAAGTAACGGCCCTGATGTTTTCTGAGAACCCTAAAGAACCGGCACTGATCATCAGTTCGTTCCGTAAAGCCAGCAATGGTGAAAAGCCTGAACTGAAAGCCGCATTCATCAATGGTGATGTGTATATGGGCGATAACCAGTTGAAGGCCCTGACCCAGATCAAAACCAAGAATGAGCTTATTGGAGAAGTTATCGGCTTGTTGCAATCTCCTGCTAAACGTGTACTGGCTGCATTATTGCACCACCACGAGCAGAAAGCTGCAGCTCCAACAGAGTAATCAGCCATGAGTCTAAGGCTCATAGCTATTCTATAAAACAATTTTTTTAAAACCGCCGTCGGATCCCTTCTTAACGGAAATGAAGACGGTAAAAATTCAAACAAAATGGCAGACGTAAAAGCATTAGCAGAAGGCCTTGTAGCCTTAACAGTAAAAGAAGTACAGGAATTAGCTGATTTCCTGAAATCAGAATATGGTATTGAACCTGCAGCAGCTGCAGTAGTAGTAGCATCTGGTGACGGTGGTGGCGCAGCCGCTGTTGAAGAGAAAACTGCATTCAACGTAGTATTGAAAAGCGGTGGTGCTTCTAAACTGAACGTAGTGAAGATCGTTAAAGACCTGACTGGTCTTGGTCTGAAAGAAGCAAAAGACCTGGTTGATGGTGCACCGAAGAATGTAAAAGAAGGTGTATCTAAAGCAGAAGCTGAAGAGATCGCAGCGAAGCTGAAAGAAGCTGGTGCTGATGTTGAGATCGCTTAATTCTTCTTGTAGAATAATTTTTAAAACCCTCCAACCGGAGGGTTTTTTTATTACCAGGTAAAACCGAAACGCCATAATTGTTAATGTTATCAGCAGGAACAAACTATTGACATTTGTCAAGAGGGCATAGAGAAAGGTTTATCAATTTTAGTGAGTAAATTTTTTTAATCATTAAATCTTTTTTTATGCGTACTAATTACTTCTTCATTGCAAAAAACTTATTATTCACCTTAGCTTTTGTTTTTGCGATCACTTCCTGTCAAAAGAACAGATCACAGGAAGATAGTTGCGCAAGAACTATTGCAGGGCTTGCCGGCACCTACAAACTGACTGCATTGAAATATAAGGCAGGGGCTGACTCCCCTGAGCTTGATTATATGCTCTTGCGGGAGATCTGCGAAAACGATGATCTTATAGTGCTTGAAGCCAATGGCAATTACCGGTATAACGACCTTGGACTGGTTTGCTCACCTGATGGCTCGGGCACAGGCACCTGGAGCGTTGCCGGCAATGTGATCATCAGCGATGGGATCGTTAGTGGGATCATTCAGAATTTTGATTGCCATTTTTTGACTGTATATTCAGATGATTTTATTATTCCTGGTGACAGGATAACTTTAACGATCGAAAAACAGTAGGATTTACAGAGACTGTTGTTATTGGCTAATCAACACTATTGAGTATGATAGAAAAGCTTCTTCACCGCCTTAATGCGCTGCATCAAATGGATGAGCCGTTGATCGAAAGAGTAAAAGAACTGGCTCAAATTGTTACGTATCCAAAGAAAACATTCCTGCTGAAGGATGGGCAGGTATGTGATAAAGCATGTATGGTGGTGAAGGGCCTGGCAAGGGCTTATTATATCAATGAAGACAGGGATATAACATCCCGGTTTATGGATGAAGGTTTTATCATTACTTCCTGGGTCAGTTATTACCAGCAGCAGCCTGGCGATGAATATATTGAAGCCATGGAAGATACAACGTTGGCTTGTATCCGGTACAATGAAATTCAGCAGTTGTATAAGGAGTATCCGCAATTTAATATAGTAGGAAGAAAACAAACCGAATACTCCTTATACCTGGCTGAAATGCGGACCCGCATGCTTAGGAAACATACAGCTGAAGAGAAGTATAATTTCTTTCTGGAGCAGCATCCTAATCTTATCAACAGGGTGCCGTTAAAACATATTGCCACCTATTTAGGGATGAATGAAGAAACGCTAAGCAGGATAAGAGGCAAGTACCGGAAAACAGGTAAATAGTATTATTGCCGTGTTCAAAGAGGACAGACCTTTATTCGATGGAAAGATAGGGATAGATTTTCTGATACATATCTTCTGTGACCACCATCACTTTTTTGATATCTTCTAATTTCAAAAAAGGGCCATGCTCTTTGCGATAGGCAATAATGGGATTGGCCAGCGCATATTTAATATACGGATGAGCTTTCAAATCATCAATTGACGCAGTATTGATATTGATCTTCTTTAGTGAAGCATTATCAAGTTTCAGGTATTGTTTTATTTTTTGAAACGTGGAATCGGGCAGGCCATAGGTTTCTGCTACCTGGCTGATAACATAAAAGCCCCCCAATTTATCCCGGAAGTTCACGATTCTTGCAGCCAGTTTACTACCAATGCCCGGTAAGGAAATAAAGGCCGATGTATCAGCAGTATTGATGTCAATTACTTTATAGCGTTCTGTTTTTCCAGCCCGGGACGAGGGTATTTCATTTGCAATTGCTGGTGAGCTGTTGATTTTTTTTCCTTCAATGCGGATATATGGTTCCAGTCTTGCATATTCGTCTTCAAACAAGCCATATATTTTTGAAAGATCTTCCGGCTTGTAAAAATGTCCACCTTTAGCCAGATAGTTCTGAATGGTCTTAACAGTCTTGTCACGAAGTCCCAATTTCCTCCATCCTTCAGCATTCAGTGTATTGGGGTCAAAATAGAACAGCTCGCCTTTGCTTCGGTTGAAATATTCCTTATCAGATCGATCATATTGATAATTGCTGCTATTATCCCTGTTAGTACGGTCAGTAAACCGATCAGTATTTTCTTCTTTTAACTCCAGCTTTTTTACAGCTGTCATCCAGGCCGTATCAGGTAAAACGGAAGATTTCGCAGAGGATCTGTAGACAATGGTGGGGGCAAAAATGACAACCAATATCAATACAACCAGGACCAGGATAGCGATCCGGTCCTTACGGGTAAAAGTAAAATAATCGGCGACTATTTTTTTCCAGCCCACAGGTAAGGTTTTCAGCAATTTACAGGGTTCAGGCAGCTCAAAAAATGGCCTCTTAGTGGTATTAATGGCCGGGTTTTTGTTGGCAAATTTTTCTTGGTTAAGAAGTATAAATCCCTACCTTTGCCATCCTTTATTTTGGCCAAAAATATTTTGACATCCCGAATCATGTTTAAGTAGTTGAAAATCAACGCTTTTATTTTGAAAAAAATGGAAGCCTGAATGTGATTTGTATGTCCTTATCTCTTTAAAACCGGTTTTTACGCATATGTCTTCAACAAAATTGAATCAAAGGGTGGATTTCGGTAAAATCAAGCATCTGGCCGAAACCCCTGATCTACTCGAAGTACAGATCCAGTCATTTAAAGAGTTTTTCCAGTTGGAAACAACGCCCGACAAACGGAATATCGAAGGATTGTTCCGTGTGTTCAAGGAAAACTTCCCGATCACTGACACGAGAAACATATTTGTGCTCGAGTTCCTGGACTACTTTATTGATCCGCCCCGTTACACGATCGAAGAGTGTATGGAACGCGGGTTGACTTACGCTGTTCCGCTGAAAGCCAAACTCCGTTTGAGCTGTAATGATGAGGAACACGTCGATTTCCAGACCATCGTGCAGGACGTATTCCTGGGTAACATCCCATACATGACTCCGCGTGGTACTTTTGTTATCAACGGAGCAGAAAGGGTGGTGGTTTCTCAGTTGCATCGTTCACCGGGTGTATTCTTCGGTCAGTCTGTTCATCCAAACGGGACTAAGATCTACTCTGCAAGGGTTATTCCTTTCAAAGGAGCCTGGATGGAATTTGCAACTGACATCAATAACGTGATGTATGCTTATATCGACCGGAAGAAAAAATTCCCTGTAACAACCCTGCTGCGTTCTATCGGTTACGAAACTGATAAGGACATCCTGGAGTTGTTCGGTATGGCCGATGAAGTGAAAACTGATAAGAAAACATTAGAGAAATATGTTGGCCGTCGCCTGGCTGCCCGTGTGTTAAGAACATGGGTGGAAGATTTTGTGGATGAGGATACCGGTGAAGTTGTTTCTATCGAGAGGAACGAGATCGTGATGGAACGTGATACCGTACTGGATGACGAAGCGATCGAAACGATCTCTGAAATGGATGTGAAAAGTGTATTCATCCAGCGTGAAGACGTGGGTGGTGATTATGCGATCATCTATAACACATTGAACAAAGACACTTCTAACAGTGAGCTCGAAGCTGTTCAGTTCATCTACCGCCAGTTAAGAGGCGCTGATGCTCCTGATAATGAAACAGCCCGTGGTATCATTGATAAATTATTCTTCAGCGATAAACGTTACGATCTCGGCGAAGTAGGTCGTTATAAGATCAACCGCAAATTGAATGTTGATCTGCCGCTGGATAAAAAAACACTGACAAGAGAAGATATCATCCTTATCATCAAATACCTCGTTCGTTTAACGAATGGTAAAGCGGAGATAGATGATATTGATCACCTGAGCAATCGTCGTGTTCGTACCGTGGGTGAGCAGTTGTATGCCCAGTTCGGCGTGGGTCTTGCCCGTATGGCCAGAACTATCCGTGAGCGGATGAACGTACGTGACAACGAGGTATTTACTCCCGTTGATCTGATCAATGCCAGAACGCTTTCTTCTGTGATCAATTCCTTCTTTGGAACATCACAGCTATCGCAGTTCCTTGACCAGACCAACCCCTTGTCAGAGATCACTCACAAACGTCGTATATCAGCACTCGGGCCAGGTGGTTTGAGCCGGGAAAGAGCTGGTTTCGAGGTGCGTGACGTACACTATTCTCACTACGGCCGTCTGTGTACTATTGAAACTCCGGAAGGTCCAAACATTGGTCTGATATCTACGCTTTGCGTACATGCGAAGATCAATGACATGGGCTTTATCGAAACACCTTACCGCAAGGTTAGCGAAGGCAAGGTGAATATGAAAGAACTGACTTTCTTAAGTGCAGAAGAAGAGGACCTGGCGAAAATCGCCCAGGCCAACACTGCCTTAGATGAGAAAGGGCATTTTGTAGAAGAAAAGATCGTTAGCCGTGAAACCGGTGACTTCCCGATCCTTGACAGGAATGATGTTCAGTTCATGGACGTTGCTCCCAACCAGATCGTGGGATTAAGTGCTTCACTGATTCCATTCCTGGAACATGATGATGCGAACCGTGCCCTGATGGGATCAAACATGCAACGCCAGGCGGTGCCACTGTTACGTCCTGATGTGCCTGTAGTTGGTACTGGTCTGGAAGGTAAAGCTGCAAGGGATGCAAGGATCCAGATCCACTCAGATGGAAACGGTATCATTGAATTTGTGGATGCTAACGAGATACATGTTCGTTACGACCGTGATGAGCAGGAGAAACTGGTAAGCTTTGAAGATGACCTGAGAGTGTACAAACTCACTAAATTCATCAAGACGAACCAGGAAACCTGTATCAACCTGAAGCCGGCTGTGAAGAAAGGCCAGAAAGTGAAGAAAGGAGATTTCTTAACCGAAGGTTATGCAACGCAGGATGGCGAGTTAGCACTCGGTAAAAACCTGAAAGTGGCGTTCATGCCATGGAAAGGGTACAATTTTGAGGATGCGATCGTTATCAGTGAAAGAGTGGTAAAAGAAGATATGTTCACTTCTGTTCACATTTCTGAATATGAACTGGAAGTACGGGATACCAAATTGGGTGAGGAAGAACTGACACCGGATATCCCGAACGTATCGGAAGAAGCCACTAAGGATCTGGATGAGAACGGTATCATCCGTATCGGTGCTCATATCAAAGAAGGTGATATATTGATTGGTAAGATCACTCCGAAAGGTGAAAGTGATCCTACTCCGGAAGAAAAATTATTGCGTGCCATCTTCGGTGATAAAGCCGGTGATGCAAAAGATGCTTCGCTGAAAGCACCGAATGGTGTGGAAGGTGTGGTGATCGGCAAGAAATTATTCCAGAGAGCCAAGAAAGATAAGAATGCCAAAGTAAGAGAGAAGGCAGCTATTGAGAAGCTGGAAAGAATGCATGAGAAGAATGAAGCTGACCTGATGGAAGTGTTGCTGGAAAAACTGACCACATTGCTGGCTAATCATGTATCCGCCGGTGTTAGCAATAACTTCGGTGAAGTACAGATTGGTAAAGGGTCTAAGTTCACGATCAAGAACCTGACCGGCCTGGATTATGCAAACATCAATCCATTGGGCTGGACCGGTGACAAGAAAGTGGATGAGCAGATCAACGTTCTCTTACACAACTATAACATTAAATACAACGAAGAGCTGGGCCGTTACAAGAGAGAGAAATTCAACATCTCTATCGGTGATGAATTGCCTGCCGGTGTATTGAAACTGGCTAAAGTGTATCTCGCTGTGAAGCGGAAGCTGAAAGTGGGAGATAAAATGGCGGGTCGTCACGGTAACAAAGGTATCGTTGCGAAGATCGTTCGTCATGAAGATATGCCGTTCCTTGAAGATGGAACACCGGTTGATGTGGTATTGAACCCATTGGGTGTACCAAGCCGTATGAACCTCGGACAGATCTACGAAACTGTTTTGGGCTGGGCTGGTCAGAAACTGGGAATCAAATTTGCCACACCCATCTTTGATGGTGCTTCTACCGAAGAGATCGAGAAATACTGTGCAGAAGCTGGTATTCCTAAATTCGGTCACACCTACCTGTATGATGGAGAAACCGGCGAACGTTTCCACCAGAAAGCGACGGTTGGTATCATCTATGTTATCAAATTACATCACATGGTGGATGATAAGATGCATGCCCGTTCGATCGGACCATACAGCCTGATCACACAGCAGCCGCTGGGTGGTAAGGCGCAGTTCGGGGGTCAGCGTTTTGGTGAGATGGAGGTTTGGGCACTGGAAGCATATGGTGCATCAAATATCCTGCAGGAATTGCTTACGCTCAAATCGGATGATATCATTGGAAGAGCGAAGACCTATGAAGCCATCGTGAAAGGTGATAACATTCCAAGGCCGGGTATTCCTGAATCATTCAACGTATTGGTCCATGAATTGAGAGGCCTTGGCCTTGATCTGAAATTCGAATAATAGCTGGGCAGTATTCAGAACGATGAAGAGTGCGACGCAACAGCAGATGAAGAAAGTTGATGTCGCTGGTAACAAAAAACAATAACGACAAACGATAAACATAACATGGCTATCAAAAAAGAAAATCGTCCAAGGGCAGCGTTTTCAAAGATCACTATCGGCCTGGCTTCCCCGGATACAATCCTGGAAAGAAGCTATGGTGAGGTGCTAAAGCCTGAAACCATTAACTATCGTACCTACAAACCTGAAAGAGATGGTTTGTTCTGCGAAAGAATTTTCGGACCTGTAAAGGATTACGAATGTGCTTGCGGAAAGTATAAACGTATCCGTTATAAAGGCATCGTATGTGACCGTTGCGGTGTGGAAGTAACAGAAAAGAAAGTACGTCGTGAAAGAATGGGTCATATCAAACTGGTGGTGCCGGTAGTACATATCTGGTATTTCAAATCATTACCCAATAAGATCGGTTACCTGCTGGGGGTTAGCTCTAAGAAATTAGAGACCATTGTTTACTACGAGAGATTTGTGGTTATTCAATCGGGTATCCGTGCAGATAAAGGACAAAATGTTGGCGACCTGCTGACAGAAGAAGAATACCTGGATATCCTGGATACCTTACCAAAAGATAACCAGTACTTGCCGGATGATGATCCCAACAAGTTCATCGCCAAGATGGGTGCTGAAGCTGTACATGATATGTTGCAGCGTATCGATCTGGACCAGTTATCATTTGATCTGCGTAATGCAGCTGCAACTGAAACTTCACAGCAACGTAAGGCAGACGCCTTAAAGCGGTTGAGTGTTGTTGAAGCTTTCCGTGATGCAAATACAAGGATCACTAACCGTCCTGAATGGATGGTGATGCAATATATTCCTGTTATTCCACCGGAACTGCGTCCGTTAGTGCCGCTGGATGGTGGACGTTTTGCCTCTTCTGACCTGAATGACTTGTATCGTCGTGTTATTATCCGTAATAACCGTCTGAAAAGATTATTAGAGATCAAAGCTCCTGAAGTAATCCTTCGTAACGAAAAAAGGATGTTACAGGAAGCGGTGGACTCCTTGTTTGATAACAGCCGTAAATCAAATGCTGTCAAAGCAGAAGGCGGCCGTGCATTGAAATCACTCAGTGATGTGTTGAAAGGTAAACAAGGACGTTTCCGTCAGAATTTGCTGGGTAAACGTGTTGACTATTCAGGTCGTTCTGTTATCGTGGTAGGCCCTGAGCTGAAATTGCATGAGTGCGGTTTACCAAAAGATATGGCCGCTGAACTGTTCAAGCCATTTATCATCCGTAAACTGATTGAAAGAGGTATTGTAAAAACAGTAAAGTCTGCCAGGAAACTGGTTGATAAAAAAGAGGCCATTGTTTGGGATATCCTGGAAAATATTTTGAAAGGACACCCGATCATGCTGAACCGTGCCCCAACACTTCACCGTTTGTCAATCCAGGCTTTCCAGCCCAAATTGATCGAGGGTAAAGCGATACAATTACACCCGTTGGTTACGACAGCGTTCAACGCCGACTTTGATGGTGACCAGATGGCCGTTCACGTTCCGTTGAGCAACGCAGCAGTACTGGAAGCCCAGTTATTGATGCTGGCTTCTCATAACATTCTGAACCCGCAAAATGGTACGCCAATTACCCTGCCTTCACAGGACATGGTACTCGGTCTGTATTATATAACTAAAGGAAAGAAAACAACAGCCACTGAAACGATGCGTGGAGAAGGTAAAGCCTTCTACTCCGCAGAAGAAGTGATCATCGCCTACAATGAAAAGGTGGTGGATATGCATGCCTGGATTAAGGTAAAAGCAAACATCCGCAATGCGGACGGGTTGCTGGAGCATAAGCTGATCGAAACAACCGTAGGTCGTGTGATCTTTAATCAACACGTTCCTGCTGAAGTTGGTTTCGTGAATGCATTACTGACCAAGAAGAATCTTCGTGACATTATTGGAGATATAATACGTATCACTAATGTTCCAAAAACAGCGAAGTTCCTCGATGATATTAAGCATTTAGGTTTCCGTACTGCCTTCCAGGGAGGTTTGTCATTCAGTATCAATGACCTTATCATTCCTGACATCAAACAGGAATTACTGGAGAATGCAAAAGTGGAAGTAGATGAAGTGTGGGATAACTATAATATGGGTCTGATCACTAACAACGAACGATACAACCAGATCGTTGACATCTGGAGCCGTGTGGATACCCGGATCACTGAAACACTGATTCGTGAGCTGAGCAGCGACAAGCAAGGGTTCAACTCAGTTTATATGATGCTTGATTCAGGTGCCCGTGGTTCCAAGCAACAGATCAAACAGCTGGCAGGTATCAGGGGATTGATGGCGAAGCCAAGAAAATCCGGTTCAACAGGATCTGAGATCATTGAGAACCCGATCCTTTCCAACTTCAAAGGCGGATTGAACGTATTGGATTACTTCATTTCTACCCACGGTGCCCGTAAGGGTCTTGCGGATACAGCCCTGAAAACAGCGGATGCAGGTTACCTGACCCGTCGCCTGGTTGACGTATCACAGGATGTGGTGATCACCGAAGAAGATTGCGGTACACTGCGTGGTATTGCCACCAGTGCATTGAAAGATAATGAGGACATCATCGAGCCGTTGAGCGACAGGATCGAAGGACGTACATCATTGCATGATGTGTACGATCCGGTAAGTGAAATGCTGATCGTTGGTGCCGGTGAAGAGATCACTTCAGATATTGCAAAGAAAATTGAAGATACAGGTATTGAAACCGTTGAGATCCGTTCAGTACTGACTTGCGAAAGTAAGAGAGGTTGTTGCGTTAAGTGCTATGGTAAGAACCTGGCAAGCGGCAACACGGCACAGAAAGGAGATGCGGTTGGCATCATCGCTGCGCAGTCCATTGGTGAGCCTGGTACACAGCTGACACTCCGTACCTTCCACGTAGGTGGTGTGGCCGGTTCTGCTGCTGTAGACTCAACATTAACAGCCAAGTTTGATGGCACGATCCAGTTTGACGGACTTCGTTCTGTAATGACAGAAGATGCGGAAGGTAAAAAAGTACAGATCGTTATCGGAAGAACGGGTGAGATCAGGAATATAGATGTTGCCACCGACAGGTTGCTGAACACTATGCACATTCCTTATGGTGCCACCATGTTTGTAAAAGATGGACAGAAAATCAAAAAAGGAGATACTATCTGTTCATGGGATCCGTTCAACAACGTTATCGTTGCTGAGATCAATGGTACCATGAAGTTTGAGAATGTGATCGAAGGTGTTACTTACCGTGAAGAAGCAGATGAGCAAACCGGTCACCGTGAG
The DNA here is from genome assembly GCA_902826165.1 of uncultured Bacteroidota bacterium. Lineage (GTDB taxonomy): Bacteria > Bacteroidota > Bacteroidia > Chitinophagales > Chitinophagaceae > CADEDV01. The sequence continues at coordinate 36,140 of CADEDV010000015.1, forward strand.
AAAGTGGTTATTGAAACCCGTGATAAAACGAAGATCCCGTCCATCATCGTAGAAGGCGGAAAAGACAGTAAATCTTATAACCTGCCAACCGGCAGCCATATCATTCTTGATGAAGGTGAAGCGGTAAGAGCGGGCCAGGTGTTGGTAAAAATACCCCGTGTATTGGGTAAACTAAGGGATATCACCGGAGGTCTTCCCCGTGTTACGGAATTGTTTGAAGCAAGGAATCCAAGTAACCCGGCAGTTGTATCTGAGATCGATGGTGTGGTTTCGATGGGTGCTATCAAACGTGGTAACCGTGAAATCATCATCGAAGCAAAAGATGGTGTACAGAAGAAATACCTTGTTCCGCTGACAAGACAAATTTTGGCACAGGATGGAGACTTTGTGAAAGCTGGTTCACCACTTTCTGATGGTCAGACATCACCGCAGGATATCCTTTCTATCCAGGGACCATTCGCTGTTCAGCAGTACGTGGTGAATGAGATCCAGGAAGTGTATCGTTTGCAGGGTGTGCGGATCAATGACAAACACATCGAGGTGATCGTTCGCCAGATGATGCGTAAAGTAAGCATCGTTGATCCGGGTGATACACGTTTCCTTGAAGATGATTCAGTTGATAAATTCGAATTTGTAGAAGAGAATGATTTCATCTATGATAAAAAAGTGGTGACTGAGCCAGGTGATTCCGGTAAACTTCGTGCAGGCCAGATCGTTAGCCTGCGTGAAGTAAGGGAGGAGAATTCAATTCTCCGCCGTAATGATAAAAAGCCGGTAGAATTCAGGGATGCACAACCTGCTACTTCAGCACCAACCTTGCTGGGTATCACAAAAGCATCGCTGGGTGTTCCGAGCTGGATATCCGCGGCTTCCTTCCAGGAAACCACGAAGGTATTGTCATCTGCCGCCATCAACGGTAAAACTGATGATATGTTGGGTCTGAAAGAGAATGTGATCACTGGTCACCCGATCCCTGCTGGTACCGGTCTTCGTGAATTTGAGAACATGATCGTGGGTAGCAAGGAGGAGTATGAACTGTTGCAGACCACCCGTGAAGCTATGGCTTTCGATGAGGAAGAATAAGTATTGATCAGAAATAATCTGGAAAGGAGTAAGTTATCTTACTCCTTTTTTTCATCAGAAGCAGGGCTGTTAAGGCTTTCATAAAGTAACCCGAATCCTTATCTTTGCCCGCCATCATTATTAATTTGCAAAAAAAGACTCAATGAAAAATGGATTGCTGGTTTGGAATGTGTTGCTGACATTGGTTGCGGGGTATTTATTGTATACACATTTTAGCTCAAATAAAAAAACTGCAACCGGCGAAAAGATAGAAACGGGTGCTGCTGCCACTGTCAATAAGGATTTCCGTATCGCTTATTTTGAAATGGATTCTATAGAGGCTAATTTTTCAATGGTAAAGGATGTAAAAGCGGAACTGAGTAAGAAGGAAGAAACAATGAATGCTGAGATGGAAAGGTTGGGAAAGAACCTTCAGGAAAAGTATAATTATTTCCAGGGGCAGGCACAGGCAGGAACGCTGACAGAAACACAATCCCAGGCTGCCAGCCAGGAGTTAAAAAATCTGGACGACCAGATGAAGAACCGGAAACAGTTACTTGATCAGGAGTACAGTGATTTTGTGATGCGCCGCATGAAAGATGTTAAGACCAAAATTGAAGATTTCCTGAAAGAGTATAATAAGGAGAAGAACTATTCTTATATTGTTTCCTACGAACAAGGGTTGTTTTATTATAAGGACAGTGTCTATAATATTACGGCAGATGTGATAAAAGGGCTGAACGGTTTATATAAACCGGCTTCTAAAAAAGACTAATGATTTATCGTCATGATAAAACGTCTCTCCTAAATCAGGGGAGACGTTTTGCGTTTACTATCATAAATCCAATGAATTACTTATCTTAATACCGCAATGACTGACTTTAAAAAACTATTTACTTCCTTTTCCTCTCTTAAAGTGGGAGTGATAGGCGATGTAATGCTGGATACGTACATGTGGGGAAAGGTGGATCGCATTTCACCAGAAGCCCCTGTCCCTGTTGTTACGGTTCAAAATAAGGATTACAGGATCGGCGGAGCCGGTAATGTGGCACTGAATGCCTGTTCATTGGGTGCAAAAGTGACTGTATTATCAGTGACCGGTAAGGATGAAGAGGCCGGGATATTGGAAGATCTCTTCAAAGAAAATAAGATTGATACTTCTTTTATGCTGCAAAGCCGGGAACGGATCACTACCAGTAAAACAAGGATCATCAGCCGTAACCAGCAGATGATGCGGCTTGACTCGGAGATAACTACTGACTTGGATAAAAAGGAAGAAGAACTGCTGCTGAATAATGTAAAAGCATATATCAGTAAAGAGCAGCCATCAGTGATCATTCTTGAAGATTATAACAAAGGAGTGCTGACAGAACAAGTAATTACAGAAGTAATACGATTATGCAAAGAAGCCGGTATCGTTACAGCGGTGGACCCCAAGCGAAAGAATTTCTTTTCGTTTAAAGGCGTTGATATCTTCAAGCCGAATCTTAAAGAGGTAAAGGAAGGACTGAACCTGTTATTTGATGAGGTGGATCAGCCATTGTTAAATATTATCCATAAGGAATTAGCTAACCTGCTTCAGCATCATATTTCTTTTATTACCCTTTCTGAAAAAGGGGTTTTCTACCAGGGAGGCAATGATTCGGCTCTTGTTCCATCTCACCTCCGGAACATCGCTGATGTTTCCGGGGCAGGCGACACGGTAATTGCAGTAGCAGCTATTACGTATGCAGTAACAAAAGATATCCGCCTGATGGCAGCAATCGCCAATATTGCAGGTGGTTTAGTTTGCGAGGAAGTCGGCACTGTGGCAATCAATAAGGAAAAACTGTTGCAGGAGTGTGAACTATTGCTTTCCTGAGTCTTTTTTCAGTTTTGTCATGGATTGCTCAATGATCCCGCCAAAGTCAACTGCGATTTCAAAGAAAATTTTTGCCAGGGCAAAGACAAGAATAAATCCTTTGCCAAAACCAAAAGAAAGGAACATACTTCCCAGTATCACTGTGAACTGTTGTATAAAAATTCTCCCATAGGGCTGAAACATTAATAACATCATCGGAGCGGTCTTATACTGTCCGCTGAGGATGAAAGGCATAAAGTTTTTTGCCAGGTGACCGACACCCAGGGCGATCAGCATGATGCCAATATCCTTATTGATATATTCATACCAGTGAAAAAAGAAATGCATCATGCCTTTACCGGGAGCAGTTATGTCAGCAGCCTGTGAGAATATTGTTGTTTGCACAAGGGCAAATAATCCAAAATGAAGAATAAAGAAAAAGCTGAAGAAAAGGCCACTAACCTGCTGCGAACTGCCCTCATTGTACCAGGTATCTTTTCCCCGGAAGAAAGTTACCAGCAGCATCTTCATAATGGTGATGATGCCGATTATCATTGTCTCCAGCGCATAAACAATAAACGCTTCTACAGCACTCCATCCTTCAAACCAAACCCCATAGACCGGGACCAGGTTGGCAATAATCAGGAAAATATCACCCTGTGTTAGTTTCTTTTTGAACATTTGAAAGGGACCTTAAATTTTATAGCAACCAAAATAGCTAATTTTACCGCTATTAAAATACCCGCTTACACGTATGTCAAAATACAGTTTAGTCATTCACGGAGGAGCAGGAACGATCCTGAAAGAGAGCATGACCCCGGAAATGGAGACAGCTTATCGTAAAGGATTGCAGGAGGCCCTGGATCAGGGTTATGCTGTATTGGCCAATGGTGGAGCAGCCGTTGAAGCAGTTTTGGCCGCCACCATTTCTTTGGAGAATAATATCCTTTTCAATGCCGGACGTGGCTCTGTGTTTGGTAAGGATGGCAAGCAGGAAATGGATGCCTCCATCATGGAAGGAAAAGAACTGATGGCCGGTGCTGTAAGTGCCGTGAAGAATATCCGTAACCCGGTGCAACTGGCTTATGCGGTGATGACACAAACCGAACATGTGATGCTGAATGGGCAGGGTGCGAATGATTTTGCTGCCAGTATCGGGATGAAGACAGAACCGGATGACTATTTTTATTCCTCTTTCCGGTATGAACAATGGAAGCAGGTGCAGCACTCAGGCGAAGTGGCGCTGGATCATAATATAGCTGTCAGGGATAAAAAATTTGGAACTGTTGGCGCTGCCGCCTGTGATATGCAGGGAAATATTGCCGCTGCAACAAGCACAGGAGGTATGACGAATAAACAATGGGGAAGAGTAGGAGACAGTTCCATTATTGGGGCAGGGACTTATGCGAATAATAAAACTTGCGCCATCAGTTGCACCGGCCATGGTGAATTATTCATCAAGGCAGTGGCAGCATATGATGTGAGCTGCCTGGTGGAATATAAAGAGCTTTCCTTACAGGAAGCGATGAACGTAGTAGTGCATGATAAGTTAATGAAGATCGGTGGTGAAGGCGGTATGATAGGGGTTGATGCAAAAGGGAATGCGGCTATGATCTTCAATAGCGAGGGGATGTACCGCGGAATTCGAAGCAGTGAGGGGATGAATGAAGTAGCGATCTATAAATAAATTTTTAGCTAATAGTGCTGCACCAGAAATTGCAGCTGGTCATTATATACATTTGCATCCATGAAGAAATACGCAGTCATTGTAGCCGGTGGTTCGGGAGTAAGGATGGGAGGTAGTGTACCCAAACAGTTCCTCTTACTGAAAGATAAACCGGTTCTTTATTATACCGTAAAAGCCTTTCTGGAAGCGTATGCTGATATGCAGATCATAATGGTACTCCCGGTGGAATACACAGATATGGGCCGGGAGATCATTGATGCGTATTTTGATAAAGAGAGGATCCGCATTACGGCTGGTGGCGATACCCGGTTTCAATCGGTAAAGAACGGATTAGCCCTGGTAGAAGAGGAGTCTGTCATCTTTGTACATGATGGTGTTCGTTGTTTGATTTCTCATGATCTTATTCATAGTTGTTATGAAACAGCAGCAGCAACCGGAAGTGCAATTCCTGCTATTGCCAGTAAGGATAGTGTTCGGTTGTTACAGGAAGAGGGAAGCGATGCAGTGGACAGGAACCGCATCCGGTTGATTCAAACACCACAAACATTTCACAGCAAGATATTATTACCTGCTTTCCAGATTGATTACAAAGATAAATTTACGGATGAAGCTACCGTGGTGGAAGCCTATGGATTGAAAGTATCCCTGGTGGAAGGAGAGGAGAACAATATCAAAATCACCCGACCGATTGATCTGCTGATTGCAGAGAAGTTACTGGAAGAAAGAAATTTGCCTACGAGTACCTAATCCCTGGCTTCATCTTTTCAGCCATTTCAAATAGAATGGAAGTTTATTGATCTGTAAGAAAGGATAATTTTCCTCCTTAGCTCCGAAACTACTGTAAAAGAAAGCAAGGTTGGGAATGTCTGATCCTTCAAAATCCAGTAGTATATCTTTCCCGGCATGGTCTTGTATAAACGCATCAATTAGTGCATGAGAAGCACCAATCGTTTTTCCATTGGGGTGGTTCCCAACTAAAATATAATAGGCTCTTTGGTGAGAGAAAAAGAAAACACAGGAAGCAACCATCTCCCCATTCAGTAAAATGCCATAAGTGGTCGCCATTTTTTTGGCATGTAAAAGCTGGTATAGTTTTCTGAATCGTTCTACATTTCCAGCTGATTCTTTATCGTAGCTCTTCATTTGCTGAAGCGCCAGTTCAATTACCTTCTCCGCAGCAAAATCTTTTGTAACGCTGCAGCCAGCCTGTAGCGATTTTTTAATATTCCTTCTGATATTCTCCCGGTATTGCTGTTGAAGAAACTCAATGGGATGATTCATATCCAGTACATAATTTATCCTTAATTGAGTATCAACTTGTGCGCTGCCTTTATTGGCATGATTTAATGCTATTTCAACCAACCGGAATTTACGGGGGATGCTGTTAATAAACGAAGAAACCATTTCACTGGTTACTTGCCTGGCAAACACTCCCAGTTGAGCTGTCAGGAAAGGTTGATAGAGATAATCGAACCCGTATTTCTTATTCCAGGTCAAGGGCATCACTGCTTCGTAATCATTCAAGACCAGGGCATCCCAGTGCTTAGCCATCTGGTCAAGGTAAAATGAATAAGCATAGATAAGACCATTACCGGCATTGTCTATACAATGATCCCATTTGGTTTTATCGATCTGCTGATGGGATAGGTATTGTATGTTGCCGGGTTCACTCATCAGAAGTCGAGGTTGCGGTCTATTTTCCGGAAACTGAAATTCGAGATATCAATGGTGAAGGAAACTGTTTTCCAGAAACGGCCTTTCTTTTCAATCGTTGACTGGATATAATCTTTGAAAACACGGCTGTACAAGATTGGGAAATAGATATGTACTGTTTCTTTCAGGAACGAAAGTTGCAGGCCGGCATCATAGAGGAAACGGTCTTCTGCTGATCCTTTTTCCCAGGCACCGGCCTGTGTGCCAATATCAACAAAGACCCTGAAAGGGATTTTAAAAGGTAATATGCTCAGGGGATTGATGGCATCAGGAATGGTCGTCGTGAAATTGGCAGCGACCAGCCAATCATCGGTGCGCCCAACCTTATCTGCTAAAAGATCAGTTCTTACTTTGAAGGCCCCATCACGCAGCATGATCTGCTGGCTGGCTGCTCCTTCAAATTTATTCCTGCCTATGAAATAGTCACTGTAAGTATAATCTTCATAACCATTGGCTCCGGTCATATTCAAATGATAACGGTCAGTGGCAAATTGTTTGGAAGATGTTTTAGGAGATGTATAGATGAACTTACCTGCAAATAATCTTACATTCAGTCCGCCGGCTTTCGTGTAGTTGAAGAAGTAGTTACCCGTAAATGCAGTACGAACAAAATCTTTTGCCTGTTCTATCTTCAGGTCGCCGCGGTAAGGATACAAGGCCCTGTTATTTTCAATAACAACCTGTAGCTGGTTGAGGGTTCGGTTTTCACTGATCGTTCTTGCCCTGTTCAGAATAGATGTATCTAAGCCATTCACAATCGTATCACGGTAAAACCGGAACTTTTCTTCTGCAATGAGGAATGATTTAAACTGAACAAAGCGATGTGCGGTACTTCGCGGAGATTTCTCCTTTAGTGTCATCCTGATCCCCGGAACTATTTTCTGAAACCGTTCAAATGTTTTATTTGCTTCTTCATCCGTGAATTGATTACTGGAGAAAGTAGAGCCGCTGATGCCAATATCTATTTTTCTGAAAACCCCGGCGGGATAAAAACTTTTATTGATAAAACCAATGCCTGCAAATTTCTTTGCTCCGAATGAATACATCGGGCTCAAAAGAAACTGAAAGCTGTTAGGAGGAAGCCTCAGGTTAGTAATATGAACACCGGCCATCAATTTATCATAGCTATTGAGGCCGAGTGCCGGCAGAATAGTAATGACCGTTTTTTTATCATCATATCCACCAAAAGCGGCATTGACCGGATTCCAGATGGCAGTACCTTTCTGTTCCATGCCGGGAAGATTTCCTGTTTGCTTTAACAAGACAAAAGCCGAATCAAGATTTTGTCCACTTACGTCTTCTATCACTTTTTTAAAATCCTCCGGTTGAGGATGTTTGAATTGCCAGCGCAGGTAGTATTCCTGCATCGCTTTGTTGAATGTTTCTATTCCCAGTTCTTTCTGCAGCCAGGCCAGCCATTGTGCTGTTTTGTAATATGCCACTAAAGCATAGTTGGCAGTACTAAATTCTTCTGAAGTGGTTGATATGGGCTGGTCTTTTTTCTCTGCAATAAAAGTTCTTAATAATGATCGCTCTGTGGTTTGTCGGAAATGATGATTCTTTTGTTGCTGGTATAAGGCATCGTAGTAGGAGTTAATGCCCTCGTCTAACCAGGGGCGTTTTCTTTCATTGCTGGCAAGAATTCCATAAAACCAGTTATGCCCGATTTCATGAGCAAGGGTATTGTCAAGTTCTCTTTCATTTTTTATCGGTGATATAACGGTGATGGTTGGGTATTCCATACCTCCACCAAAACTTTCAGGCCCCTGCACTGCACTAACTGTGTTATAAGGATATTCACCTACCAGCCGGGAATAATGTCTCACTGCATTTTTTATAAAAAGGATGCTGTTTTTCCAGTATGCACTTTGATCTGTTGTATAGAACGAAAATAAGTCGATAGTTTTAGCAGATGACAGATGAAGTGTATCATAATTAACAATAAATCTTTTGTCAGCAAACCAGGCAAAGTCATGTGCATTTTCCTGTTTGTATTGCAATGTTTTATTGCCAGGTGAAGACGCCGGCGAAATTTGCTTTATAGTTTTATAGCCGCCACTTTTCATTTTTTCCTTATGTACTAATGGCTGCCAGCTATAAGTACTCCTTGTTTTCAGCCATTCTTTTTCACCGGTATTTTGTAATTCCCCGGTAGCCGCCACTACATAATTTGCCGGTAAGGTGATAGTAACATCAAAGTTGCCAAACTCACTGTAAAATTCTCCCTGGTCTACATAAGGCATCGGGTGCCAGCCCTCTTTATCATAGACCGCCGGTTTAGGATACCATTGAGTTAGCTGGTAAGACTGGTCATCATGACCACCTCTTGAAAAATTATAAGGAAGTTTTACATGAAATGGGGTACTGATGATCGTTTTTTGCCCTGGTGCAAGAGGTGTTGGTAACAGGAGTTTGATAATATCAATATGCTGCGGGTGATCTTCTGTTGCAGCTGTAATCGAATTGACTTTAAAATCCAGCCGGTTGATATACCCCTTTTCTTCTTGATCAGAAAAATAGAATTTTGTATTCCCATTTTCCAGTAGCTGGTCACTAAAGGCAGTCTTATCATTCTTGTATGCATTCGGCCAGAGGTGAAACCAGATGAACCGGAGTGTGTCAGGAGAATTGTTGATGTATTCAATTTTTTCAAAACCATCCAGGCTGTGTTCCTTATCGTTTAATGTAACATCAATCGTGTAGTTGACCTGTTGTTGCCAGTACTGGGAAAAAACAGTTATCTGTGAAACAGTGACAATGAGTAATAAAAGCAGGAATCTTCTCAAAAGGATGGAATTTTTCCAAAAATAAACTCTAATCCGCAGACTTCATACCTTACTTGCCTTTTCCTTTAAAGATGATCCTGATAGTATGGATCATTATCTTAAAATCCAGTGCCAGCGAAATGTTCTCTATATAAAGCAGGTCGAATTTACTCCGCTCGATCATTTCTTCCACATTTTCTGCATAGCCAAACTGCACCATACCCCAACTGGTCAGCCCGGGTTTTACTTTCAGCAGGTATTTATAGTAAGGGAAACGGGCTACCACCTGGTCAATATAAAACCGGCGTTCAGCTCTTGGTCCCACCAGGCTCATTTCACCTAGTAAGATATTAACGAGTTGCGGCAATTCGTCCAGCCGCCATTTCCGCATGATCTTTCCCCATTTGGTGATGCGGGGATCATTATCAGAAGAAAGGGCAGGGCCATTCTTTTCCGCATCACTGATCATCGACCTGAATTTATACAAGCGGAAGGGCTTGCCTTTGTAACCTATTCTTTCCTGTGAATAAAAGACCGGGCCTTTTGAAGAGAGTCTTACCCGGGCGGCTATATATAAAAGTAAAGGAGAAAGAAGGACAATACCTGTTACTGCAAGAAGGACATCTGTAAGCCTCTTTATATGCTGTTGCCATTCCGGCATCAGGCCGGTTTGCAGGTCGATCAAGGCAGCCCCCATTACACTGCTGGTCTTGACAGAACCAGACAAAATATCTAAAGTATCAGGTTGTATTTTTATTTCAACGTCTTTCTCACTTAATCTGTTAATTATATTTTCTACAACAGGTTGTTCCGATCTCTCCATGGCCAGCACCACGAGTTTGATCTGGTTACTGTCAATGATATTCTCCAGTTCTTCAACGGTTCCCAACTTGGTCAGTATTTTTTGAATACCATTTTTCCCGCTCTGGTCAGGAGTAATAAAACCTGTGTAACGATAACCGCCGTCATGAAGACTTTTTTCTGTTTCCCTGTAAACCCGGATCGCATTTTCCTGGCTGCCGATCATCAGGGTATTAAAATATACTTCCCCTTTCAGTAATTGCCTTTTGACTTTACTGAGCAGTATCCACCTGCCGGCAAAAGTGAATAAAAAATGTAACGTAAAAAGACAGGTAAAAGCTGCATAGTAATACGAGCTGGACGAATCATTTTTTACATCATCGAGGATAAAAGCAAAGAACAGAACGATAGCCCCGATAAGGCTGCAAATAAAAGTATTGGTGAATTCAAACAGTCTTGATTTTTTATAGAGGGAATGATAAGTGCCAACCAGTGTAAAGAGGACCAGCCAGGCGGCAGGTATCAAACTGATGCCCAGCCAGAATTTATAATCTACCTGCAATTGCCCGGCATCCGAAATTGTTTCATTCAGTAATGCTTTGCGGGTAAAAAAGAAACAGGCCCACGCCAGTGCTGCGGTGAAAAAATCGATCACTGCATACCAGGCGATGGATATTTGCCGGACGGACTGCATTACTGCAAAATATTATTATTGCCTATTTTTTCCAGTATCTGGTGGGCCACATCCATTGCCATCAGGCCGTCCATTTCCGAAACAATTGTTTTGGTATTATTGAGGATCGCATTCCTGAATTCTTCCAGTTCCATTTTGATAGCATTCACTTCGGGTACAACAGGGTTAGCCATAGCTATTGTTTTCTTTCCCGTTGGTGTTTCTATGTCAAATGCAAATACGTTTGAATCAGCAGCATCTTTCAATTTGATGATCTCTGCTTTTTTATTCAGGAAATCAATTCCGATATATGCATCTTTCTGGAACAGCCTGATCTTCCGCATTTTCTTCATCGATATCCTTGAGGAAGTAAGATTCGCCACGCAACCATTATGGAATTCGATACGGACGTTGGCAATATCCGGGGTTTCGGTCATTACCCCCACACCGCTGGCAGATATATTCTTTACATCACTTTTTACAATATTTAAAATGATGTCAATGTCATGGATCATCAGGTCAAGTATTACACTAACTTCTGTGCCCCTTGGATTGAACTGGGCCAAGCGGTGCACTTCAATGAACATCGGGTTCAGCTGCATATCTTTTACCGCTAAGTAAGCCGGGTTAAAACGTTCTACATGGCCCACCTGGAATTTGATGCCCGACTCTTCGGCCAGTTTCACTAACTGTCTCGCTTCTTCCATGGTATTGGCCAGCGGCTTTTCCACAAAAACATGTTTGCCCTTCTTGATCGCTTTTTCACACCATTCAAAATGATAATTGGTGGGAGCTACCACATCAATCGCATCACAAGCATCAATCAGGGCAACAGGATCTATAAAACGGGCCAGCTGGTATTTATCGGAGACATCTTTTGCCGTATCGTCATGCGGATCGTAAAAGCCCACAATTTCAACGCCAGCGATCTCTTTCCAGTTATTCAGGTGAAATTTACCCAGATGGCCAACGCCAAAAACACCAACCTTAAGCATAGTAATAAATTAGTGCCCAAAGATAAAGATTGGCCGACGGAGAAAGGGATGAGTTTTAAACAAATGAATCACCTCAATAGTACAGAACGGCTGATATACGAGGGATGATAAATGAAGAGACAGGAACCTTCTTTGATCGTATTAATGACCGGGCGGGATAATTGTTCGGGTATGGCCGGGCATCCCTCGCTACGACCGATATATCCTTGCGTATAGGCAAGATCAGCACTTACATATCCTGCACCATGCATCACGATTGCCCTGTCGTAGGCTTTGTCGTTAATTCCCGTTTCTATTCCGATTAATTTAAGGGAGTATCCATTATTGCCCTGGTACGTGTCGCCAGTAATATAAAAACCGGGACTGCTTTTGTAAGAAGCCGGTTGATTGGAAAAATAAGTGGCCCATTCACGGCCTGTATTCCTTCCATGCGCCACCAGGGTATTAAAAAGCAGTTTATAATTCTTCAGGTCAAGGATATAAAGCCTTTTTGCAGAACTGGGCTGACTGAAGTCAACAATTGAAATGATGGAATCATTCATCAGTTGCCCTTTTTCTAATAAGCTATTCAATCCTTTTTTAGCATAATCAAATGCCTGCTGGCTGAGGCCGGAAAGATTCAACTGCAAACTATCATAAGCAGAAGGAATAACTGCCGGAAGCGGGGAGGGTGCTGGTAACAGGAAATTGGTGGCAACAGGTGTTGCAGAAGCTGGAGTTACATACTGGACAGCCGATTTTGCAAATGAAAAAGGTAGATGCAGCAAGGCAATTACAATGGAGGAGACAAAAAGGTAAAACCCTTTGAGTTGTTGCTTCATACTAATCAGTTTAACCGGGATGAAATCTGCTATTCTTAGCCGTTGCTATACTTCTTTGCCAACCTTATTGTTTCGTTCTTCGTAGCGCCAATAAAAATGCCTGGCGAAATATCTCACCAGGCAGCTTTGTTTTGATGTTGCGGACCGGACGGGACTCGAACCCGCGACCTCCGCCGTGACAGGGCGGCATTCTAACCAACTGAACTACCGATCCGTTGCCCTTAAATGAACCCGTTTCCGTTTTCATTTTTCGGGACGGCAAAGATAGTCCTGCAATGTTTTCCTGCCAAAACTTTTTCTGGTAATTATCCACCTGTTAGTCAACATTTTGACTTCAACAGCATATTATCATTTAATCCTTAATTTAGCCGCCATATTTAACGCCTATGCCAACCAATGCCAACCGGCAATTCCTGGACTTTGAAAAGCCGATCAAGGACCTGATCGAAGAGATAGAACATGCCAAACATCGCCAGGAAAAGACCAAGATCGACATGAGCGATGTGATCCAGCGGCTGGATCAGAGCATACTGGACAAAAGAAGGGAAATTACCCAAAGCCTCAGCAGCTGGCAACGGGTGCAGCTCAGCCGTCATCCCGACAGGCCTTATACGATGAAGTATATTGATAAAATGACCACCAACTTCATTGAATTATATGGTGACCGGAATGTAAAGGATGACAAAGCTATGGTAGGCGGTTTTGCCTCCCTGGATGGAGAAACTGTGATGATCATCGGCCAGCAGAAGGGTATCAATACCAAAATGCGGCAACTACGGAATTTCGGTATGGCCAACCCGGAAGGGTACCGAAAGGCATTGCGCCTGATGCGACTGGCTGAAAAATTCAATAAGCCTGTTATTACTTTAATTGATACTCCAGGTGCTTTCCCCGGCCTGGAAGCCGAAGAAAGAGGACAGGGTGAAGCCATTGCCCGGAATATCTATGAAATGATCCGGCTCAAGGTGCCGGTTATTTGTGTCATCATAGGGGAAGGAGCCAGTGGCGGTGCCTTGGGTATCGGCGTAGGCGATAAGGTCTTTATGATGGAAAATACCTGGTACACGGTTATCAGCCCCGAAAGCTGTTCTTCCATCCTCTGGCGCAGTTGGGATAAAAAGGAAGTGGCGGCGGAGCAATTACGTCTCACGGCTGATAAAATGCTCGGTTTTGGACTGATTGATGGGATTATACCGGAACCACCGGGTGGTGCTCATTGGGACTATAGTGAATCAGCCCGGATATTGAAGGATTACCTGGTACCGGTGATCAAAGAGTTGAAACAAATACCACCGGAGCAACGAACCAATAACCGGATCGAAAAATTTGGAAAGATGGGATTCTGGGAAGAAGTGTAGAGAC
>CADEDV010000015.1:49958-56141 GCA_902826165.1 uncultured Bacteroidota bacterium
GATCAATATGTCATTAAGAGAACAATTTCGTGGAACCGGTATCGCAATTGTAACTCCCTTCCTCGAGGATGGAACCATTGATTGGGAAGCGTATAAAAAACTTATTCATTTCTGGGTCGAAAATAAAGTGGAATACCTGGTAGTGCTCGGCACCACCGGTGAAAGTGCCACCATCCATGGCGATGAAAAGCAGGCAGTGTTTTCTTTTGTGAAGAATGAAGTGGCTGGCCGCCTTCCTTTAGTGGCTGGTATAGGCGGTAATGATACGGCTGAAGTGACCGAAGGATTCAAAAAATTCAATCTTGAAGGGTACAGTGCTATTCTGTCTGTATCTCCTTACTATAATAAACCCAACCAGGAAGGATTGTTTCAGCACTATAAAGCATTGGATGCAGCAACGCCATTGCCCATAATTATGTACAATGTGCCGGGCCGTACCGGTATGAATGTTTCTGCGGACACCACCATCCGCATTGCCCGTGAGTGTAAGAATATCTTTGCCACCAAAGAAGCCAGTGGCAATTTTGACCAGGTCAATCAAATCATCAAATACAAACCGGCAGAATTCATGGTCATCAGTGGCGATGATCCGATCACTTTGCCCATGATCGCTGCGGGGGCAGAAGGGCTGATCTCTGTGGTGGCCAATGCTTATCCCAAAGAGTATGCAGAAATGGTACGGCTCTGTATGGACGGAAAATTTGCTGAAGCACAACAACTGCATTATAAATACACCGATATCATTGCTTCCATGTTTACCGAAGGAAGCCCCAGTGGTGTGAAAGCTTTTTTAAGTGAGATGGGGCTTTGTAAAAATACGTTCCGTATGCCGGTGTGGCCGATAAGTGATAAACATATGGAGAAGATCAGGGAATTGATGAGGGGAGTGAAGTAGATATTTTCGATTAGCATAAAAAGTATTAAAAACAGGAAATGAGGAATAAGAAAATCAGTGGAGATGCTTTTGATCGGCTGATTTTTTTTGTTGGCCCAATAACGGTTTTATTATTGACCATGGAATTCTTCTTTACTCCTTCCGGTCAATTTAAACTGCGCCACATCTTTTATTATATACTCGCCACATTATTACTTTGGGTAATTGATATATTCATTAACTCACGGCAGCAGTTTAATGCTTTGTACGCCAGGGATGCCATTTACATTGAAGATCAGAAGATAAGCATTGGGGATATTGTTTGCATTAACCCTTTGATAATATCAATTAGCCGCTGGAATATTGATGCGCTGAGTTTATCGGTAAATGATGGTATTGCCATTAAGCAGTATAAAATCATGTGTAAGACAAATACGCTAATCCGATTTATCGGGAAAAAGAAATCTCCAACTTATGACTTACTGTTCAGGTATTTTCCTGAACTTGAGAAAAAAGTTGGAGAAACGATATTTCTATAAACAGGGTTTAATATGTATAAACTCAAGTTTATTATAGTTTTCCTTTTCAAGGCTTCAATTTTTTACGCTCAGCAGAGTGTAAGTATAAAAATTATTAATCTCCCCAAGTATCATAGTGGGAGCAGTGACATTTACGCCGCCGGTTCTTTCAACGGCTGGAACCCGCAAGATGCTCAATACAAATTTCAACCAGATGATAAAGGGAATTATGTACTGAACCTTCAGTTAAATCCCGGGTCTTACGAATACAAGATCACCCGGGGTAGTTGGGATAAAGTGGAATGCAAGCCGCAGGGAGTTGGTGTTGCCAACCGGGTATTAAAAGTGGAAGGCCCGTCTACGATAGAAATAAACGTGGAAGAATGGCAGGATCATTTTCCTCCGCTCAAAAGAGCCAGCACCAGCAGCAAAAATGTCCGCATCATGGATACGGCTTTCTGGATGCCGCAACTGAAACGTAAAAGGCGGGTGTGGATATACCTCCCGGAAGATTATGTCACTTCCCCCAAAAGATACCCTGTGCTGTATATGCACGATGGGCAGAATATTTTTGATGATGCCAGTTCTTATTCCGGTGAATGGGGAGTGGATGAATTTCTTGATTCCACGAAAATGAAAAAGTGTATCGTGGTCGGTATAGATAATGGCGGAGAGAAGCGGATGAGTGAATACAACCCATACAACAATGAACAGTTTGGCACCGGGGAAGGAGATGCTTATGTTGACTTTATTGTAAAAAAACTCAAACCGGTTATTGATAAAAAATTCAGAACGAAAAAAGACAGGCAACATACGTTTATTGCCGGAAGTTCAATGGGTGGACTGATCTCAATGCATGCCATTTTAAAATACCCGAAAGTCTTTGGCGGGGCCGGTATCTTTTCCCCTTCTTTCTGGGTGTCTTCTGAAATTAATAGGAGGATTATGAAACGGGGAAAAAAATACATGGGATTGGTTTATTTCTATGCAGGCAAGCAGGAAAACGATAGCATGGTATCCGACATGCTGAAAGCTTTTCAGGGCATGGCGGCTGTTTCCAAATCAACCATGACTACCGTGATACGGGATCAAGGCCTGCATAATGAAGCCACCTGGCGAAAAGAATTCCCTTTGTTTTATAAATGGTTGATGAAATAAATAATTTACCTAACCGTTTAGCGGGTATGCTGAATTATAAAAAACTGATTGTAATCGGGGGTCTTTTTTCAAGTCTTTTTGTTACAGCGCAATCAGCTATTGATAGTGCTAAGGTGTTTTCGTTCCCAGTTAGAAATGGTGTTTTTTACCATTACGATCGAAAGGGTACCGGAATATGTTATTCACCAACACCTGTTGTTACTATTATGACTCATGATGATTCTGTTTTTTATTTTACAAATGCAAAAGTAACAGGAGTTTTCAGGATAGACAGTTCTTACGTGGTTGTTTTTAGAAATGAAATGAATGAGTATGTAACCTATTCAAATTTGCGGACGGTAAATGTTAAAAAGGGAGATTTGGTCAGGTGGAATCAGTTTATCGGGTTTGTACAACGGGATGCTTATGAAGAAACAATAATTAACAGTCTTGATATAATTATTTTTCAAGGATTAAAAGAGATTGGGTCAGTAAAAACACAAGAGTTTATTCTGAACAAAATGTGTAAGTCATCAGGTGATGGCTGTTCAGATCTTATAGGCAACTCCCTCTAACGCCAGTTCCGTATCCGGAAACACTTCCCTTGCTTCCGCCTCAAATTCTTCCAGCGTATCATACTTGCTGCTGAAATGACCGATGAGTAATTTTTTAACTCCGGCTTTTTGGGCGATAAGGGCCGCCTGTTTGGTGGTGGAGTGAAAACGGAGTTCCGCTCTTTCCCTGAGGTTGTCCAGGTAGGTGGTTTCATGATAGATCATGTCAAAATCCTGTATATGGGGCAGGATGGATTCATCATATTTCGTATCGGCACAAAAAGCATAGCGATGTCCCGGCAGTGCTGGTTCCGTTACAGATTCATTTTTTACAACCGTTCTGTCCTTCCGGGTATAGTCTTCCCCGTTCTTCAGCCGGTCATAAAAGGAGGAGGGAATTTCATGTTCTATCGCCTTCTGTGGATCCAGCCTGCGGGGCTGTCTTTTCTCGGCAAACGAAAAACCATAACATTCTACCCGGTGATTGGTGGGAAAGCATTTGATGGTGATTTTCTCGTCGTCCACTAATGTTGCCGCTTCCTTAATAGCATGAATATAGAGGTTGAACGACAGGCTGGTGTCGGCCACCCTCAATTGTAGTTCAATGATCTCTTTGAGCGGTTCAGGCCCGAAGACATGTAAATCCTGCTGGCGGCTGAGCAGGCTGAAACTATTGATAAGACCAATCAGTCCGAAATAGTGGTCACCATGTAAGTGGGAAATGAAGATGTGCGATATTTTACTCCGCCTTATCTTGTAGTTGATCATCTGGATCTGGGTGCCTTCGCCACAGTCAACAAGGTAATTATTCCCATCCAGGGTAACCACCTGGCTGGTGGGGTGGCGGTCAAAGGCTGGTACAGCCGAGTTATTTCCAAGGATCGTGACAGCGAGCATGCAGCAATGAGCAATTTTAGATATACGAAGTACGATGTATTGTGATTAAGACCCAAACTTATTCTCAACTGTTGCTCAGCCTTCCGTGCCCTCCTCATCCAGGAATTCCCGCTCAATTTCTTCCATCTGTACGATATCCCAGGCCTCACTTTGGGTGGGGGTAACATTCATCAGTTCCAGGAGTTCATTTTTATCCAGGAAATCTTCCACCTGCGGCTGCAATTCACAGATCACAAAAGAGGCGCTGTTCTCGTAATATTTTTGTTGAATATGCACCAGCTTCTCGGCAGCAGCAATATCGATGGATTCGATGTCTTTTAGTATCAGCACCACGTTTTTAACGTCATTTTGGAGGTAGGGCAACAAACAATCAGCCAATTCTTCTGTCATAGTAGCAGAAAGTGAAGCCCCGGGCAGCGTGATGGCATGAAATCTTTCTTTGGTATCCGTTTTGACCTGCATAGTTCATACTTTTTGTTTGTTGAGCCTGTCAGCCCCGGCAAAGTGAAAAAACTGCCAGTTTCCGACAACTTAAATTATCAACATCTCGTTTATAAATACGGGAAAACAGGAACCAAATATATTCGTTAATATTGTACAACACCCAATTATCTTACATGGATAACAATTTTTCAGCCCAGGTAAAAGAGATCATTTCATTCAGCAGGGAAGAAGCCTTACGATTGGGAAATGATTTTATCGGTACCGAACATCTGCTGCTCGGTTTGATCCGGGAAGGAGATAATACCGCCGTCCGCATTCTTAAAAGTTTTAATGTTGACCTCTACGAACTCCGGAAGGAAATTGAATTAGCGGTGAAGGATAAAACAGGAAAAAATATTGCCAATATCAACAGTCTTCCATTAACCAAGCAAGCCGAGAAGGTGATACGTGTTACGGTGCTTGAAGCAAAAGCTTTGAAAAGTGCCACCGTGGAAACCGAACACCTGATGCTTTCCATTTTAAAGAACAAAGAAAATATTGCAACACAAATCCTAAATCAGTTTGATGTGGACTACGATCTTTTCAGGCAGGAATTAGGCATTGTAAAATCCAATGACCCCCGCGCCGAATTCTCAGAAGAAAATGATGACGATTTTGACGAAGAGAAAAAATACTCCGGTCAAAAAGGAAGCAGTAAGCAACAGGGTAATGCCAAAAGCAAAACACCGGTGCTGGACAACTTCGGCCGTGATATTACAAAGCTGGCAGAGATGGGTGCATTAGACCCTATCGTTGGCCGTGAAAAAGAAATTGAGAGAGTATCACAAATATTGTCCCGCCGTAAAAAGAACAACCCGATCTTAATTGGTGAACCGGGAGTGGGTAAAACAGCTATTGTGGAAGGTCTTGCCCTGCGTATCGTTCAGCGGAAAGTCTCCAGGGTATTATTTGATAAAAGGGTTATTTCACTTGACCTTGCCGCATTGGTTGCCGGCACCAAATATCGTGGCCAGTTCGAGGAAAGGATGAAAGCCATTATGAACGAACTGGAAAAGAACCGTGATGTGATCCTGTTCATTGATGAGTTGCATACCATTGTCGGGGCCGGTGGAGCCAGTGGCTCACTGGATGCCAGCAATATCTTTAAACCAGCTTTGGCAAGAGGCGAGCTCCAGTGCATTGGTGCATCAACACTGGATGAATACAGGATGTATATTGAAAAAGATGGTGCTTTAGACCGTCGTTTTCAAAAAGTGGTGATCGATCCCCCGAGTGTGGATGATACGATCACTATCCTGAACAATATCAAATCCAAATACGAGGACTATCACAACGTTACTTATAACAATGAGTCGATCGAAGCTTGTGTGAAACTGAGTGATCGGTATATCACGGATCGTCTTCTTCCCGATAAGGCTATTGATGTGATGGATGAAGTGGGAGCCAGGGTGCATTTAAAGAATATTAATGTTCCGCAGACCATTGTAGACCTGGAAAAGAAGATAGAGGATGTGAAGAATGAGAAGAATAAAGTAGTAAAGAGCCAGAAATTTGAAGAAGCAGCATCGCTCCGGGATACAGAGAAGCGTTTGCAGGAAGACCTGGAAAAAGCAAAAGCAGACTGGGAAGAGGAAAGCAAACACAAACGGTTCCCGATAGACGAAGAAGCCATTGCAGAAGTAGTAAGTATGATGACAGGCATACCAGTGAAGAGAATGGTGCAGGCAGAGACCGACAAACTGCGTAAGATGGCTGATGA
>CADEDV010000015.1:56241-72149 GCA_902826165.1 uncultured Bacteroidota bacterium
TGCAGGTGCTGGATGATGGCCAGTTAACAGATGGATTGGGAAGGAAAGTGGATTTCAAGAATACGACGATCATTATGACCTCGAATATTGGTGTGCGGCAGTTAAAGGATTTTGGAGCCGGGGTAGGATTTGCCACTGCCAATAAGATCGAGCATGAAGATGAAGCGAATAAAGCTGTGATCGAAAAGGCATTGAAAAAAACCTTCTCACCGGAATTCCTGAACCGTATTGATGATGTGATTATTTTCAACTCATTGACCAAGGAGAATATCTTCAGCATCATTGATATCCTGATGAAAGGAGTGACAAAACGGCTGACAAGTCTTGGCTTCAGCCTGGCGCTTACCGAAGATGCTAAAACCTTCCTGACAGACAAAGGATACGATGTACAGTTTGGTGCTAGACCATTGCACAGGGCTATTCAGAAATACCTGGAAGACCCGCTGGCTGAGGAGATACTCAATACACATGTAAAAGCCGGGGATGTGCTGGAAGCAGATGTGGATGCTGAAAAAACAAAACTTGTGTTTTCATTTAAAACACAGCCTGAGCAAAAGTCAAAAGCATAGACAGGTAATAATAAATTTTCAAAGGAGTGTTGTTAACCGGCACTCCTTTTTTATTTTTGTTACCTGTGGCAAAGAAGATCATTATAACTATTGATGGCTGGTCAAGCTGTGGAAAAAGCACACTGGCCAAACAACTCGCCAAAGAGCTGGGCTATGTATATGTGGATAGCGGGGCTATGTACAGGGCAATCACTCTTTATTTTCTCCGTAATAACGTTGACCTTGGGGAAAAGAAGGAAGTTAAACAGGCGTTGAAGAGTATAAATCTCGAATTCATATATAATGCCAAGAGTAATAACAGTGAGATCTACCTGAACGAAGAAAACGTTGAATACCTGATACGGGATCTTATCATTGCTGAAAAGGTAAGCGATGTGGCGGCCATTAAAGAAGTAAGAGAGTTTGCCGTGGCACAGCAGCAAAAAATGGGAGAAAAAAAAGGTATCGTGATGGATGGACGGGATATCGGTACTGTCGTTTTTCCCAAAGCTGAATTAAAGATATTTATGACCGCCGATAATGCCATCAGGGTGGAACGAAGATTCAAAGAGTTGTATGAAAAGAATCCCAATATTACTATTGAAGAGGTGAAGAATAACCTTGAAATGCGGGATTATATCGATTCACACCGGGAAGTGAGCCCGTTGCGGCAGGCAAAAGATGCGCTGGAACTGGATAATAGTAATATTACAGCACAGCAGCAACTGAAACTGGCATTGGAATGGGCTTCTCAAAAAATAAAGTAACCAGCAGGGCCGGGTAGCAGATATTGGTTATTCCTTTTCAGGATTCATTTCTTTACTTTTATGCCAAACCATCTCCCTTGCGGATAACCACTTACAGGCTGCTTCAACCCTTTATTGTTCTCCACATTATCATCATCTGTGGTATCGTTGGCTATATGGTCATTGAGGATGCTTCGTTCGTTGATTCATTATTCATGACCACCATCTCCATTACAACAGTGGGGTATGGGGAAGTAGTGCCTTTAAGCACTGCCGGAAAATGGTTTACTATCTTTTTATTAATCACCAGTTGGGGAACTTTTGCTTTTGCCATTACCCGTATCACCCAGTTTGTAGTGAACGGTGAGATCAATAAATATTTTAAAATGCGACGGCTTATGAAAGATATTGCAAAGCTTGAACAGCATGTTATTATTTGCGGTTATGGACGAAACGGTCATGAGGCTGCCAAGATCCTGAAATCGCATGATGTACCTTTCCTGATCATCGAAAAGAGCAGTGAACTGGTTGAAAAAGCCAGGCATGAGGAGGAACATTTACTGTATGTGGAAGGAGACAGCACCAATGATGATGTGTTGTTGGCTGCTGGAATTGAAAAAGCCCGGGCATTGATCACCACATTACCTGTTGATGCTGACAATTTATTTATTGTCCTTTCCGCAAGAGGGCTTAACCCAGTGATGCAGATCATCAGCCGGGCATCAGATAGCAATTCTATACCCAAGTTGAAAAAAGCAGGTGCCAGTAATGTAATTATGCCCGACAGGATCGGCGGCTCACATATGGCTAACCTGGTATCAAAACCGGATGTAGTGGAGTTTATAGACTTTCTTTCCGGCGAAGAAGGGCAGTCGATACATATCGACTCAATTGCTTTTGAAGAATTGCCGGAAGAAATAAAAGGAAAACCATTGCAGGAGATCATGCAATGGAATAAAACAGGTGTTAATTGTATTGGTCTCAAAAGTCCGGAGGGGAAATTTATCATTAACCCCCCTGAAGATATTATTATAGACAGCGGAATGAAAATACTGGTACTCGGTACCCGTCACCAGATACTCAGAATGAAGGCAAACCTGCCCTGACCTTACTGGCCGGAACCTGCTGCTTTTTTGACATCCAATAATTCAACTTCAAATATCAGCATGGCACCGCCGGGTATCTGGCCTTGTCCCATGGCTCCATAAGCAAGTTCATAAGGAATCCAGAATTTATATTTTGATCCAACAGCCATGAGTTGTAAACCCTCTGTCCAGCCGCGGATTACCTGGCTTACGCCAAGTGTTAATGGTTGACCACGGTTGTAAGAAGCATCAAATTCAAAACCATCCAATAAAGTGCCCCGGTAATGGGCAACAAACGTATCCACTGCCGCAGGCTTGATGCCATCTCCTTCTTTTATCACTTCATACTGAAGACCAGAAGCTGTTGTCTTAACACCCGGTTTGGTTTTATTTCTTTTCAGGAATGCAACTCCTGAATCAATGATCGCCTTTGATTTTTGCAGCTGCATTTGGGTCAGGTAATTATTGATGACCATATTGGCGGTATTGTCATCAAACAGGGGTTTTTTATTCCCCATCAGGTCATTGATCGCCTTTAATACCAGGTTGGAATTAACTTTATTAACTCCCTGCTGTTTAAAAAAATTAGCAAAGCTCATTCCCATGGCATAGCTGGCGGAATCAAATGAATTTTTCAAAACAGGTTTAGCAGCAACAGGAGGAGTCTTTGGCTTTGTTGTTTTGACAGGCTGTGCCACGGCTACAGCAGCCAGTACCAGTACGGATACACACAGAATGAGTTTCTTCATAAAGTTATTTTATTAGGCAGCAAAAATACAGGTTGGATGGCTAATTCGGATGGCTGTTATCATTTAATTTAGCGGTCTTATTGAAGCCAATTAAAATGGAAAAATTCAGCAGGGATGTACAGGTTCGCTGGGCTGACCTGGATCCAAACTTTCATGTAAGGCATTCGGTGTATTACGATTGGGGCGCCTTTTGCAGGATTGAATACCTCTATAACGTTGGCCTTACAGCTGAAGTGATGCAAAAATTCCATATCGGCCCTATCCTTTTCCGGGAAGAATGTATTTTCAGGAAAGAGATCAGGCTGGAAGATAAAGTGAGTATTGACCTGAAACTGGTTAAAGCAAAAAGGGATTTCTCCCGGTGGACCATTCAGCATGAGATCAGGAAGAACGGCGATATCTTATCTGCGGTATTGACAGTGGATATAGCCTGGCTGGATGTTGTGCGCCGCAAACTGGCTTCATTACCGGAAGAGGTACGTGTCCTGTTCGGCGATGTGCCGGTGGCAGACGACTTTCAGTGGTTAGATTAGAGGGTTGTTCCTGCCAGCATTTTTACTTTACCGGGAAACCGTGCAGCATAACCATTGATAAGATTACGGATATAAAGATTCTCTTTATAGGGAGTCAATAATTCTTTCAGGATAGCATGATCAGTAATGGCCAGGTGCGAAGGTATATAGCCCATACCATAAAATCTTCCTTCCGTAACGAGAATACAGGATTGGTCATCTCCATTCAACCCTTTTTCAACAATGGCAAAAGAAGGTTGTTTTTTTAATGATTCAATCGCTTCCAATACCCGTTCATTATAGCTGGCAGGCAGCTCTTTTTGCCGGCAGGCACCATGGCAAAAGCCTTCTTTTATTCCTTCACAATCCACCTGGTCTTTTTGCATAAAACAAAGCTTGGGGCAAAGATTGAATGCTCTGATTACTTTACGAAGGATCGCATGGCCATCAACGAGATAATGAAAACTGTAGACAGGAGTAAGCCGTTGTTTATTTTTTTCTATAGCTAAACGGAGAAAGCCATTCTGATCTTCATAACTAAAAATGCCATACACGTCTTCCCATCTTTTTTGCGACTGGTTAAAAATGGGCCATAGTTTTTTAATTTCGGTTGACTCAAGGATACAGGCCATCAGTTCGGTGGCGCAGGGCTGAAAACTGATAGCATGAATATGTTTCAGGAAATTCTGTTTTTGCCTGCTTTCTGAATTATTACTAAAATGACTGTTGACCCGGTAACGGATATTATTCGCCTTCCCCACATACACGATCTTTCCTTTTTCATTATGGAAATAATAAACACCGGGAGTATAAGGTAATTGCTCAAAATGTTCTTTGGGGACATGAGGCGGTAATACAGATTCTTTAGAATTCCGTTGCAGGCTTTTGGCAATATGCTGCTCCTTGTCATGCGCTAACAATAACTGGAAAACTTTTACTGTTGCTTCAGTATCTCCGCCAGCCCGGTGCCGGTCGTTGATCGTTATTCCCAATGAATGACAAAGGTTGCCTAAACTGTAAGAAGCAAAGCCCGGGAATATCTTGCGGCTTAACCTGACGGTACAGAGCTTTTTGCTATTTAGCAGAAAACCGGCCTCTGCCAGGTGACCTTTCACAAAGGAGTAATCGAAGTTCACATTGTGCGCAACAAATATTTTTCCTTCCAAAATTGTATGAATCCTTTCAGCGACTGTTTCAAACACCGGGGCTGTAGCTACCATCTTATCACTAATGCCGGTCATGGCCTGGATATAGTGGGGGATGGGCTGGTTGGGATTGATCAGCGTTTCAAATTTCTCCACCACTTTTTCTCCGTCAAAAACATGAATGGAAATTTCAGTAATGCCATTGGCCGCTGCGTAGGATCCGGTAGTCTCTATGTCAACAATTGCATACATGAAATAAGTGCCGCGGTTTAGTTGTGAAATACGAATTTCGTGAAAGTTTTTAACTCAACTATGCAGGCTGATAAATTAATAATGTTTCGAAACAGGCTGGCAAAGGTCTGGCGGCACCTGGCCAAACAGGCGAAGCGGCAAGGTATAAGCTGCTACCGTATATATGACCATGACCTGCCCGAATTTCCCTTCTGTATTGAGTTGTATGGCGATAAATTATATGTGGCGGAATACAAACGGCAGCATGGGATGACGGAGGAGGAACATGACGAGTGGACCGAAAGAAGCCTGGAAGTGATGACAGAAGTGCTTGGGATCAGTAAGGAAAATATGTTCCTGAAACTCAGGCAGCGAAAACCCGGCCGGTTGGGACAATACCAGAAATATGATGAAGTGCAGCATGAATTTGAGGTTGAAGAAAACGGGTTGAAATTCATTGTAAACCTGAGCGATTACCTGGATACAGGATTATTTCTGGATCACCGGATCACCCGGCAAATGGTGAAGGAGCAAGGTAGCGGGAAAAAAGTACTGAACCTTTTTGCCTATACCGGTTCTTTTTCCGTGTACGCAGCAGCTGGTGCAGCTGAAGAAGTGGTTACTATTGATCTGTCAAAGACCTATTTAAACTGGGCGGAGAGGAACATGCAATTAAATGGCTTTACAGATGCAGCAAAATACAAGGTTGTCCATGCAGATGTGAAACAATACCTGAAAACAATACCACCGGATTATTTTGATTTGATCATCATGGATCCGCCGACTTTCAGTAACAGCAAACGGATGGAGGATATTCTAGATATTCAACGGGATCATGTTACCCTTATTAATCAATGTATGGCAGCGTTAAAGGCAGGTGGAATATTATATTTCAGTACCAACTTTCGCAAGTTTGAACTGTGCAAGGAGAAAATTAATGCCAGCGGTATCAAAGACATCACAAAAGCCACGACCCCTTTTGATTTCGAGGGGAAGTTATTCCGCTGGTGTTTCTATTTGGTTAAATAGAGCGTCTTTACCAGTGAATAATAAGGAGCAAACATATGGTGAATGAATGGTTTGGTTTTATCATCCGGGAATAACTGAAAATAGCCGGCATCCGGCATTAGTATGATCGGGTTACCGGCCCGCATAAAATTATTACCATGTACGTAAGCAGGTTCTTTTAATTGCGGCAGCACCTTCCGGATCGCTTTTTTATACATAACAGTGCCGAGGTATTTCTCAAATTTTCGCTGGGCTTTCCGGGGTTTGCGTTCCAGTTTATCATATACAATACCTCCGGCAACACGAATGGCGAATTTTTGTTTCTTCAAAATAGCTTTTGCATTGGTCAAAGGGCTGGTCGGATTGAAATCATAAACCGTTTGCATGGAAAAAGGTGTTTCCGGTACCCAATCAGCAGAATTTACCACGGTATGTGCCCAGCTTCCCCGTGTAATAAAATCAAAATCATAGGCATAATACATATTGCCCACTTTTGGCGCTGCACTGCAATAGGTTTTATACGTAACGTCTTTGGGGAGATGTCCTTTCTGTGTTTCATAAAAAAGATAAGAACGAAGCAGGAAAGCCAGGGCACCTCCCTGGCTATGCCCCATGATAAGGAATTCTTTTACTTGTTTGGTTGCATAATATTCGTTGACCTTTTGAATGATCTCCGGTGCCAGGTGCCCGATACTAATGGTCCAGCCTGCATGCACGGCCGCTTTTTCACTGGCAGCAAACTGGTAATTGAAAGTAGTACTGTCATTCAGCTGCAGGCTGCCCGTAGCGGGGATCATGGCCGCATAAAAATTAGCCAGCCAGCTGGTTGTTTTATTCACGGTTCCCCGCAGGTCAATAACAGCCACATTATCATTGCGGAGGTATAAGGTCCAGCGGTTGAGCAATCCAACTTCTTCGGAACGATACTCCAGGTGATAAGGATCTTTTGATGTCTTGCGTTCCACCGAATCGGGTATCCCGGAGCTGTTGAATGTAAGGGATAAAAGCTGGGCATATTCTTTTGGATCAAAACCGGGTTGCAGAATGGTTTGTGATTGGGCTGAACAAAAGATCAGCAACAGCAGGAGTGTTGGTATTCGTTTCATAAATGGTCAAATGGTTCTTGCAATTTACTGTATTAGGCCTCAAAAGCCATAACCGGGAGTAGCAAAATCACCCAAATGTGTGATTGTACAGTATCGGATGTTTAATAATTTTAACAGCCCGGAAGCACAGGATTTTACCTTTTTTTTCCAATATCCACCCCAAATGACAAGAGGCTAACGACCGATTAATAAACTGAGATTACCGCTTACTAAATGGGAAAGCAAGCGGCAAAGCATAATCGTAGTTTTAAACTATTAATTATTAAAACCATGAAACGCTGCAACCTTATTCTGTTACTGGCTCTTTTTTCGGGACTTGCGTCCCGTGCACAGTTGGTGAACGACGGAGCGATTATTAAGATACAGCCCGGGGCCGTTCTTTTCTGTTCCGGTAATGTGGAAAACAAAAATGCAGGTACGATCAGCAATGATGGTAAACTGGAAGTACAGGGCAATTTCCTGAACACAGCAACTTACACTACAGCCACTGCAGACGATTCACTGATCATGACAGGTACAGGCAACGTAACGCTAAATGCCGGTGCCTCCACACTCAGTTTCCTGCACATCAATAAAACTGCCAACAGTAATTTTGTAACCCTTACTAATTCGGTAACGAT
Organism: uncultured Bacteroidota bacterium; assembly: GCA_902826165.1. Classification (GTDB taxonomy): domain Bacteria; phylum Bacteroidota; class Bacteroidia; order Chitinophagales; family Chitinophagaceae; genus CADEDV01. Next base: position 63,992 of record CADEDV010000015.1, read on the forward strand.
TGGGAGCAAGCTGATCTATAATTCCGGAACACTTTCTACGGACCCTGTTGCTAATCCTTATACATTGAATGCGGCAGCAGCAGTGCCATTTGAGTTTACAGCAGGCCGGGAAATAGTAGGTCGTGTCAGGAGAACAAGCTGGACTAACGGGGCCGCAAGGATATTTAACCAGCCCAATATGCTGGTAACAACAAATGCCGGGACAAGTCCTTCTGAAATCACTGTTAATATGATACCGGAAGCAAATGCAGGTGATCCTACCCTCGCAGAACGGGAAGTGAAAAGAAAATTCGGGTTTGCACAAGCAGGTGGTTCCGGTTTTACTGCTGATATCCGTTATCCTTACCTGGATGGGGAATTAAATACCAACACTGAAGCAAATCTTGTCCCCTGGCAATTAGTAAGCGCAGAATGGAACGGACGACTAACCCCGGTAACAAGAGACGGTACAGCTAATTATGTTTCCACAACCGGTATTCCTGCAGCAGAACTTGCCAATGAATGGAAACTGGCTGATCCAAGGTATGCAATGAATGCAACTGTATTACTGAGAGGTCCCTGGAACGGGGCAACGATGAATACAAACCTTAACAGCGGGGGCATAATACCGTTAGCACAACCCTATAATACCACCCCTTTTAACTATACCGGAACAGAATCAGTAGGTGCTATCCCCAATGCTAATGTGGTGGATTGGGTATTGGTTGAGTTTCGTAAGCCTGCATCAGGGTTACCGGCAGATGCAGCTTCAGCTACTATTATCGGGAGGAAAGCCGGGTTTCTTTTAAATACAGGGGCAATTGTAGAAGTGGATGGTGTAACACCAATTGGAGTTGATCTGAATAAACAGGGAGCAGGATTTATGGTGGTTCGTCACAGGAATCATTTGGGTGTTATGAGCGTATCGTTGCCATCCAATGCATTAGGTACTTATACCAATGACTTCCGGTTATTAGCCAGCAGTTATAAAGCCCTTAGTGCTTCTTCAGATCCGGTAATGCTTTTAGCCGGAGGGGTGCATTATGGATTGTGGGCTGGTGATGCTAACAAAAGCGGTGTTGTGAATGGTACCGATATCAGTGCCATTAAAAATGCGATAGCAGCTTCTACCACAGGGTATGTGCTCACCGATGTAAACACAAGTAACAGCATTAACGGAACGGATGTAAGCCTTGCCAAAGCGATTATCGCTGCTTCCGGCTCGGGTAGCACACCGGGGAGAATGCGTATAGCAACAACAAATATTCCTGATCCGCTTGGGCCGGAAGAGTAGAACAATAAGTTAGAAAATCATAAACCTTCAGATCATGAAACCAGTTTTACAGCTAAAATTTTTTGCGACCAGTTTGATATTTTTACTGACTGTACAATCAACTATTAAAGCCCAGGTCTGTGAATGGCGGCTTGCAGATGCTAATTATTCAGGCACAGATCCGGATGGCGGCGGGCCTGCTCTGGGTTCTGTTACGTTTAAATTACAGATACATACAACAGCAGGCAGCATACCGAATGTAAATGTGCTGGCAACCGGTTTTAGCTTTCAGAGCACAAATGCCATGATACCCACTACCCCGGGTTGTGCCATCGTCAGTAACCCAGCCAATGTCACCGTTTCTCCTGCTTTCATAGGTGGAGGGTTTGCTTATACCACCGTTAACCAATGTGGTGTTTTCAGCCAGACTGCCGGCGGACAAAATTTTGACAGGAGAGCAGTTGGTACGCTGGATGGTACCGGTATCACATTGACAACTGCCTGGGTGGATGTATTTACAGTAACATTGTGGACGTTGAATAATACGGCTCCTTATGGAGGTTATGTAGTTATTAACTCTGGTTCGGGTGGCAGCCCCGGCGAGTTTACCACCTATTCTGTTTCGGATGACCTGGCTAATGAATACCCGGTCAATTCCACATCATTTAATGTGCCTCTTCTGCTTGGGCCGATTGTTACACCGGTTCTCTTTACTGATTACAAAGTTAATTGTTCGGATAAGGGAGCTTCCATCACCTGGTCAACAGCCTCCGAGATCAACAGCGATTATTTCGCTATTGAGAAAAATATGAATGGCAACTGGGCCACTATTGATAAAGTGGTGGCAGCAGGGAACAGCTCTGCAAGCCGCAGTTATCAATACCTTGACCTGGAAGGCGGAACTGCTCAGTACAGGATCAAACAGGTGGATAAAGACGGCGGGTTTACGTATACAGCTATACGGCAAACGAATTGCCGCAGCAATGCTGTGAGTGTCGTCCTCTACCCGGTCCCGGCAAATGATGTACTGAACGTGGCTATACGGACTGACAAAGCCATCCGTACTGAGCTGCAGGTGTTTGATATGACAGGAAGAATAGTGCGGAGACAGGCGGCGGCATTGAATGCAGGTAATAATAAAGTGGTCATTAATACAGCAGGGTTGGCTTCAGGTGAGTATGTGATCAGGAGCAGTGATGGTACGGTGAAATTGAACCAGCAATTCACGATTGCCAGGTAACAAGGATGTCTTTTAGCTCACAGGTTTATGATAGAAATAAAAATGCCCCGCAACTGCGGGGTGTTTTTATTGTGGCTATTTATGCCTGTCATTATCCCTGAGCTCCTTAAGTACATCTTCTTTTTTTCTCCGGGAAACAACAATATGGCTGCCATCAGTCAGCCAGAGCAGGCCTTCTTTATCCAGGTGTTTTACATATTTTTTATTGACTAAATGTGATTTGTGAGCCCTGATAAAATCATGCTCCTGTAAAATATCCTCGTACTCTTTTAGTGTGCGGGAAACTAAAATTGGTTTTTGATCTTTAAAGAAGAAACGGGTGTAATTACTTTCACCTTCCAGGCGGATGATCTCCCGGGGTTCAAAAAAGAAAACACCTTCCATAGTATTCAGGGCCAGCTTAAAGGAAGATTGATCTTTCTGGTGCAGGTTACTCAGCAGGTTGTCCACCAATTGCTGCTGCTGCTGTGGCGGAAATTCCTTTTTGATAATGTGGCGGTGAATAGCATTTTGCAGATCGATAATATCAACCGGTTTTAGCAAATAATCCAATGCGCTGAAGCGGATAGCTTTGATAGCATATTTATCGTAGGCGGTGGTAAAGATCACGTCAAAATCCCAGGAACCGATCCTGTTGAGCAGGTCAAACCCATTCATATGCGGCATTTCAATATCCAGCATCAGCAGGCTAGGTTTGAAAACAGCGATAATGCCGGCTGCTTCCTGTGGATTATTACAAAGCATAATTTCCTTTGCCGCAGGAATATGTTTTTCGATCAGCAGCTTCAGGATATTGCCGGCGGATGGTTCATCGTCAACGATCAGGATGCGTATCATTTGCTTATTTATTTTAATCCCGTTAAGGGAATTGAAATGGTAACTCTTGTACCCGTTTCATAATTATCATATAAATCTTCAATAGAAAGCGTAGCTGAAGTGGCACCGCTTTCTTTTAAAAGCTGCATCCGCTGCAGGGCCAGGTCTGTTCCTTTTGATTCGAAATAATGTGAACCGAGTTTTTGCTTTTTGATAGCAGCTGCTTTTTCACGGCCAATACCATTGTCTTCGATCACACATTTTAATTGCTGCTGCTGACTGTAAAACCGTATCGTTAATTTTTTCTCCCCATCTTTATGCATCAATCCGTGCCACACGGCGTTTTCAATAAAGGGCTGCAGCATTAATGAAGGGAACAGGATAGTTTCAGTATCAATCGAGGGGTCAATGTCAATCGTATAAGTAAAAGAGTGTTTGAACCTGAGCGACTCTAATTCGAGATAGAGACGATTCATTTCTATCTCATCCCGCAGTGGTATGAAGTTCTTTTCGGAATTATTCAACACCTGCCGGAGAAGTTTGGAAAACTTGGAAAGATATTGGTATGAAGTAGTATAGTCATTCAATACAATGCTTTCCTGTATTGCATTCAGGCTGTTGAAAATAAAATGCGGGTTCATCTGTGCACGGATAGCTTTTGCCTCCAGTTCTGCCATTTGCTGTTTAATGGCAGCTTTGTTCTTAACAGCGATGATACGGCGGCGAAATACAAGTATAACAAGACCAGCTAACAACAAAACAACAAGAGCCCTGAACCACCATGTTTGCCAGAAAGGTGGAAGAATCGTGAAGTTGTATCGTACAGCGGTTTCCGTCCATATATTATTGTTATTGCAGGCTTTCAGCTCAAAAGTATAATGGGCGGGTTGCAGAAAATTAAAATGGACTGACCTGTCATTGGTATAGACCCAGCTGCTGTCAAGCTCTTTTAACCGGTAAGCATAGCGAATTCCGGAAGGGCTGGTGAGGCAAACGGCAGTAAATTGGAACTCTAATGAATTTTGAACATAAGTGAAAGTAGCAGAATTGTTATCCAGGTAATTGCTGTCCGACCCATTACAACCAACCCGGTTCAGAAACAGGTTGGGCGAGAGACTGTTCCTGTTGATGCTGTCGGGATGAAAGGAAAATACTCCCATGGATGTAAGTCCCCAAATGACCCCGTTCTTTTGCTGTTCCAGTTTTAATGTTTGATAATAGGAGGATAGTAAGCCGTCCTTGTCGGTAAAACTGGTCAGATGCTCCTTTTCCCCGGGGTTAATAAGTTCCGTGACACTCATATAATCTCCCCACCATACATTGTCGTTCTTATCGGTGACCACAGAAAGTGCGATATCAGAAGGACTTCCTCTTTTTTTATCATATTGCTGTTTTAACAAAAGCTTTCCGTCTTTCAACCGGCATTGTAAAAGGCCTTTGCCAAGTGTTGCCACCCAGATATTTCCTTTTTTATCGCTTACGATTTTATTAATGTATAAATTCTTAACAGCTATTCCTCGTATGGAATCATCTGCAAGTACATCATCCCGCAGTATATACAGTCCCTGGCTGCCATAGAACCAATAGCCGGAATTCCCGGTTTGAAAACAGCCAAACAGCTCAGGATAACGGCTGTACTTTTTTTGAAAAGGATAATGAGTTACCAGCGGATTTTTTGAGTTTGGGTCAATAAGGGTGACCCCGTTTTCAGTACAGGCAAATATTTTACCATTGCCTGCGGGATACAGGGCCTCACAATTATTATCTTTCAAAAAACCAGTATCCCTCCAGTTTGTAAGATGGTTATTCATATAATGGCTGATGCCCTGGTATCCGCTACCTGCCCACAAACCGTTTTTATCATCTTCATACATACACATCACTTCTGCATCAGTAAACAGGGCAGGGAAAGTTTTGGCAGGACTGATCGTTTTTCCATTATTACTAAATAGGAGCCCCCGGTTACTTCCAAAGAGCAAGTCGCCGTTTTTTCTTTCCAGGAATGAAAAAGCTTCTTTATGTGTGGGATGCTGTAATGCATATTGCCGGAATGTATTTTTCTGGAATTTCTGTAATCCTTCCCAGGAGCCGATCCAGATATTTTCCTCGGCATCAATCAGTGCGGTGACAGCATTGTTTGTTGTGGCACCAAATGAAACAACAGGTTCAATTTTCTCCCCTATTTCCGAAACGCCGCTTGTAGTTAATGCGTAGATTTTATGATCATTGGTAAATACCGTCCGGCCAATGAATTCTTCGGTAAAAGAGGTACTAACAGTTTTCCTGATCATTTTTGTTGGATGCCTGTCCCGGCAATTCCAGAAAATACTGTCGGGAGACGTTGCTGTAACAGAAGTGACAGCCGAACGCAGGTCTGCATTTTTCCAAATCGTCTCAAAGTGTTCAGTACGGGCTGGTATTTTATAAACGCCATCATAGGAACCGGTATAAATATTTTGCTGTTTATCTGCGGCAATACTGAACACCCTTTTGTTGAAACCGGCGAAAGGCAGTAGTTGAATAGATGAATGGGGGTTCTTATAAATGTCATTGACTTGCCCGGGCGTTAATTTATATAAAGCATTCAGATCCCCGATCCATATACTGCCGTCGGTATCGGTTAGTAACGCTTCTACAGCAAGAATAGGCTGGTTTTTTAATATGATCTTTTGAAATGCCCCATTCTTCAGAAGAAACAATCCCTTATCACCACCAATCCATATGTTTTGTTGTTGATCTTCAGCAATGCATAAAACCCGGCCAATGGTTTCATTGCCGGAACTGTACTGGAAATTTTTAAAATCATAGCCATCATAAACACTCACACCCAGTTCGGTACCGATCCACAGCATCCTGTTACTGGCCTGTGACAAGGCATATATCTTGGACGAAAGTAAACCATCACGGGTGCCGTAAATGGTCAGCCTGTATTGTGATGGCTGTGCAAACCCGGTTAGCTGGAAAAAACAAACGAATAATAAGGTTGATATGTAATGAAGGCGCAGCATTTAACCGTAAAAATATACAACCTTTCCCCGATAGTTTCCCCATTCCCTCATTGAGAGATACCGTTGCCTAATCAGCAGCCTTTCTCTTTCCTTATAGTAACTGGTTGCTTCCGTTTTCTTTTTGATACACTTTCCCCGGAAATACAGCCTGTAGTTTTAATCAACTAATTCAAAGAAATGACAGCAACTGACCTTATTCATGAAAAGATCATCGAGATTATCCACGAAATGAAAAATCAGCAACTATGGAAGAACCAGACACCCGGCTGGGTTACTGATTTCGCTACTAAAGAAATAATCAGTGAGGGGGATTTTGCGGGCTGGCTGCAATTCGTCTTTCTACCTAACCTGGAGCAACATAGCCGGATGAATGAGGAGAAAAAAATGGTGGCGCCGCAGGCAGTAAAATTTTTTGGGGAAGATGTACGGAAAGGGAAATTGTTACAGTTATTAATAGAATTAGATTCCTTATCATAAAGTATAATTATAAATCATGAAAAAGACAATCATTTTTGTACTGGCCATAGTACAGTGTTATTTAACAGCCGCACAAAATGTTGGCGTTGGCATCACAACTCCTCATAGCAGTGCAGCGCTCCATGTCAACAGCACTACAAAGGGATTGCTGATTCCCAGGATGAGCACTACTGAACGGAATGCCATTGTATCACCTGCCGAAGGTTTGCTAATCTATAATTTAACTACCAATGAATTAAACCAACGCCAAAATGCCGCCTGGAAAACGTTGCTGAATAATGATTCCTGGACTGGTGGTGGCAGTGGTTGGATATTTAACATCGGTGATAATGTAGGTATTAATACGGCAGGCCCATCAGAACGACTGGATGTGAGCGGCAATATCCGCAGCAACAGCTCTGTGATCATTGATAACGCAGCCGCCATTCTGCAGTTGAAAAGTGCTGGTGTAAGTACTGGTTTTGTACAATTGTCAGGCGATAATCTCCGCTTTGGTACCAATAGTGGTAATACCAATGGCAGGATGATCATGCGGTTTGATGGAAACGATATGTTTAGTTTTCAAAAGACAGCCCCGGGTGGCTCTTCGGTGCAAATGAGTGCTTCAAATGTCCCTGTTGGATTATTAGAAGCTACTACCAGTGGTAATGTATCGCTTACTGCGGTAAATGATAACACACAAGTGCAACTTGGTGGTGAAGTGTTTATAAACAACTTTACCAACAGAACAGGTATTGGTACATCATCGCCAACCGAAAGGCTGCATGTAAATGGAAAATTAAAAGTATCGGGAACCGAAATGACAGTTGATGATGGACGCATAACAGGAACCGCCACCAGCTCAGCTTATAATCTGCTGCCACTTGCCTATGGAAGGGTAACCTATCTTGGTAACAAGGCTGGAGGTACCCCAAATTTTACTTCTGTAACACGTACCGGCCCGGGCGCCTATGATGTTTTTGTTACCGGATTAACGAGCTCTTCGGTAATAATGGTAACACCAGGATCCATCAGCAGTATTGAAATGAATTACGATTCTCCCGGTAAGTTTAGAGTAAGGGTATGGAGTAGCATATACGATGAGTTTAACGACTGCGACTTTCATTTTGTTATCTACAATCCATAATAATCAATTTCTTTTTACTATTAAGCTTCTGTTATGAGGAAAATAACTATCTGTTTTGTTTTTTTGCTGCAATACTCAATATTGTCAGCACAAAGTGTAGGTATTGGGACTACTACTCCCAATGCATCCGCACAATTGGATATAACGAGTACCAACAAGGGGATACTGATACCCCGGATGACAGCTGCCCAGCGGGCAGCTATCGTTTCCCCGGCCAACGGGTTAATGGTATATGAAAC
>CADEDV010000015.1:72249-81620 GCA_902826165.1 uncultured Bacteroidota bacterium
AATGGTCATACGAGGACAGTGGGAAATTTTATTGCCGAAGATGGGTATATCCAGATAAAAAATACTACTGATTCAAAACTCTGGAATATGCAGTACTCCAGCGCATCCGGCCGATTATTATTTCTGGAGCAGGGGGTTGAAAGGGTAATACTGCAAAATGGAGGAAATGTGGGTATCGGTGAAACCTTTCCGGCTCAGAAATTACATGTAAATGGAAATACGATGATTGATGGTGATGCGATATTAAATACGGTCAATCCTATCATTCAGTTACAAAACAGTGACGTTGACAAAGGATTTGTGCAGCTTTCCGGTGATAATATCCGTATTGGTACCAACAGCGGAAATACGGACGGGAAATTTGTCATCCGCACCAATGGGGGAGACCGGTTCTTTGTGGATGGAAACGGCAATGTAAATATCGGTTCGCAAACCGATGCACCGGGTTACAAACTCAGGGTTGACGGGAAGATGATTTGTGAAGAAGTAAAAGTAAAATTAAGCAGTGCCTGGCCGGATTATGTGTTTGAGGACAAACATCAGCTGATGCCTGTAAGTGAATTGGCGAAGTTTATACAGCTTAATAAGCATCTTCCTAATATTCCTTCTGCCAGAGAAGTAGCAACTAATGGAATACAGGTGGGGGATATGCAAAAAAAAATGATGGAAAAAATTGAAGAGCTTACTCTCTACATCATCAGTTTGCAGCAACAGATTGACAGTCTGAAAAAGCAATCCAGGCAGTGAATGATTTTTTATTAAGCATAAAGTTTATGAAAAGATTTTTTCTTTTTTACAGTATACTGCTAATGAACAACAACCTGCTTTATTCACAGGCAGGAACAGGCAGAAATTTTTATGAGATCAGCCGGGAACAAAACGATTTTTATAACAGGGTGGGCAGAGATAAGCCGGGTTATAAACAATTCAAACGCTGGGAATGGTATTATTCCACCCGTATTGGTGGAAACGGGCAATTGGTAGATAACCAACTGTTGAATCAGCAAGCACTGCGGCAATTATCGCTGAACAGGGCAGGAGATCCGAATACTGCCAACGTAACCACCGGTAGTTGGACAGCATTGGGTCCGGGTTTTGTAAACTCGGCAGATAAGGGTATTGGCCGGGCAAACAGGATCGCTTTTCATCCCAGCAATCCCAACATATTATATGTGGCAGGTGCCACCGGAGGGTTATGGATCAGTTCGGATGCTGGTGCCAACTGGTATTCATACAGTGAAGGTATCCCCAACATGTCGCTGAGCGGTGTAGCCGTGGATTATACAAATCCCAATATCATTTATATTTTAACGGGTGATGCAGATGCAGCTTTCAGCGGTGCCAGGGGGCAGTTTGCCTATGGAAAAACATCAATTGGAGTTTTGAAATCTTATGACGGAGGATTCACCTGGCATCAAACAGGCCTTCAGTGGAGTGAAACGGCCAATTATCTTGGGTATAAACTAATGATGCACCCTGCTAACCCACAAATATTATTGGTAGCTACAAACGATGGTATCTTCAGAACCACGGATGGCGGTAATACCTGGATGCAGTCGAATACCGGCCAGGTTGTTTATGATATGGAGTTTCAGCCATCCAATTCTTCTGTGGTATATGCTTCGGCTACTGCTTCCGACAGCATCCGGGTATTCAAATCCACCAATAGCGGGCAAACATTTACAGCTACCCATGCCATCGACAAAGTGAATGATGCTGACGGAAATACTGCTGCCAACAGGTCGGCATTGGCTGTGAGTCCGGCCAACAGTTCTTATGTGTATTTACTGACCGGACCTGCTACGGCCACCGGGGAGTTCCATGGGGTTTTCCGTTCTGTTGATGCAGGCGAATCATTTACATTGAGAACAAACACACCTAATATCCTGGGCGGCAGCTCAACGGGTTCAGATAGTAAAGACCAGGAAGGTTATGATCTTGCGATAGCGGTTAGTCCCACGAATATCAGCCAGGTGGCCTGCGGCGGTATCCGGTTATGGACCTCCACCAATGGCGGCAGCAGTTTTTCCTGGCAGGATGATAATGCAAGTGCTTCGAGTTATTATCATCCCGATATTCATGACCTTACTTATCATCCCCTTAACAGCGGTATTTTATATATGTGCGGCGATGGCGGAATTTACCGCAGTACGGATAATGGGAACAACTGGACTCATGTTAATAATAACCTGCAGTTAACCCAGTATTATAAAATTGCGATCAATCCCACCAGTGGTCTTGGAACTGAAAATGTAATTATTGGGGGTACGCAAGATAATGGAACCAATAAAAGAAGTACAGGCGGTGGCGGTACTTTTTCGCAAATATTGGGTGGTGATGGGATGGATTGCTATATAGATCCTGATAACACAAACAGGTATGTAGCTAGTGTGCAAGATGGAAAGTTTTATTACTCGGCAGATGCAGGTTCTTCATTTGAAGTGGTATGTGATGAGGCAAGTCTTTCAAATACACTGGGGGTACCTGTGAATGCAAATTGGGTAACGCCTGTTTCAGAAATTACAGGTAATTCCACTCAATTTGTAATGGGGTATCAACCCGCTGTACTGGCCACCAGGATCAGTACCGGTGTGTATGCATTTACAAGAATTGGCTGGTCGGGAAGGACTTTTGTTAAAACAGCAAGGGGCAATGCCAGCAGGATTTATGTCGGTGATAACCGGTATGCCGGTAATCAGCAAAACCTGGTCAAAACGAGTACTGATATGGGGTCAAACTGGAGTGATGTGTATAATGCTAATCATGCCGGAAGGCCGGTAACCGATTTGGCCTTTGCACCCAACAACGGAAGCAGGTTGTGGCTGACTTTTGGCGGTTACAATGCAACCAATAAAGTATTGTATTCCGGCAACGGGGGTGATAACGGTGGCAGTTGGACAGATATTACCGGATCACTTCCCAATGTACCGGTGAATTGTATAGTGTATGATCCGAACGGCACTTCCATTGATGCGATTTATATCGGTACTGATATAGGAGTGTTTTACAGGGATAATAATCTTGGCGACTGGATACCTTTTAATAACGGCTTGCCTGTTGTGGAAATAACAGATTTGGAGATACACGCAACAGAAGGGTTGTTAAGAGCAGGTACCTATGGTCGTGGTATCTGGGAGACTCCATTATACAGCAGTTGCCCTTCAAGTATTACCCTGAATACTGGCAATACATCCATTTATATGCCTTACTATTTCCAGGCTTCACAAAGTATTAATTCTACTGCATTGCATTTTGGAACCGGTGCCAATGTTTATTACAAAGCAGGTACAGAATTGGTTTTAAGCCCTGGATTTATCGGTTCTGCACAGGGAGGCAATACGTTTGAAGCAGCGGTAGGCCCCTGTGGTGGCGGGGTACCTAACAGGTCTGCACAGGGAAAAAGAGGGGTGCTTGTTGATGAATGATTGCAAGATTACAGTATAAAAAAAAATTCAAAAAGGCATACCGATATTGAAAATGCTGTTTAACAATCAGGGGTCCTCCAATAAATTGTTCACATTCCACTGCGCTACGTATAAGAAATGCTTACTAATCTTCATCTGCTGTTCCGGGCTGCCAAATTATTTGTAGATTAGTAGAGGTTTTACATCCGGAATTTCACCAACCAGTTTATGTTGAGAAAACAGCTTCTTTTAGTATTTCTTTTTTTTATTCAACTGCCCTATATAGGTGCCCAGCAAAGCCTTGAAGACAGTCTTCATAAAGTAATTGCTGACTACAAAGATGAGGGAGAAGTGGCCCGGGCTTATAATTCCCTGGCGTATGAATATTCTCGGAAAGATCTTGTAAAATCCCGGTCTTACCTGAATAGTGCTATATCGATAGGCAAAAGAATAAACAATGTTAAAAGACTCACCAGCTCTTTCTCCCAATTGGTTTATCTATTGCATGATACCGGCAAACCCGACAGTGCCGAGTATTATATAGACCAGGTTAAAAACCTGTATGAGCAGGCCAACGAAACTGAAAAAAATGAAGTTGGATCCAATTATTATACAGTGGCGGCGCTTTATTATAAGCGAACGGGCGCCTACCAAAAGGCCATTCCTTTTTTTGAAAAGGCAATTGAGCTGTTTATTAAAATGAAAGACCGGCAATCTACTGCCGGGCAAATGCTGAACCTTGGCAATACTTATCTGGCCTTTGGCAAATATGAGAAAGCAACGGATCAGCACCTGAAATCATTACGGATATTTGAAGAAATCCGTAATGATCGGGGTATTTCCTTTTGTTACCAGAGTTTAAGTAATTCCTTTACACAATTAAAGCGGTATGACCAGGCATTAACCTATGCTAATAAGTCAATTCAAATTAAAACAGCGTTAAACGACCGCAAAGGCATAGGGTCTGCACAAAGCAATCTCGGCGATATTTACCTGGGGCTTGGCAACTATGATAAATCCATATTCCACTTTACCAATAGCCTGCAGATAGCTAGGGAAGTTAAAAGCCTTCCCGATGAATTGGGTAACTACCTGAATATTGCAAAAGTGTATAAAGCAAAAAATGAGTTTAAGCCGGCAATTGATTATTTCAACCAGGGGAAGCTGTTGGCAAAACAACTGAAAGATAGTTCATCGCTGGCAGTAATTGAGACAGAGCTCATTGTTTTGCAAAATAAAGCAGATGCTACTGTTGCAGCAGAGAATAAATTGAAATCAAACATTGAATTGCTGGAGGAACGGGGCGACTTAAACAGGCAAGCTTCCGGGTTCAAGAGCATGGTTGATTTTTATGTGGCTAATAAGGAGTTTGATAAAGCCCTGGAGTATAATAATAAATACCACCAGGCTATTGATAGTATTGCCAACAATGACCTGCAACTGCAGGTTAAAAAAATGGAGGAATTGTACAATATCGAGAAGAAGGAAAAAGAGATAACCATTTTAAAGAAGGATCAGCAACTGAACCTGGCCCGGTTGCAAAAGCAAAAGGTATTTCAATACGGTGCGGTATTACTGTTTGGCCTGGTATTACTTTCCGGCTTCCTTTTGTTTAACCGCTATAATTTGCGGCAACGGATGAAGGAACTGGAATTGAGAAACCAGATTGCTGCTGATTTACATGATGAGGTGGGCAGTTCACTCAGCAGTATACATATGCTGAGCCAGATGGCATCGCAACAAGGCGATGATGTGGTCCATAAGGATATCCTCTCCCGTATGAGCAGTAATGCAAAAGAAACCATGGATAGGATGGGCGATATCGTGTGGACGATAAAACCGGGTGAGGCAGAAGCAGCTAATCTTAAACAGCGGATGGAACGATTTGCGTATGAAATAAGCAGTAGTAAAAATATTTCTTTGCAACTGTCGGTAGACGAATTGGAAAAATTAAAACTGACGATGGAGCAACGGAAAAATATTTGGCTGATTTTTAAAGAAGCAGTCAATAATGCAGTCAAATATTCCGGAACAGATAAAATGGAAATTAGTAGTAGAACTGAAGGAAAAGAATTGTTACTGCTGGTAAAAGATTTTGGAAAAGGATTTGATACAGGAGTAATAAAAAAAGGAAACGGGCTGGATAATATGCAGCAGCGGGCCGCAGACCTGCAGGCGGACCTGCTGGTAGATTCAGTGGCCGGGGAGGGAACAAGAGTAACCCTGCGGTTGCCATTGTGATATCACCCTATTTCGCTATTGCCCGAAACCATATATTTTTAAACTTTGTAAAAAAGGGATCTTGATACGGGTATCCATTTTTGAAGATAACAAACACCTGCGGGAGACATTCCGGTTGCTGCTTGACCAGGCAGAAGATATTCAATGCGCCGGAGCTTATCCTGACTGTATAAATCTTGTTGAAAACCTGGAGCAGCATCCTTGCGATGTGGTGCTGATGGATATTGAAATGCCCGGCATGAATGGTATTGCAGCTACTAAGCTTGTGAAGGAACATTTTCCTGCTGTGTATATCCTGATACAAACCGTTTTTTTTGAGGATGAATATATCTTTAACGCCATCTGTGCCGGTGCATCCGGGTATATATTAAAATCAACCACCCCGGATGGTTACCTGGAATCAATCAGGGACGTACAGGCCGGCGGATCTCCCATGACACCGGGCATTGCCCGGCGGGTACTGGAACTGTTTAAAGACAAGTTACAGCCAGCCACACCTGTTCAGGATTATGACCTCACCGTCCAGGAAAAAAAAGTACTGAAGCTGCTGGTCGAAGGGAAAAGTTATAAACTGATTGCAGCAGATTTATTTGTTTCTATTGACACCGTAAAAACACATATCCGGAATATCTATGCTAAGCTGCATGTGCACAGCGGCACAGAGGCTGTATCCCTGGCACTGAGAGATAAGATTGTTTAATTAAATTCTCTATAATACCCAACGCATACCAGGTGTTAACAATGCCTCTTGCACAGTCATGGTGTGTTCTGCCAAATGCGGTCAGTATTTTAAATGAATATTTATGCACTATAAAAAACCGGCTTCACTGTTACTGTTAACTTTTTTGTTATCATTTTTTTCTGTCGCACAACAATCTTTAAAAAGTAATAAAGGAGTAAAGGATGATAGTGCTCCCTTAAATAAGGCGATTGACAACCTCTTTGCCTACTTCAACAACAAAAAATCACCCGGTTTTGCCCTCACAGTTATTAAAGATGGGAAAGTAATTGCCAGGAAAGATTACGGTATGGCAAGTATTGAATTGAATGTCCCTTTTAATCACAGCACCGTTATTCGCCTGCCCTATTCCGAAGGAAGAGAATTTATTTCCATTGCAGCCGTGGTAATGGAGCAGGAAGGATTGCTTACACTCAGCGATAAAGTGAGCAAATATTTTCCAAAGCTTCCACGATGGAGTGAGGCGGTAACATTGCAGGATCTGCTAAACCACAGTAGTGGTTTCTGCGATGAGTGGGCTACTCTGGTGCTTACACAGGCAGAAATGGCTAACCGCCTGGATGTATCGCAGTTCCTGAAATTTTTATACAACCAGCCCGACCCACAGGTAGAACCGGGTAAAGGCTATATGTACAGCAATTCTGATTTTGGATTACTCCGGCTTATACTTGAAAAAGCCTGTGGTAAAAATTTATCTGTTTATATGACAGATAAAATATTTAAACCCTTGGGAATGCCGGACACAAAATTGGGCCGCAATAAGGAAGAAGTCGTTGCCAACCATGCTTTTTCGTATGCCGAAGAAGATGTAAATAAATACACTGTGTGGATGAGAGACAAAACTTCGCCGGGTGGTAATTACTGGATACTTACCTGCGCCAACGATTTAGAAAAATGGGCGGCAGCACATGCTGATAAAAATTCATTCATCGCTAAAGCCATCACCCGTTTAAAAGAAAAGGCCCGGCCCATACCTGTGCTGAAAGAAAATACCAATTATGTATTTGGTCATAAAATAAAACAACTGGCTGGCAAAGAAGTAATAAATCATCAGGGGGTAAGCGGTTATTCTTTTTTAACGCAGGTGCCCGCTGCCGGGCTATCTGTCATTTGTGTTGGAAATAACTTAGACCCTTACAGCGATAAAACGGATGCACTCGTTAGCTTTTTATTGCATGATAAACCAACTGTAACTGCAAAGAAAAAACTTCCATCCCAACCTGTATCCATAAGCAAAGAGGAGATGCGGCAGTACGAAGGTACCTACCGCTGGCTGGATCAAACCGGTTTTCAAAGTGCGGTGGAACGGAAACAATTTTCGGAACTGAAAGTAATCGGAGATAGTATGTGGTTACTCTATTCAGCCATTGATAGTTTCCCGTTGGTATATGTGGGCAATGGGATTTTTAAAGACCCGGATTATCCCATCTGGAATGTGATGTATAAATCGCATCCGGATAGCGCCATGCGGGCAACGATTTACCGGCAAACTGCCAGCAACGACAGTATCAAATGGCAAAAAGTCACCACCACCAAAAAGAAGTATACAAACGATTATTTGCAAAAGCTCTGCGGCACTTATTACAGCAAACACCTCGATTTTTACTGGCGGATTATTCTAAATGATGAGGGAGAATTGGTGTTGAAACGCCCCACTATTGCCGATAAAATAATAGAACCCGGCTATGATGATGAGTTTAAACTACCTGTACAGTTTCATATGAATGATGAAAGCTGGGCGTGGATAAAGTTTTATTTTACTGAAAAAGTAGATGTTGAATATTTGGATGTGCGGCATGGCAGATTGATGCATCACCGGTTTGATAAACAATAGGGAATTCCCGGGTGTAAAACATAGTTATTCCCTTTTTTATTCTGCTGCCTGGTTTAATTTCACCCCATTTCGCTATTGTCCCGCCTTTGCTTCTTTTTCATCTTTGAGTTGTAAAAAACACAACCTGCTATGAAGAAGATTTTCTTTTTGTTTCTAACAGTAACTGCCCATCAAATAACAACTGCACAAAACGTAGGAATTGGCACCACCGCCCCCACAGAAAAATTACAGGTTGCGGGAAATATAAAGGCTGATACCATAAAGCCCAATGGCATTAAACTAACACCCAATGCAGGCAATGGAAAAATTTTAATGAGCGATGCCGCTGGTGTTGGCACCTGGCAGGCAAGCAGCGTTTTGTCTGGGGCAGGCAATATTGGCTATGGTGTTTGGGGCGATTGTGCTACCAATGGAAACATATCAGAGTATCAGCCTGTTGCAGATCCCACCGGTGCCGCAGGGGACTGGTTTGGAATTAGCGTATCCATCTCTGGTAACTATGCCATTGTGGGGTCTTATCAGGATGATGTTGGTGCAAATACAGATCAGGGCTCGGCCAGCATTTACCAGTGGGATGGCGGCAGTTGGGTGTTGATGCAGAAAATTACAGATGCCACCGGTGCTGCAAATGATAATTTTGGAACCAGTGTATCCATCTCCGGCAACTATGCCATTATCGGCTCAAATGAAGATGATATTGGTGCAAATTCAAACCAGGGTTCGGCCAGCATATACCAGTGGAATGGCAGCAGTTGGGTGCTGATGCAGAAAATTACTGATGCCAGCGGAGAAGCAGGGGATTTTTTTGGACACAGCGTAGCCATTTCTGGGGACTATGCTATTGTGGGGACTCCCCAGGGTAATGTTGGTGCAAATTTAAATCAGGGTTCGGCCAGCATTTACCAATGGAACGGCAGCAATTGGGTGTTTATGCAGAAAATTACTGATGCCAGCGGAGAAGCAGGGGATTTTTTTGGACACAGCGTAGCCATTTCTGGGGACTATGCTATTGTGGGGACTCCCCAGGGTAATGTTGGTGCAAATTTAAATCAGGGTTCGGCCAGCATTTACCAATGGAACGGCAGCAATTGGGTGTTTATGCAGAAAATTACTGATGCCAGCGGAGAAGCAGGGGATTTTTTTGGACACAGCG
>CADEDV010000016.1:0-52910 GCA_902826165.1 uncultured Bacteroidota bacterium
TGTAGCCTCGACAGGAATCGAACCTGTATCTGGAGCTTCGGAAACTCTTATACTATCCATTGTACGACGAGGCCAATTACCTTATTTGATCAATCCAGATGCATTGGTGGCAAATATCTTTACCGCAATGGCGAGCAATATTACGCCAAAAAATTTTCTTATCGCTATCAATCCTGCCGGGCCCAATAGTTTGGCAATGACATTCAGGGATTTTAATACAATGAATACAATAATAAGGTTTACAAGGATGGCTATTAAGATGCTGGTTTCTCCATAATTGGCCTTCAGCGACATAATAGTGGTCAGGGTTCCGGAACCGGCAATCAGCGGGAAAGCGATCGGCACCACGGTGGCTGCTTTTACATCTTTTTCACTTTTAAAGAATTCCAGGCCCAGCACCATTTCCAGTCCCAGGATGAATATGACAATGGAACCGCCTACTGCAAAAGATTTTTTATCCAGGTTAAGCAGGTTTAAGAAAGGTTCTCCCAGGAAAAGAAAAAGCACCATCAGGGCCCCGGAAATAACGGTGGCCCTTAATTCCCGGATACCGCCCATTTTTTCTTTGAGGCTGATCAATACCGGGACAGACCCGATAATATCAATGATCGCAAAAAGGGTAAATGTAACGGTGAGCAATTCTTTGATATCAAGGTTCATGAGAATTGTTTTGGCAAAGGTAGGGGCTATGGCTGTTAACATTAAATCCATAGTATAGTAACAGCCCCGTAACTATATAGCAATACACAGTTCATCTGTGTATTTGACCTTTGCAAAACCGCACACCATGAAAAATGTACTGGTCAGCGTTATGCTCCTTACGATATTGCAACAGCCGGATATACCTGTAATAAATCACCCCCCGGTAATTCCTCCATCCACGGGCAACGTTTTTATCATCACTACGGATGGTCTGCGCTGGCAGGAGATTTTTACCGGAGCCGATTCTCTATTGATAAATAATGAAAAAGCTACCCCCGATAGTGATTTGCTCAATATGTTGTACTGGGACTCCAATCCTGAAACCAGGAGGAAGAAACTGATGCCTTTTTTATGGAGTGTAGCCGCTAAAAAAGGGCAGTTGTCAGGAAACAGGTTGTACAATAACAAAGTTGATGTGGCCAATGCCTATGCTATTTCTTACCCAGGCTATAATGAAATATTTAGCGGTACTGCTGATGAGATGATATCCTCTAATAAAAAATACCGGAACCCAAATATCAATGTGCTGGAGTTTCTGAATAGTAAGGAAGGTTTTAAAGGAAAGGTGGCTGCTTTCACTTCCTGGGATGTATTTCCTTATATATTCAATGAAAAAAGGAGTGGATTGCTGGTGAACAGCGGCTATGAGAACGGGTCGGAAAATTCTTTGACACAAGAAATCATCAACGGTGTGCAGCAAGAAGTGAAGGACAAACAAGCCACAAGACATGATCTACTGACTTTTGCCTGCGCCAAAGAATACTTGGAGGCGCATCAACCAAAAATACTTTTCCTTGGGCTGGGGGAAACAGATGAGTTTGCCCACGATGGCCGCTACGACCTGTACCTGCAACAGGCCAATGCCGTGGACAGGATGATCGCTGAATTATGGCACTGGGTGCAAACAACACCGGGTTATAAAGACAACACCACGTTTATCATCACCACCGACCACGGAAGAGGGAGTAAGACTAATAAATGGACATCACACGGTGCTTTTATCAAAGGCTCTCCGGAAGTGTGGCTGGTAATGATCGGACCAGGCATAGAGCCTCTGGGGGAGATAAAAGAACAACAGCAACTCTACCAGCGTCAGCTGGCACAAACCATTGCCAATTTATTAGGCGAAAATTTTGATCCGGGGCAACCTGTTGGAGAAGCTATTGTACTCAAGAAAAAAGAAACAGTTCTGCCCCCTTCAGAAAAGGACAGAACTGTTGCAGTAGTTAACGATGTCCGTAAATGAATTTCTCCCGGAATAATTCTACCTGGCCTTTTAGCTGTAACAAACAGTTTTTACAAAGGCAATCATTGTATTTCTGTTCGATAAAGGCTTTTTCCTCATCAGTAAAGCTGATACCATAACACTGGCATTGGGTGATGTTACCGGGTTTGCAGTCAAACGGAGTATTGCAGCGGGGGCATTTTTTTACTTAATGCTGGCACATAAACTGATTTTACAATTGAAACCTTACACCGGTGGTGAAATTGAATCTCCTTGAATTATATCCCCTGATATCAAAGTATTCTTTATTCGTGATGTTTTTAAGATCAAGAAATAACCGGAATACTTTGTCAAATTTATACTCTCCATAAAGATCAATTGTATTATAACCTTTCAGGATCTCGGGGCTGCTGCCGTAAATAAACTCTTCTCTTTTGCTGATTGATCTTGCCTGGGCCCGGATAAAAATTGCTTTTGTTGCCTGTACACCCAGTGAAAAATTTATTGCATGTTTGGGTATCCTGTATAAATTGAAGTAAGTAGTGTCTTTGCCAATAGGGCTTCCGGTGCCATCAAAGGCAGACGTCGTTTCACCATCGGTATGGGTATAGTTGGCATCTATGCTTAGTTTACCCCTGCTGTAATTGATTTCGAATTCAGCACCATAGTTTTTTTGTTCACTTACATTCAGGTACTTGCTTTCAAATAATGCGGGATTGTAAGTATACACAATGGCATCTTCTGTATTCCGGTAAAAACCAACAACCCTCAGCCGAAATATTTTTGCAACTGTAACAGCGGTGCCTGCTTCAGCGATCATACCTTTCTCGGGTTTCAGCCCGGCATTACCGGCAAATGCATCAAACAGTTGGTACAAAGTGGGTGTTTTAAAGGCAGAATAAAGATTGGCGAATACTTTTACCTTATTACTAATAGCATAAGACGGGTTAAACGTAAAGGTGAAATTGTTTCCATATTCAGAATGGTTATTAAAACGGCCACCAATTTCTGTTGTAAAACCTGTGTTGTTTTTATAAACCAGTGAGACATAGGGACTGAACTGGTTCATTTTTGCTGCCAAGGTAGGTGCTGTATAAGGCCCGAAACTTCCTGTCGAATAATAGGATTGGTCTGTATTGTTAAAACGATAATCAACACCGGCCAGTATCTCAATGTTCTTTAGCAACCAACTGTTATAGATCTCTGCAAAATGTGTTCTGCCGGTATAATCAGCCCGTGAGTAAGAAGAAAAGGGATTGCTGATATGCCCCGGTTCATCTACATACAGGCGTTGTGCTTTGTTATAGTTATATGTGGCGTGAAGGGAGCCCAATTTATGCTTGTAAACAACACTTGTTCCTGCTTGTGTATTTTTATTCAAGCCGGTATAATCCCTGTCATCGGTGAAGGCAGATGCATCTAAATCAGTTTTGTAGCGGCTGTAAGAACTAAAGAGGGTGGCTTTTATTTTTGGTGAAACTTGAAAACCCAACTTAGCACTAACAGTATTTTGTTCAATACCATCTTTATCAAACAGCCCGGTTTTATTTTCATCATGTGCTGTAGAAAATCCATCTGAACCCAGGTGTGTATAATTGAAAGAGAGATCAGCCTGCTTTCCCCTTGTACTAAAACCGAGATTTTGTTGCAGCGTATTGTAACTGCCACCGGTGATATCGCCATAAATATTGAAAGTTCCTGCAGCCGGTTTCTTTGAAATAATATTAATAACACCTGCCACAGCATCCGATCCGTATAAAGTTGATTGACCACCTTTGAGGATTTCAATTCTCTCTACCTGCCCGCTGGTAAAGAAATTAAGATCAAAATAATTACTGATAACGGATGGGTCATTCACCGGGATGCCATCCAGCAATAGCAGTACGTTACCTGCTGATGCACCACGTATAGATACAGTCTGGTTAGTTCCTAAAATATTATTGGCACCGATAATGGTGGTGCCGCTTATCGTATTGAGGAGTTCACTCAATGTTCTGCCACCACTTTTCTCCAGTTGTTCCCGGGTAATGACTGTTACAACCTTGCCTGTTTCAGATTGTTTCTTCGGATATTTATTGGAAGTGATAACTACTTCCTCCAGGGAAGTACTGTCTTGTTGCGCCTGTAACTGACTGCTGATCAAAATAGCAGCCAGCACAAAAAAATGTTTTTTCATTTTGTTGAAAAATTTTGTGTGACTGCTTCCGAAAAAAAGATTGAAATATAAACGTCCTGGGACTTTTACATCTCATGCCTTTCACCCGAAAGCTGAATGTTGTTTGCTGATCTGGCAGGTCTTCTGGCTTAGCCTTTGTTGAAACCTTCCCATCTCATTTTACTTAAGACAGTGGTAACTCTTCAACAATTTTACTCCCAAAGTCCCTCCTGTGGAGAGTTTGGGGAGGCTTTACAGCTACGGGGATAGCGCCGGGATCACACCGGACTTCCCTTTTAACCCCGCCCGCAGACGGGGACCAAACCGGGGCAAATGTAAGGAGTAAAAAAAATATAGCCGGGTGAGTTATCAACAAGCCCGGTATAAAATTTGCATGATGAACTAAACTTTTTGCTTAAGGCAAAGTCAACCTTTTTATTCTTCCGCATGAAGCAATTCTAAAATCTTACTGATTTTTTTAACAAACAAGTAATACTGAAACGAAACTTAATTCGTTCGTTCCGCTATTTATTTTCTCACTACCCGTCCCCTTACTAAGCTCAATTACCAGCGCTGCTTTATCTATTACCCGGAATGCGATTGTATTCCACAAACTATATACTATGAACAAAAGCCACCTGCTGGCAGCAGCGTTATTGATACTGATGATTGCAAAGAGTCATTTTATTTTCGGCCAAATTAATTCGCAAAAATTTGAAATAGGTGCGGGCATCAGCAGTTTTATTTACCAGGGCGACCTGACCCCCGAGCGACTGGGAAGCAGCAAGACCATGCGGTTTGGTATTAATTTATATGGAAGCAGGATCATCAGCCCTGCCTTTTCATTACGCACCAACCTGGCTATTGGCGGATTGAGAGGAGATGATGCGAAATATAAGCATCCTGAATACCGGCAACAGCGGAGTTTTAATTTCCGGACACCAGTTATTGAGTTATCGCAATTATTGGTATGGAACCCTTTAGCAGGTAATTATAAAGACAAAGGATTTTATCCTTACCTGTTTGGCGGGTTGGGAGTAAGTTTTTTAAAAATAAAGCGGGACTGGAGTAAATACAATGCTGAATATTTTAATGCAAGCGGTGAGGATGTAACTGCCAGGCTGGCCCTGGATACAGCACATGCTTTACCACGGGTAATCCCGGTAATACCAGTAGGTGCCGGAATCAGGTACAATCTTTCACAGCGGCTGGCATTGAACCTGGAAGGTTCATACCGGATGAGTTTTACAGACTACCTGGATGGATTCAGCCAAGCGGCCAATCCTGCCCGTAATGACCATTATCATACGATTACAATAAGTGCTGTTTACCGGATAGGTAAGCGGAATACTTTCGATTGCCCGGTGGTAAAGTATTAGCTCATTAGTGAATCTTACTTTTTTTGCTTGATCCACTGAAATGAAACACCGGCATAATAATTACGACGGGGTGCTGCATTATAAAAACGATTCCCGGCGGCATTGATATCATTGCCGAGGCTGTAACTTTCATCCAGTAAGTTGTCAATACCAGCATAAATGTTGAACCGGCAGGCGCCTCTGTCTTTTTTCTTCCAGCCCAGCTGGCAACCCAGTAAATGATATGGGTCGGCTTTTGCAGTATTGGCATCGTTCATATAAATAGAGGAAGCGGCATAATAACTCGCATTAAGGTATATACCGTACTTGAACTGAAGTTCAGTTAGTAAAGTGAAAACGGTAGAGGGAACGGATGGTAATTCATTTCCGGAAAAATTATCACTTCCTTTAATAAAACTTCCATATCGAAAATGATTTAGCGTAACATCCGTTCTGATAGAAATACTCCTGAGGAAATTACTGTTTAGAAATTGCCGGTAGTCTGCATGAAACTCAACTCCGTTTTGCTGTATATCGCCAGCATTAACAAAAAAATCGGCGCCACCTGCATCACGACGTTGTACTAATGCGTCATTTAAATGGAAATAGAATCCGGTCAGTTCCAGTTTGAGTTTATTCTTTAAAAAGGAAGAACGAAGGGTGGCTTCATAATTCCATCCCTGCTCAGCTTCGAGATCAGTACTGATCACACCCGTGGAGGGTAATACTTCTGCAATGGTGGGTGGAGAAAACCCTTTTGACAAGGTGGCGACGAAAATGATCTTCTCATTGAAATTTTTCAGCAGCGAAAATTTTGGCGCCAGTTCATTCCTGTAGGTGCGGCTTTGCCGGGTAACAGGATACCTGCTGAGCCGGGTGATCTCCAGTTTTGTTCTGTTGATACTGGCGCCTGCCAGAAAATGCCATTGATTGACCAGCTCTAATGTAGACTGCAGAAAAATTACATAAGCCTGGTTGTTGGTATCATCATTTGTTTGAAGGGTGTCAGGATTGCCATTTCTGTTTTTAGAAACCTGCGTATTAAAATAACCCTGCTGGAATTCTGCTCCTCCAACGATCCCAAGTTTCAAACCCTTTTGTAAATAACTGGTATAATTAAAGACAGTTCTTCCGCCAAAAGAGGGCTCTATCCTTCTTTCATAGTTGCGGATGGCAGAATTTTTTACCTGTGTATAGCTGCCATATAAGGTACTTGTATTTCTAAGACCACTGCCAATATATAATACATTCGTAAAACCGGCTAACAGGTTTTTTTGAAAAATAGCGGCCTTTGCATTGACGGCACTTGGGAATCCGCCGCCTGCAGGCCTCGCTGCTTTTGGATCAGCAGTAAACTCTGCCAGTGTTAAAGCACCGGGTGTCTGGTAAAACATATCGGTGAATAATAAGGAAGCGGTGAGATCATAACGGGTTCCTTTCATATTAGAGACCCAGGAAAAATTATCTCTTCGCATATTGGTCTGCACCCGGTAACCATCTGTTTGGTTATGGGCATAGCTTACCTGCTGTTTATTTTCCTTTTGCCCAAACCTTGCTGTGGCAAAAACATTTTGCAAATTATAACTGCCCGTCGTGTATTCTACACTGACGCCGGGTTTCCAGGCACCGTCGAAATTGTTTAATAAGATCAACCCGCCTGTACCTGCCCCATACATACTGGCCGCAGGTCCTTTTACAACTGAAATATTGGAAAAATTATTCCAGGCAAATTGATTGAAGTAGGTATTGCCACCGGGATCAGTCACAGGCATATCATTCCAGTACACTTTAATATTCCGAACACCAAAAGGGGAGCGGAGTGAACTTCCTCTTATATTGATACGGTAACTGCCGGGTGAACGTTCTTCCATTCTGACACCGGAAATTGCATTGAGTCCGTTGACTAATGAAGTCTTATTTGAATAGTCGGCTATGGACGAAGATATCGTACTGATACTTACCGGTGAATAGCGAACCGGCTTTATTTGTTCAAAAGCTTTTACGGTAACACTGTCCAGTGTCTGGGTGCTGTCGGCTGCCTGGGCATTGGAAAGAGAAGGGATAAATAATAACAGGAAATAAAAAATAGTGCTGGCTTTTCTCATAGCATGGATCATTAATGGCTGCACTAAGTTAGATTGTTTTCTTTGTATCTTCAAGCCATGAGATCAAAGAATAAGTTAGGACTCTTTTCCTTCACGATGATCGTTATCGGGTTAGTGATTGGTATGGGCATATTCAGAACCGCTGCTACCAGTGCAAAAGATGCATTGAACCCTTCGGTTTACTTCAGTGCCTGGATCATTGGTGGGTTGGTAGCATTATGCGGCGCATTAACCTACGCAGAAATAGGAAGCCGCTACCCTGTCACCGGGGGATATTATAAAGTATTTGCCAAAGCCTATCATCCCAGCATTGCCTTTGCGATCAATTGTCTGATCCTGGTCAGTAATGCCGCCAGTCTCAGCGGTGTGGCACTGATCGGCAGCGGGTATATATTAAAACTATTTCCGGGAGAATGGACGGATATTCATAAAGCTTTACTAAGCTGTGTGGCCATTCTGATCTTTTATGTGATCAACCTGCAGGGGCTAAAAATTAGTTCGAGAGCCCAGAATATTCTCATGATCATAAAGATCACCATGTTGCTGGTCCTGATAGCTGCTTTGTTCTTCCCGGATCAGTATGCCGTGCAGACAACGATGCAGGAACCTGCTGCTTCATCATTCAGTACGATGGATTGGATCAAAAGTCTTGGTGTGAGCCTGATCGCCGTTTCATTTACCTATGGCGGTTACCAGCAGACGATCAACTTCGGCAATGAAGTAGAGAAGCCGGCAAAAAATATTCCCCGTGGTATTTTTATTGGTATTGCAGTGATCATCATACTTTATTTATTGGCCAATCTCAGTTACTACAATGTAGTTGGTTTTGAACGGATGAAAGGAGAACGGGAAGTGGCTTATGTGGTGATCGATAAAATATTTGGCGAAAAAGGGGCGATTGTTTTCTCTGCCTTTCTTTTCCTCGGCGTACTGGCTTATGTGAATGGCTTGCTGATGAGTAACCCCCGGGTAATGTATGCCATGGGTGAAGACGGCAGTTTGCCGAAGATTTTTGCTAAACAAAATGAAAAGACAAATGTACTGACGTTCTCCCTTACCATTTTTGCAGCTATATGTATCGTGATCCTTTTCTTTGCGCAGGAGTTCGAAAAGATCCTGAGCTTTACGATTTTCCTGGATTGTTTCGGAATGGTGCTGAGCAGCGCCACCATTTTCTGGTTCCGGAAAAAAACAAAACATCTGGATGGAACCGGCATCTATAAAATGAAACTCTTTCCTTTATTACCACTGATCTTTATGGCCGCTTATTTATTTGTGGGCACCAGTATCGCCATTGATGACCCAAAGGCTGCTTTAACCGGGGTTGGTGTATTAGCCGCTTTCATACTGATCTATTTTATATTCAATCATAAGCGTACAGTTGCCGATAAAACAGAAGCATAATGGATATTTCTCAAATCGTCAATGAACTGGGAGAGGACCGGGAACAGTATTTCAATGCCGTGGCACCGCCCATCATTCAAACCAGCAATTTTGCGTTTAAAAAAGTAGCCGATCTTTCAAAAGCGTTTGAAGATGAAATGGGGGGCTATCTCTACAGCCGTGGCCTGAACCCTACGGTGGATATCTTAAGAAAGAAACTGGCAGCACTGGACGGAGCAGAAGATTGCCTTGTTTTCAATAATGGAGCCGCCGCTATTTTCGCCGGCATTTTCGCCAATATCAAAGCCGGCGATCATATTGTATCGGTGAAAAATCCTTATACCTGGGCACAACGGATGTTTGATGTGATATTACCCCGGTTTGGAGTCAGCACCAGCTATATTGACGGAACAACAATTGAGAACTGGAAGGAAGCAACAAAAACCAATACCAGTTTCTACTATCTTGAAAGCCCCAACAGCTGGACCTTTGCTTTACAACCCATCCGGGAAATAGCTGCCTTTGCAAAGTCAAAAAACATCACTACTCTAATTGATAATAGCTATTGCACCCCCATTTATCAAAACGTCATTGAAATGGGTATTGATATGGCGATGCAAACAGCCACGAAATATATTGGTGGGCATAGTGACACCTTAGGTGGCGTACTGAGTGGCTCTCATGCCATGATGAAAAAGATCTTCGACAGTGAATATTTGAATATCGGCAGTGGCATACAGCCTTTTAATGCGTGGTTATTGATCCGGGGATTAAGAACATTACCGGCGAGGCTGGACCGGATCAGCCGTTCGACACAGCAAGTGGTTACATTCCTTAAACAGCATCCGAAAGTGGAGTCGGTTCTTTTTACATTCGATGAAAATTTTCCGCAGTATGAACTGGCCAAACAACAAATGAAAGGAGCCTGTGGCCTTGTCACTTTTAGTATAAAGACCAGCAAAAGAGAGGAGGTCGTCCGGTTTTGTGAAGGTCTGCAGCATATTATGATGGCGGTGAGCTGGGGCGGGCATGAAAGCCTGGTGATACCCAAATGTGCCGGTATTCCTGGTAACGAATTTGACCCTTCCAAGCCGGAGCACCGTTATATCCGCCTGTATGTGGGATTGGAGGAGCCGGGTTACCTGCTGGCTGACCTGGAACAGGCTTTTAATAAACTATCCTGAATTTTAAGTCCCATTTATCAAAAATCATAGCCCCGGCAGGGCAATTCATTTATTTTTGTCGCATGATACTTCGATGTATAAAACTGGCTGTAGCCCTTTTACTTACTACCAATGTATTTGCCCAGGTAAAAACCGTTAAGCCAGCGGAACAATGGGATCTTGCAAAATGTGTTGACTTTGCCCTGAAGAATAATATTTCTGTCAGGCAAACAGACCTGCAATCCCGGTTATCAGCATTAACCTATCAGCAAAACAAAGCAAGCCAATTACCAACCCTTAATTTGAACAGCAATGTTGGCTACCGGTTAGGCCGTTCTGAAAACCCCACTACAGGTGTGCTGGAGGATAACAACTTCCTGAATATGGGGGTGCAGTTACAGTCTGGTGTAACCATTTTCAACTGGTTCTCTATTAAGAACAGTATTGAGGCCAGCCGTCTTTCCTGGGAAGCAGATAAAGAACAAACAAAGAAGATACAGAATGATATTGCTTTGAATGTGGCAGTTGCTTATTTGCAGGTGTTGCTGGCAAGAGAGCAGGCCAATATTGCAAACGTGCAAGTAACACAAACGCAAGCCCAACTGGAGAATACAAGAAAACGGGTGGATGCAGGTGTATTACCGGAATTGAATGCCGCTGAGCTGGAAGCCCAATTGGCAAGAGATTCTTCCAGCCTGGTATCAGCGCAGGCATCGGCCCAGCAATTTTTACTACAGATGAAAGCGTTGCTGAATCTTGATGCCGCCGCTCCTTTTGATGTGACAACCCCGCCTGTTGACTTAATCCCCGTTGAAGCTTTAGCTGATCTGCAACCGGATGCTGTATATGCATTGGCGATTGCCACATTACCACAACAGAAAGTAAATCTTTTAAAAATAGAATCTGCAAAAAAAACGGTGGCGGCCGCAAAAGGGGGTTTATATCCTTCTGTCTCGGCATTCGGCGGACTGAGCAATAACTATGTTAATATTAAAGTTCCTCAGTATGCACCCACCGGTCAGTTCAATCCATCAGGGGCACTTGTAAATGTAAATGGCACCAGTTATGATGTGGTGACACCTGATTTTGTTCAGGTAGGGGAAAAAGCAATTCCGCTTGGTAAACAATTCAAAAGCAATTTTGCCCAGAATATCGGGATCGGTTTAAGCGTTCCCATTTTTAATGGCCGCAATGCCAGAACAGCCTGGGACAGGTCAAAAATAAATGTACAGCAACTGGAATTACAGAAAGAACAGGGTGATATGCAGTTGAAGCAGGATATCTATAAAGCTTACACCGATGCGATTGCTGCTTTGCAAAAATTCAATGCGGATAAAAAATCGGTAACGACTTCTGAAAAGGCGTACGATTTTGCTAATAAAAGATACCAATTGAATTTACTGTCAACTTACGACCTGATCAACAGCCAGAATAATGTACAGAGGGCCAAAATCCAGGCCTTGTATTCACAGTACGATTATGTTTTCAAAATGAAATTATTGGAATTTTATAAAGGGCAGGGCTTAAAACTATAAACTTTCTTTTATTATGAATAAGACGTTGAAATGGATATTGATAATTGCCGGCATACTGGGCGGGTTGTTTGCCCTGGCGAAAGTATTTGGCGGTGATGGAGATAAGACAGAAAAAGTGGCTGTAGAAAAAGCAGCCAAAAGGACGATCATTGAAACCGTGAATGCCAGTGGTAAGATATACCCCGAAGTGGAAGTAAAGATCAGCCCGGATATTTCCGGACAGATCACTGAATTGACTGTTGAAGAAGGGGATAGTGTGAAAAAAGGACAAACGCTGGCAAAGATCTATGCCGATATCTATGCATTGCAAAGAGATGAAGCAGCATCAAGGGTCAACCAGTCGGCTGCCACTGTTGATAACAGTAAAGCGGCTATAGAAGCACTGAAAGCGAACCTGGACCTGGCACAACAATCCTATGATCGTAACCGGACTTTGTTTGACCAGAAAGTGATCTCCAAATCCGAACTGGAACAATTTGAAACAACATTAAAATCCGCACAGGCTAATTATAATGCGGCCCAACAAAATATCCGGGGATTGCAGGCCGGTGTGCAAAGTTCACAAACCGGTTTATCCAAAGCAAATAAGGACC
This sequence comes from uncultured Bacteroidota bacterium, assembly GCA_902826165.1. GTDB lineage: Bacteria > Bacteroidota > Bacteroidia > Chitinophagales > Chitinophagaceae > CADEDV01. The sequence goes on from CADEDV010000016.1 coordinate 12,220, forward strand.
TGAGCCGTACGACCATTATAGCGCCAATGGATGGAGTGATCTCTTCCTTAAAAGTAAAAAAAGGAGAAAGCGTGGCGGGTAACAGCTTTAATGTAGGTACAGAAATGATGACCGTAGCCGATATGGCGGTGCTGGAAGTGAGGGTGGATGTAGGAGAGAATGATATTGTGAAAGTGAATATTGGTGATTCTGCTGACGTGGAAGTGGATGCCTACAATAACCGTAAGTTCAAAGGCGTGGTGACAAAGATCGCCAGCAGTACGGCCAGCGGCAGTTCGCTGACAAGTTCCAATGATGTTACTAATTATGAAGTACGAATTCGCCTCGATAAAGAATCTTATAAAGATCTGGCGGTAAAAACATTCCCTTTCCGGCCGGGGATGAATGCCAGTGCTGATATCAAGACCCGGAGAATTGAGAATGCTTTGGCAGTACCCATCACGGCTGTAAATGCAAGGGTAAAAGGAAGTGACAAGAGCATGGCGGATAAAAAGAAGGAAGACCAGCAAAGCAAGGGCGAAGAAGATGACATGAACAATAACGAAGTGCCGGCCGATGACGAACTGGAAGAGGTTGTATTTATTTTGCAAAAAGATGGCACCGTAAAAAAAGCGGTTGTAAAATCCGGGATACAGGATATAAACTATATCGAAATTCTCAGCGGTTTGAAACCCGGTGATGAAGTGGTGTCGGGCCCTTATACGGCCATCAGTAAAACACTGAAAGATGGTATGAAAGTAAAAGTGGTACCAAAGGATAAACTTTTTGAGAAGAAATAAACCAATTTGGTTAAACATGTAAGGGGTGCCGGGATTTGTTTCCCGGCACCTTTTTTATGAATAGTAATACAAACAGGTTGGTTTCTTACCTTTATTGCGGATTAATTTGGTAACAGGTTTAATTATAATTCTGATATGCGTTTTGGAATCATTGGCAGCGGTAGTTGGGCAACAGCATTAGCTAAAATTCTTACTGATAAGAAGCATGCCATCCATTGGTGGATCAGGAATACGGATTCTATAGAGCATCTGCAAAAGCGCCGGCATAACCCGCATTACCTGAGCTCCGCTTATTTCGATGTATCGCTCCTCACAATTTCACCTGATGTAAAAGAAGTGGTTCGCAATTCTGATGTGCTGGTCATCGCTGTACCTTCTGCTTATGCAGAAGAAAGCCTTGCTTCATTGAACCCGGAAGACTGGAACGGGAAAAAAATCATCTCCGCTATCAAAGGATTATTGCCCGGTAAAGACATTTTACTGAATTACTACTTACAACAGCAATTCAATATTCCATTAGAAAATTATTTTGCCGTGCTTGGCCCCTGTCATGCAGAAGAAGTGGCGGCAGAGAAACTGTCCTATCTTACTTTCTCAGGCGTTGATATTACCGCTGCTTCAGAAATGGCCTCTCATTTTACCACCGATTATATCAGTACGGTGGTAAATCATGATATTTTGGGTGTGCAGTATGCAGCAGTATTAAAAAACATTTATGCCGTGGGTGCAGGAGTGGCGCATGGGCTGGATTATGGCGATAACTTCCTCAGCGTCTACATTGCCAATGCTGCCGATGAGATGGCGGGGTTTCTTAAAAAATTTGGTGCCGAGCATATAACAGTAGGTGAACATGATGACGAGGAAGATCCGCTAACCCACCGCAAAACTCCCAACTATGCGGCTTCTGTATACCTGGGTGACCTGCTTGTAACTTGTTATTCATTATATAGCCGTAACCGGACCTTCGGTAATATGATCGGCAAAGGCTATTCCGTCAAATCGGCCCAACTGGAAATGAATATGGTGGCGGAAGGGTATAATGCCTCCAAGTGTATCTATAATATTAACAAGTCGGTGGATGCGGCTATGCCGCTGGCCGAAACGGTGTATAAGATATTATGGGAAAATGTTAATCCACAGGAAGGATTTAAACGTATAGAAGGGGTAATGGTCTGATTAGTGTAAATGGAATTGTGATCGGATAACCAGTAAATCTCACCCTATGCCACTTTTTTACCATGGATTCGGCCCTTCTGCCGTACTGATAATGGTGGCCTGCCTGGCAGGAAAACAGGTCTACAATTATTGGAGACAACATCAAAAGTTTTAACTTCACCATGATCAAAATCGTTGTTGCATGATCCAGTTTTTCCAGGTACTTTTCTTCACAGCTGCCATTGTCCTCATCGTATTAAATGTGCTGGAGTTTAATAAATACCAGGATGGTAAAAAAACAGGCGGCACACCTCATCCCATCAAATGGTTTGGCTTTATTCTTACTTCGCTTGTTGCTATTGGTTGTGTACTGAATATTTTGATTGGCTGGATCAGGAATGGTTAGCAAAAAAGATCAGCAGCAATTCCATCCGCCAGTAACCGGCCTTCTTTTGTCAGCACTAATGCATTATTGTCTTCTTTTAATAAACCCCTGTCGGTATATTTTTTAGCAGCAGCCAGCAGTTTAGCCAGGTGTTTTTCCTCAATTCGGCTTAACTGTAATCCTTCCATTGTTCGAAGAGATGTCATGATGTATTCATTCTGTTGCTGAACGGGTGTCAATAACTCCGTTTCTGCAGGCAGTTCATGATGATTGATCTTCTCTATATATATACTGTTGTTGGCAATATTCCATTGCCTTGATCTTTCATTGAATGAATGGGCAGATGGCCCGATCCCTAAATATTTTTTTCCCTGCCAGTAAGAAGAATTATGACGGCTGCGCCAGCCCGGTTTGGCGAAATTGGATATTTCATAATGTTCATAGCCGGCTTGTTCCAGCCATTGCATCAGCAGCAGGAATTGTTCAGAGTGTTTATCCGGGTTTACATTGGCAGATTTTGCCTGCCTTATCAGTTTATCTAATGCTGTTTTGGGTTCCACCGTCAGTGCATAACAGGAAAGATGCGGGATATTAAGCGAGATGGCGGTCTCCACATTCTGTTTCCATTTTTCATTGGTCAGTTGTGGAGTGCCATAGATCAGGTCAATAGTGATATTGTCAAAATAAGTAGTAGCCAATCTTAAGTTATCAAATGCCTGTTGAGCATTGTGCGCCCTGTTCATCCATTGCAGGTCTTCTTCGAAAAAACTCTGGATACCTATACTCAGCCGGTTAATGCCGATTTCTTTCCAGTCAACCAATTTTACTGTCGTAATATCATCCGGGTTGGCCTCCAGCGTAATTTCTGCACCTGGTAAAACAGTAAAGTATTCGTTTATCCTCGTAATTATATGCTGAATTTCTTCTTTAGTGCAGAGGCTTGGCGTACCGCCACCAAAGTAGATGGTCTCAACCGGTTCACCTTCCAGGTAATCTTTTTGTAAAACGATTTCTTTCAATAAAGCAGCTATCAATTCGTTCTTATACCGCAGGGAGGTAGCGAAATGAAAATTGCAATAGTGACAAGCCTGTTTACAAAAGGGGATATGAATATAAATACCTGCCAATGTAGTTTGTGATTTAATGAATAAATTGCCATCAATATCCCGGCGAAAAGCCACATGACAACATTCAGAGTGCAAATATCGGTTCTTGTTTTCTTGTTGCTGAGTATTCATTTACCAGCACAGGATAAGTATATACTCCGCTTAAAAGGGGTGGATAAAGATTCAGCTGTATTAGCTTCCCAATTGGGTATTCCCGCTGATTTTGCTTCCCGCTATGCCTGTACCGAATATATTAATAAACTTCCAGGTCTTTTGCAGGCAAAAGGATATGTGACGGCTTCCATTGACAGTCTCCGGTACGATTCCAGTTTCGCAAGCATGGTACTTTTTGCCGGGCAGGTGTATCGCTGGGCTCAACTGGAAGCGAGTGGTATTGATGCTTCATTACTGGATGCAGTGGGCTGGCGGGAAAAAATATTTACTGATAAGCCGATGGACTTCCGGGAGGTAGCGCAATGGCAGGAAAAAATGCTGAATTACCTGGAGAATAACGGGCATCCGTTCGCTAAGATTTATCTCGACAGCCTGCAACTGGAAGAAGAAAAGGTAAGGGCAAAGCTCAAAATCAATAAAGGGCCTGCATACCGGATTGATAGTATCCGGGTATTTGGGGAAGTAAAAATTTCAAATGAATACCTGCAGCGGTATCTTGATATTCCCAACGGCAGCAGCTATAGTAAAGAAAAACTTTTACGGGTCAGTAAAAAGATCAGGGAACTGACTTATATCGAAGAAGAACAGCCTTCCAGCCTGACAAGACTGGGAACCGGTTCGGTATTGAACTTATACCTGAAGCCTAAGAAAAGCAGCCAGATCAATGTGCTCGTTGGTTTTTTGCCAAATAATGATCAGTTATCTTCAAAAAAATTATTACTGACAGGTGAAGCAAATATCAATCTGAAAAACGCATTGGGTTCAGGTGAAACAATTGGGCTCAACTGGCAGCAGCTGCAGGTGAAATCACCACGGCTTAACCTGCTTTTTCAATATCCTTATCTCTTTCACACCCCGGTTGGGCTTGATTTCGCCTTTGATATTTTCAGGAAGGACAGCACATTTGTCAATATTAACCTGCAGCTCGGTGCCCAATACGTTTTAAATACGAATCAATCAGGTAAATTATTCATTCAGCGTTTTCAAACGATTGTCAACGGGGTTAATAAAACATTCCTACTTCAGAACCGCAGACTCACGGATGAAGCTGATGTCAGCTCGGTGAATGTGGGGATTGATTATGAATTCAACAATACCAATTACCGTCTCAATCCACGCCGCGGTAATGAATTACGGATCATAACATCTGCCGGCACAAAAAAAATAAAAAAGAATAATGAAGTGTTGGAATTTAAAGACCCCGGTGACCCTTCTTTTGATTTTGAAACCCTGTATGATACTATTAAGCTGAAAACTTACCAGTTCAGGGCAAGAGTAACAGCGGCCAGGTATCTGCCGGTTGGCAAACAGAGTACCATTAAAACAGCGGTGAATGCAGGCCTTTTACAAAGCGGTAATATTTTCAGGAATGAATTGTTCCAGTTAGGAGGATACAAACTATTGCGTGGCTTTGATGAGGAAAGCCAGTACCTGTCTCAATTTGCTATCGCTACCGTTGAGTACAGGATATTAACCGGGCAGGCTAATTCTTATTTTTATTTACTGGCAGACGGAGGCTGGGGCAGGAACAACAGCCAGAACAGTAATATCAGTTACACTTATTTTGGAACAGGGCTCGGGCTGGCACTGGAAACAAAAACAGGCATTTTTAACCTTGCATGGGCGGTAGGCAAGCGGAATGATACAGAGTTTAATCTTCGTCAATCCAAGATACACTTCGGCTTTATCAACTATTTTTAATGATAATGAACAGAGTGGATGCCACTTCAATATTTTTGCAGCATAACTAACCTTGGTGAGTCGCTTTTTAATCTCGTTTATAATTTTATTGTCTTGTTTGTGCGGAACCGTTTCTGCCCAAACAGATACAGCTGTTACCGGGATTTTACCGGCTGATTCAATTGCTGCCCAGGATTCTGCGTTGATTCGTGATTCATTACTGGCTATACAAATGGCAGATTCCTTTTCCCGGCAACCAGTTGTAAAAGATACCGGCTGGGCAGCAGATCCGGCAGTGCCGATTTACAGGCAGGTAATGGAGCATCATCCTTATTTTGGATTTGCAGGCAAACCTTTATCCCCGGAGACGGGTAACCTGAAACAATTTGAAGGCAAAGAACTTCTATTTTACTTTCTGCTGTTCTTATTATTAGTATTTGCTTTTTTCCGGATGGCGTTTCCAAAATATTTCAGTGACCTGTTCCGCCTTTTCTTCCGGACAACATTAAAACAACGGCAGATCAGGGAACAATTAATGCAAACGCCACTTCCTTCTCTTTTACTGAATGGTTTCTTTGTGGTGGCAGGTGGTTTATATATCGATTTTATGTTGCTCCATTTTAACCTGGTAGCAAAAGCTGATTTTTGGCTGTTCTTCCTGTATTGTGCCGCAGGGCTTTCAGTTACCTATTTTGTAAAGTTTATCGGGTTAAAGATATTGGGCTGGATATTCAACCTGCGGGAGGCTGCTGATTCTTATATTTTTATTGTCTTTATCATTAATAAGGTGATTGGCGTTTTCCTGTTGCCTTTTCTTATTATGCTGGCTTTTATGCAGGGAAACGGGTATTTGTCTGCGCTTCTTTTATCGTGGACCGGTATAGGAATACTTCTGTTATACAGGTTTATACTTACTTATTCTGCTGTTCGTAATCAGGTCAAATTCAATCCTTTTCATTTCTTTTTATATCTGTGTGCTTTCGAGATTGCCCCGCTTTTGCTGATTTACAAGCTTTTACTGGTGTTTTTTCAATAGAACTACTTACCTTTGCACACAACTTTAGCCGAACCGCACATGATTAAAAATGGGGTTAATAAGGCCGGTGAGCAGGCCAAAGCAATAAATAAGATCCTGATTACCCAACCGAGGCCGGAGAGTGAAAAGTCTCCGTATTTTGAACTGGCCCGGAAATATGGAGTAGAGCTGGAGTTTAAGCCTTTCATTAAATTGGAAGCTATTCCGGCAAGGGATTTCCGCAAACAAAAGATTGAGATACCTAATTACACGGGTGTGATCTTCACCAGCAGGAATGCAATTGACCATTTTTTTCGCATGTGCGAGGAAATGAAGGTCAATGTATCCCAGGATACCAAGTATTTCTGCATTACAGAAGCAGTGGCTCTCTACCTGCAAAAATTCATTCTCTACCGCAAGCGTAAGGTCTTTTATGGTGCTGATGGTACCAATAAAAGCATGTTTGAGGTAGTGAATAAACATAAAAGCAATGAGAAGTTCCTGTATGTCTGCTCAGAAAACCAGCAGGATAATGAGATCGTTAACTGGCTGAAGACGAATAATTGTGAACATGCACTGGCCTTTATGTACCGCAGTGTAAGCAGTGATGTCAAGGAATTACTGGCTCAACATGAATTTGACATCATGTGTTTCTTTACACCGAGTGGTGTAAAGAGTTTGTTTGATAACCTCCCCAAGTTCAAACAAAATGGAACGGTGATCGGTGCTTTTGGCAGCAACACTTTTAAAGCAGCCGAAGAAGCCGGGCTGAAACTGGAGATCAAAGCACCACAGCCACAAACACCGAGTATGGTTGCAGCCCTGGAACAATACCTGTCGGCAGCAACAAAGAAAAAATAATCAACTTACCAGATAGTTTCAAAAGGACACTGCCGGCAGTGTCCTTTTTCTTTTTACTTCCGGGTAAACCACGAACTTTATTATTCACCAGGCATTGTACTTATATGCACACCCATAGTAATAAACTTTTACAGGAAACAAGCCCTTATCTTTTGCAACATGCTCATAATCCGGTCAACTGGTATCCCTGGAGTGAGGAGGCTTTGCAAAAAGCAAAGGAGGAAAATAAACCTATTCTGGTGAGTATTGGCTACTCAGCCTGTCACTGGTGTCATGTGATGGAAAGAGAAAGTTTTGAAGATGCGGCAACGGCGGCGGTAATGAATGAACATTTCATCAATATCAAAATTGACCGGGAAGAAAGGCCAGACCTGGATCATATTTATATGGATGCCGTGCAGGCTATGACAGGCAGCGGAGGTTGGCCCCTGAATGTTTTCCTGACTCCCGATGGAAAACCTTTTTATGGAGGTACTTACTTTCCACCCCAAAAAGCATTTAACCGGCCCTCCTGGCAGGATGTTTTAAATAGTGTGGCACAGGCATTCGGTGAGAGACGACATGAAATAAATGCACAGGCCGAAAATCTTACAGCACATTTGTCACAGTCTAATTCCTTCGGGTTGCAAAAGCCCGGAACAGAAGAACAACTCTTTACACCCGAAAACCTGGAGAGGGCTTTTGAAGCGGTTATGAAATCAGCCGATAAACAATGGGGCGGTTTCGGAAGGGCGCCTAAATTTCCTCAAACTTTCACGATACAGTTTTTGCTGAGGTATCATTATGTGTCGGGAAATGAAGAAGCATTGCAACAGGCTTTACTGAGCCTGGACAAAATGATTGATGGCGGTATTTATGACCAGGTAGGCGGAGGGTTTGCCCGTTATTCAACGGATGCAGAATGGCTGGTACCGCATTTTGAAAAAATGCTTTATGATAATGCATTACTGCTTTCGGTATTAAGTGAAGCCTACCAGTTAACGAAAAAAGAAAGGTATAAAGAGGTATTAAGCGAAACGATTGCTTTTGTTGAAAGAGAATTGATGCACCCGGGTAAAGGGTTTTATGCAGCATTGGATGCGGATAGCGAAGGGGTGGAAGGCAAGTTCTATGTATGGACTTATGAACAAGTAAATACCTTGCTCGGGAAAGATGCGGCTCTTTTTTGCGCATATTATGATATCAGCCCGGCTGGCAACTGGGAAGGAATAAATATTCTGTGGGTGAAAGAAGCAGCTGAAAAATTCGCTGAAAACAGCAACGTATCAATAAATGAGCTGAACAAGGTTATTGAAAAGGGCAAAGGTATTTTATTAGCAGAGAGAGGTAAACGGGCTCGTCCTTCTTTAGATGACAAGATATTGCTGGGCTGGAATGCGTTGATGAATACAGCCCTGGGCAAAGCTTTTGCAGCTACCGGTGATGAGCGTTACCGGCAACTGGCTATAGATAATATGAAGTTCCTGTTTGAAAAATTTAAAGTAAAAGATGTAGCCGGCTTTCACCATACCTGGAAGAAAGAGCAGGCAAAGTTTCCCGCCTTCCTGGATGATTATGCTTTTTTGATACAGGCTCTGCTCCAGTTGCAGGAAATTACAGGCAATACCGACTGGCTGGATAAGGCGGCTGATATTACCAACTATGTCATTGCTGAGTTCAGTGAAGAGGAGACCGGCTTCTTCTTTTTTACCCCCAAAAACCAGCCCGACATTATTGTCCGAAAAAAGGAGGTGTACGATGGGGCTGTTCCCTCCGGGAATGCGGTAATGGCAACGAACTTGTACCAATTATCGATATTAACAGGCAGGAATGACTGGAAGGAACGGTCTTTTGCGATGATATCCAGCCTCGGTAATGCAATAATAAAATACCCTACCTCGTTTGGAGTTTGGGCCGGGTTGCTCCAGGAAATCACCGACGGAACCGCTGAAATTGCGATCACAGGAAAGAGCCCGGCTGAAGTGCACAGGGATATATTGAAAATGTACCTGCCACATAAGGTAGTAATGGTTACCAGTGAAGCCAGTAGCTATCCTTTATTAAGTGGCAAAAAAATTACTGAAAAAACTAACATCTGGTTGTGCAAAAATTATAGCTGCAAGGCCCCGGTTTACGCTGCGGAGCAGCTTATTACGCTGATAGACAAGGTGAAAAATGAATAATTAATTTTTAGTTAATACAATAAAAGAGATCAAAACCCGTTAGAGATTTTACCTCGTAAAAACCACTTTGATTTGAAAAAAATAAATCATAACGTTGTGCAACCGATAAGGTCAAAACATTATATTTGCCCAATACCCTTTAAGTGTATGAAAATGAAAAACCTGAACTACACACTCCTCGCAGTTGCGTGTATCACCCTGATGTCAAGCTGTGGCATACTGGGAGGAAAGAAAAACAAAGGCGGAAGCCTTCCCAACGACGGCCAGGTACATGGCATTGCTCCGGGAAACAAGTATACTTTGCCCAAACCTCCGGGCATGGTCTATGTTCCCCAGGGTACTTTCCATATGGGCCCAAGTGATGAAGATCCGGCTTATGCCTTCAGTTCCCGTAACAGGTCCATTTCTATCAGTGGATTCTGGATGGATGCTACTGAAATCACCAACAACGAGTATCGTCAGTTTGTTTATTGGGTTCGTGACTCTGTCGCAGCCCGTAAACTCGGTAAAGTAAAAGCCGGTGCTGATGGTAACGAGTATGTTGACTGGAAGGCAATGGCTACCTTCAAATGGAATGATCCCAAAAGTATCGAAGACCTCGGCAGCACAGACCTGATCTTTGCTCCTGAAGACAGGATCTTCGGTAAAAAAGAGATCGATCCTTCTAAATTAATCTACCATTCTGAGGTTTTTGATCTGAAAGAAAGTGCCAAACGGGAAAATGCCGGCAAACCACGTTCTAAATTCATGATTAAAAAAGATACACCGATCTATCCTGATACATTAGTTTGGATCCGTGACTTCTCCTATTCTTATAATGAACCAATGACTAAGAGATATTTTTCTCACCCGTCATTTGGTAACTATCCTGTGGTTGGTGTCAACTGGAAACAGGCTACGGCTTTCTGCGAGTGGAGAACCCATTTGCTGAATACCTTCCTTGATTCCAAGAAAAGAGCACAGGAATCAGATTTCCGCCTGCCTACAGAAGCTCAGTGGGAATATGCAGCCCGCGGCGGCCGTTCACAAACTATGTTCCCCTGGGGTAACTATTACCTGAGAAATAAGAAAGGATGTTTGATGGCCAACTTCAAACCCGGCCGTGGTAACTATCCTGAAGATGGTGGTTTCTATACTGTTCGTGCCGACGCTTACTGGCCTAATGATTATGGTCTGTATTGTATGTCTGGTAACGTGGCAGAGTGGACTTCCACTATCTACTACGAAGGACGTAACAACTTCCAACACGATATGAACCCTGATGTTCGCTGGAATGCCAAAGACGAAGATCCTCCGCTGATGAAGCGTAAGATCATCCGTGGTGGCAGCTGGAAAGATGTAGGTTATTACCTGCAGAACGGTACCAGCACTTACGAATACCAGGATTCTACAAAATCTTACATCGGTTTCCGTTGTGTGATCGATTTACCCGCAGCTCCGCAAAAAGGTCGTCGCAGATAAAAACAATTCCCTGAGGTCTTTATATCTGCGACCTCTTTTTTTATGAAACAATTTTTGTATTCATTTTCCCGTTATTTGTTTTTGTTAAAATTTAATAAACTATAAAAACGAACCCGCTATGATGTTCTTTAAAACCCACAGAGGTCAGGTTGTCCTCAATTTTATATTCGCTTTTTTCGCTGCCGTTGTAATTCTTGGAGCGTTATTCAAAATACGTCACTGGCCTGCTGCCGATGAAATGATTACAGCCGGTCTGTTAGCAGAGGTAATTGTGTTCTTAGTGATGGCCTTACTGGTACCTCCTCCTGAAGAACCCCATTGGCAGCGTTATTTCCCTGATATTAACGTTCACCCTGACCTTGATCCTAACTTTAAGCCTACGCCGCTTACTTTACCAGGAGCCAGCACTGGCAATCCTGCCCTGAATAAGCTGGAGGATATGCTGAAAGATGCTGATATCACACCGGCTAACTTAGGTCGCCTGGGTGAGAACTTCAAAAAATTAGGTGGCACCGTTGATAAAATGGCTGACATCACTGATGTGGTTGCTGCTACCGGTGACTATACCGCTAAAACCAAAGAAGCTTCTGTTGCCTTAGGCCAGATGAAAGATGCTTATGTGGGTGCTGCCAACAGTATCCAGCACTTCAACCAGGCTGCAGATGGTACTAAACAATTCCACGAGCAGGTACAGGTACTTACAAAGAACCTGTCTTCCCTGAACACTATTTATGAACTGGAATTACAGGATACTAATAATCACCTGAAGGCAATGAATAAATTCTACAGCAACCTTACGCAAGCTTCTGAAGCAATGCAGGGTAGTGTGGAAGATGCCAAGAAAGCACAAGACCAGATCGCTTTACTGGCTAATAACCTGGGCCGCCTGAATAATATTTATGGCAATATGCTCAGTGCTATGCAGGGTCGCAACTAAAATGTAAACTAACGGTACAAGGGTTCGTTTAAAATTCCGTATCCGTATCCCGTGATTTTTGAAAGTCACCATTTCTAAAACCAGTTCCGTAACAGCGGAATAAAAAAAAATAAATCGTCATGTCTTTACCTAAAGAGCCACGGCAAAAGATGATCAACATGATGTACCTCGTTCTGACAGCCCTGCTGGCCCTGAACGTGTCATCAGAGATCCTGAATGCCTTCAAAACGGTAAATAATAGCCTGGAAAAGACCAATACCACCGTAGACAAATCTTCACAAACGGTATTTGAGTCTTTGACGGAGAAGATGTCCGAAGGGCCTACTGCTGACAAAGCTAAAATTTGGCAACCCAAGGCCAAACAGGTGATCGATCTTTCTAAATCGATATTTACCTATATACAGGGATACAAAGACCAGATATTAAAAGAAGCTGGCGGTGATCCCAATAATAAGGAGAAAAGTTTCAAAGAAGACAACCTGGATATTGCCACACGAATTATGGTGGAAAAAGGAGAGGGTAAAAAACTCTATGCAGCTTTAGAGAAGTACAAAAAAGATGTACTCGCTATTGATCCATTGATTGATTCTGCTTTTAAAGATAACTTACAAATTGACCTTACCAAGCCTCCCACAAAAAACAAAGGCAATAACAGTTGGGAAGCTGCTTATTTCAGAATGGTACCTACTGTAGCTGCCATGACGATTCTGAGCAAATTTCAGAATGACATTAAGACCACGGAGAACAAATTAGTTGCTTTCTGTCATGAGCAGGTGGGTAAAGTAAATGTAAGGTTTGATACTTATGCTGCGATCATTGGACAGAGTTCTAATTACCTGATGCCAGGGCAGGATATTGAGATCACTGCGGGTGTGGGAGCTTTCAGTAAACAAGCATTACCAGTAATTACTATTGGTGGACAAACTGTAGCTATAGGCGAAGATGGAGCTGCTCATACAAAACTGCCTGCTGGCGGTATGGGTAATCGTACAGTACCTGTAAGAATTGCCTATAAAGACCAGGATGGTAAAGACCAGGTAATTGAAAAAAATATCGAATACACCGTAGGTCAGGCAAATGCCTCTATCGCATTAGATAAAATGAATGTGCTTTATATTAATGTTGATAACCCACTTTCCATAGCAGCAAGCGGTGGCGGAGATGATAAGATACAAGTTAGCATTACTGGCGGGGGTGGTTCTATTACCAGGGTTGGTAATGGCAAATACAATGCTCGTGTTAATAGCGTAACTGATGACTGCCGTATTTCTGTTTCAGTAGATGGTAAATTAGCAGGAGCTTCACAGTTCCGGGTAAGAACGATTCCTGATCCGGTAGCAACCGTAGGTGCCTTCCCAAGTGGTGAGAACGTACCAGCAGGTGCCTTCAAAGCTCAGGCCGGTGTATCAGCTTGGATCAAAGATTTCCCGTTTGATTTGAAATATACTGTTCAGAGTTTCGTTGTAGAAGCTGACGATGTTGAAACAGGAGATATCATTGAAGCACCTTGTACAGGCAACACATGGAGCCCCAAGGCACAATCAGCTATCAATAAATTAAAAGCAGGGTCTTTGATCACTATCCGTGATATCCGGGCCATCGGACCTGATGGAAGAGTGAGAAAATTGCCGGGTATTTATTATAATATCAGATAATACAGAGAGCTATGATAAACAAATTCGTTCGTTTCAGTTGTGCAGCACTTTTGTTATGTGTGCTGGCAGATTCAGTGGCTGCACAAAGGACTCCCCGCCGCAGAGGTGGTGGCACTACGCCGACTACTCCAACAGGGGCTGAAGCACAGCAGCAGACCAATAATAACCAGCCGTCAAATTATAATCCTTACGGTAATATTCCGATCAGGGTTGATTCAAGTACCGTGTCTGACACGATTGTCAAAAAATCATTGCGTAATGATAATGCTTTTGACAAAAGTAACCTGACTGCAAGAACTCCGCTGGATTATGAACATCTGCGTTGGGATGATGCCTTGTTTGCTGAAAAAGTATGGCGTGAATTAGACCTGCGTGAAAAAATGAACCAGGTGTTCCGGTACGATGCACAAAGTGATAATGGGAGTGAGTTGTTCATCAATATGCTGTTAAAGGCGGTGAATACCGGTCAGGTAACTGCATTCTCTGATGAAAGGTTCACCACACCCATGACAATGACTGAAATACAGCAATTGACAGTTGGTTCTGCAGATACAGTAGCTAAAACCGACGTTAATGACCCCAGTAAGGTGATCGAATATGTGGTTACAAGATCCAGCTTTGATGGTAAAAGTGTAATGAAACTCAGGATCAAAGAAGAATGGGTTTTTGACAGGGAAGCCAGCAGAATGTTTGTAAGAATATTAGGATTGGCTCCGTTAAAATCTATCTTAGGCCCTGATGGTAAGGAAAGGGGTAGCTCAGTAATGTTCTGGGTATATTATCCTGATTTGCGTCCAATGCTTGCAAAATCAGAAGTATACAACCCCAAAAACATGGGCCAAAGCCGCCAGACCTGGGAAGAATTGTTTGAAAGCAGGATGTTCAGCAGCTATATTGTAAAATCAACGATTGACAATGCTGCGAATAAGACCTTGAGACAAGTCTATCCAAGAGATCCGATCCTGGCTCTGCTGGAAGGCGATAATATCAAGGACAAAATATTCAATTACGAACAAGATCTTTGGTCGTATTAAGTGTAAGAAATACACCAAAAAATAGCAATAAAAAGGCCCCGATAACCGGGGCCTTTTTATTGCTTAAACCTTTCAGAACAAAAGAATTAAAAAAAGTTTTCAAAATCGTAAAAGTCCTATAGGAAAGTTGAATAAATGTCGTATTTTCGTCTCGGTTTTTCATAGGATATTGGATTTTAAAAACGGGGCTGGATTTCTATCCTGGCCCCATTTTTTTTGTTATTAAACGATACGATGAAAGCTCATTTTTTGAAATGCGCAGCAATGATTTTCGCCTTTGCTTTACCTACCCATTTCGCTAATTCTTCTTCTGTTTGCTGACTTACATTCTTAACCGATCTCAGCTCTTTTAACAGCAAATCAGCCGTTGCTTTACCAATACCCGGAATATCTTCCAATTCGTTTTTAAAGGTTCCTTTACTGCGTTGCTGGCGATGAAACGTAATACCAAAACGATGTACTTCATCCCTGATGCGGCGGATCAGTTTCAGGCTTTCACTGTTGAAGGGTAGTTTCAGTGATTCCTGGTCACCGCTAAAGAATATTTCCTCTTCATTTTTAGCCAAACCTACCAGGGTTGTGCGGCCAACCAGCTCCAGTTCCCGAATCGCTTCCATAGCGGCGCTTAGCTGCCCCTTACCGCCATCAATTATGACCAACTGTGGGAAATCCTGTTTTTCTTCTTTAAGCCGCTTATATCGCCTGTAAACGGCTTCCTTCATCGTGGCAAAATCATTGATGCCCTCTACCGTTTTCACATTAAAATGACGGTAATCCTTTTTACTTGGTTCACCGTTCTTAAAACATACCATGGCGGATACCGGGTAGCTGCCCTGGAAGTTGGAGTTATCAAAACACTCGATATGCACCGGTGTCTCCTGTAACTGAAGATCGGATTGCAATTGCAGTAACAGGTTTGTTTTACTGTTTTGTTTCAGGTCCAGCTTTAACCGTTCTCTGCTGCGGATCTCTTCTATAAAATAGTTGACATTTTTTTCTGAAAGTTCCAGTAGTTTTTTCCGGTCCCCGCCTTTAGGGACTGTTATAGTTACTTCGGTTTGCGGGAATTCAATGCTGAACGGAACTACAATCTCGGAGGCATCACTATTAAATGTTGTCCGAAGTTGCGCTACGGTGAAACTCAGTATTTCTTCAGGTGGCTCATCCAGGTGTGTCTCCACTTTATTGGTCTGTGTTTGTACAATGGTACCTTCTCTTACCATCAGGAAATTGACATAGGCAATATCTTTTTCTTTAACAATGGAGAATACATCCATATTACCCGTCTTTGCATTGGCAACAACTGACCTTGACTGGTAATTTTCGAGGAACTCGATCTTTTTCCGGGTCTGCTCTGCTTTTTCAAAGGCGAGGTTAGCAGCATGCCCTTTCATTTCTTCTTTAAAGTGGCGGATCACCGGTGACAGGCTTCCTTTTAAAAGATTTTTTAGTAATACTAAATTCTCTTTGTAATCTTCTGCTGTTTGCAACCCTTCACAGGGGCCTTTGCAATTACCCAAATGATATTCAAGACAAACTTTGAATTTTCCTTTTTGAATGTTTTTATCCGTGAGATTTAATGAACAGTTTCTCAACTGGATTGTTTGCTTGATGAATTCCATTAATTCCCGCACTCTTTTTACAGAAGTATACGGGCCGAGGTATTCAGACCCGTCCATAATTTTCTTCCTGGTAAGAAAGACCCTGGGAAAAGGTTCATTCTTAATGACGATGAAGGGGTAGGTTTTATCATCTTTCAGGTTGATATTGAACCGCGGCTGAAATTGTTTAATCAACGAATTTTCGAGCAGAAAGGCATCCTGCTCTGAATCTACAATCGTGAATTCGATCCTGTTGATCCGCTGAACCAGTTCGTGTGTTTTATAGCTGGTAAATGTTTTGGTAAAATAGGAGCTGACCCTTTTGCGCAGATTTTTCGCCTTGCCAACATATAGCAATTCATTGCTGCTGTCAAAATATTTATAGATACCCGGCTGATGCGGTATCGTGGTAGCGATATGTTGAAAATCGGCAGATGTCATTGATCGGTGGGTTCATTCCAGATCACTTTTACGGTTGATATCTTTTCTTCCTCCCCGGGTAATTGCCTGATGGTGGTTACCTGGAAGCTGCGGTCAACCTGCCAGAGCATTCTTTTTTGTACGATGCTGTCTTTTGAGTTCAGGAGGTAATCAATATATAATGTCTTTACGATCGCATCGCTACCACCCAGGTTGGGTTTAACATGCATTTCCTGGCGTTGTATTACTGCTTTAGAAGGGTCTTCGGGTAAATAAGTAATGATCGCTCTGTCCATTCCTTCATCATAGCGGGATTCTTCCTTGTATTTCTTACGGTATTTTTTTTCAGCGATATCGGGCAGGTTGAGAAAATCTTTCGCTAACGATCTGAACTCCTCTCTTTTCACATAAGTGGTGTCGGTCGGGGTGCTGTCTATAATATCAAGTTTGATAATTGCATAAAGTGATGTATCCACACCGGCAATCTGGGAATTAATGTACGAATGGATAGAAATAAATTTCTTCGTTGCATCTTCTTCCTTGTTCTTGCAACTGGTGATCAGTAACGAGATTATAACAGCTAAAATGAGATTCTTTTTCATGCCCTAAAATTAGCGTAAAACAGAGCTTCAAAAAAAATCCCGGCAGCAGCAGAGTGCAAACCGGGATATCTTAACAAAGCGAGCAGTTAGTATCGGTTACTGATTCAGGGTAATACCGACTTTTAAACCAAAATCAAACAGATTTTCTTTCACCGGGTATTTATTTTCAAAGCTTGACCGGATCTGGTAGCGGATCTGTGGCCCTATCTGCCATTTTGTTTTACCAGTTCCATAACTCATGAAGGCTTCAAAGCTTGTATTCATATTCCAGTTTCGGGTCAGCGAAGGAACTTTCACATAATTTTTAAAATCAGTCGATAGCAAGTAAGTTCTGTCGCTGATGATATAAGTTGGCTGGATGGTAGCAGCAATACCAAAATAGTTGGCGTTGTTCTTACCTGGAATAAGTTTCACTTCCACGCCTACCGGAAGCGACGCAGAATAGTAAAGATTTTGTAACCAGTTAGCGTTATTGCCGCTCCGGGTGCGATAAGTTGTTTCTCTTGAAATGGAACTGTTGGATCCGGCATCCAGGGCAATGGTTGCGATTTCGCCGGGGTATGAATAAGCTTTGATGTCATAACGGCTTACATTAAACTGTAAGCCAGCTCTAACTTGTATGGCTTTTGTTAACGGGTACTTTGCTGCAAATCCCAGTTCCAGGCCGATATCGGGTTTGTGTACAACAACATTCCTCACATCATTATATGCAGCGAAAGCGGGGATATTGCCGGCGGAGGCTGCAGATTGTAAAAATCCTTTATTCTCTGACAGTTTTCGGTAGCTAACGGTGGGAGCAATGTATACCTGGTAAGCTATTTTTCTAGAAGGTTTGCTTTTTTTGAAACTATTGACAACGCTTTCAATGGTCATGGGGTACTCAGCCATCTCCGTTGATTTAATCTGTGCAATGCTTTTTTCCTCAGCTTTTTTAGCGGCCTCGGGGACAGGTTGTTCTGTCATTAATTCTTTTTGTTTTGAAGCAACGGGAGAATATGACAGGCCTGAAACGGAGTTGTTTATGTACAGATCTTTACGGTTTTTATTGTCTTGCATTGCCAGCACAGCCTTATTGGGCTCTGCTACAGCATCAGCAGCAGGTACTGCCGCAACTGTAACCTGCTGCTGCCCAGCAAGGAGATTGGTAATACCGGAATTATTGCTGGTATTAAAGGATTGCAGCTCTTTTGGGTGATTATTGTCAAAGTTCAGCGGATGGCTGATCGCTATATCAGAAGTTGGTTTGGATAAAGAAACTGGTTCTTTAGTTATTACTTGCTGATTGGATGTAAGGGGTAAGTTGCCTGTTGTTGCTGAATAGACTGGTTGAATTTGTTTGTTTGCAGGAGTGGTTAACATGACCAGGGCAACACCGGCACCCGTCAATAGTAATAGAAATGCAAGACCCCAGCCATACCATCTGCGGCGTGTATGTAATGCTTTATCAATGCCCACCCACACTTTATCGGAAGGAAACATCCGGTATTGGTCTGCATTCTGCTTTACAAACTGCTCAAAATCCCTGTTGTTATAATTACTCTCCATAACCAGTCAGTAATTTAGGATACGTATTATGTTAGTTATCTCTGGCTAACGGCGGCAAGCCAATCAGTCTGTTGTTTTGGTTTCAGCAATATTCTTTTCCGTACTAATATATCTTCCAGCATAGCCCTTGCCCTGGTGTACTGGCTGCGGCTGGTACTTTCTTCAATATCCAGCATGCCGGCAATTTCCCTGTGGCTGTAGCCTTCGACCGCATACAGGTTCAGAACAGTCCGGTAACCGATTGGCAAAAGGCGGATACATTCAACTACCTGCTTTGCCTGGATGATAGCGGAAACACTCTCTTCCCTAACCTGTACTCCCGTTGCGTGGATAATGTCCACACTTTCACTGAACTTCTTATTCTTTTTGAGGATGTTGATACAGGTATGAACGATTATCCGGCGAATCCAGCCTTCAAATGCGCCCCTGTTTTCGAAAGTATGTATCTGTAAAAAGACCTTGATAAAGCCTTCCTGCAACATATCTTCCGCATCCTCCCGGTTGTGTGCAAAACGATAACAAACGGCCAGCATTTTGGGGCTGTACCGGTTGTACAACTCCCGCTGAGCAGTGGTATCATTATTCAAACATCCTTTTAAGATGGCTTCCTCGGTCATAAATTCCCTTTGGTTGCCTGTAATTTAGACAATTTTCAGGTACAAATGCTGCACGGGATTGTAAAATTTGGGGGATAAAAATGCCCGGGCCAGGTACAAAAAACCGGGGTTCGATAAAACATAAAGCCTGTCAAAAGACAGGCTTTATGTTTTGGAGGATTATAAATTAGCTCTCAATGCAACAATGAAATTTCTTCCCGGTGCTGAAAATCCAGAGGCGAAATAGCGGTAGTTCCTGTCAAAAATATTTTCAATACCAAGTTGTAAGACCAGGTATTTCCCTACAGGATGGCTGGCTCTCCAGTTAAGGGTGAACCAGGCGGGCATGCCTGCTGCGGTGGCATATTGGCCATTATCTTCCCCGTTGGGGTTATAATCTTTGATCCTTTTCCAGCCATTGAACATGGCAAAAAGTTCCATATTGATCCCTGATTTCTTGTACGTAAATCCGGATTTACCAAATACAGGCGGAATGTGATCTAATGGGGTTTTGCTCCCGTCAGGATTTTTGAAACGGCCATATGTATAACTGACCGTATTCTCAAACGATATCTCAGTTGACAATACAGCTTTCAGGCGGGCATTAAAACCAACTATATAGGCTTTGTTTACATTCTGGTTGGCAAAAACGGCCGATTTAATACCATTATAAACAACAGAGTCCTGTCCATTCAGCTTAAAAGGAGCAGGTGCTATCGCATTTCTGAATAAAGTATAGAAGCCGGTGAATTCAAACTGTACCTTATTGTTAATGTTCTGCGTCAGACCCAAGTCGAAATTATAAGTGTATTCCGGTTTGATATCGGGGTTGGGAACGATCAGCCTGCGGGTAGCGGTACTTGATTCGAAGATTCTCGCCAGGTCATCAATATTAGGTGCCCGGAAGCCGGATGAGATATTGGCGGTGATCCGGCCGCCTTCTGCAGGCATATAAACAAGCCCGACATTACCGGTAACAGCAAAAGGGTTTTGTTCTATTTCTGTAAAAGGAAAATTGAAGAACGAGTTATCAATTATGCTGGACCGGAGGCTGATAGTTTGTAAACGGATCCCATCGTTCAATACCAGCTTCCCGCCTTTCATTTTTAACAGGTGCTGGGCAAATACACCAAAATAATTCATGTTGTTCTTGCCATCCGGATAACGGGTATCCAGTTTGGATACTGCACCGGTATTGATGTTGGTTCTCGTGGCTGTTGATTGGAGGTCATTTAATTGACCGTCGATACCGAGGACCAGTTCATGGTTACCCCATGTTTTTTTTCCATCCACATTAAAGGCTGCTACTTTCAGATTTTCCACCCTGCTGTCAAGCCGGTCGTAACGGCGGTATTCCCGCTGGTTACGGCTTTCTTCTATATCCTGGTAGTTCAGGTTGACCCTGAATTCATCCAGGAAACCTAGTTTTTTAGCGTTTAATTCATAAGCTCCCAGTAATCGTTTTTGCGGGCCGTAATACCATTCCGCATAACGAAGTGTTGTTCCAATAGCTGCATTAAAATAACGCTTGTCCTGCAGCCTGTCATAGCGGGGTACATCCGATGAATTGGATAACTGGAAATTTAGAGTATGAGATACTTTTTCATTTTGTTTGTATAACAATTTTTGGGTGATATCCCATTGCTTATAGCCCGAAAATTCCTGCACCCTGCTGTCATTGTTCCCGGTTACATAATCAATTCCGTCAATATTCCGGATCACAGAATCACGGCGGCCAAAGTTGGGATACTTATTGGGGTAATGAGTACCCATTTTCATATCGCCAAAATCGCTGTAGTTATAAGATTGTAACCATCCGAATTTCTTACCACCGAGGCTAACGTCAACATGCCCGGTCTTTTCTTTATTGGCAGAACTGTAACGGGTAAAAGCAGTACCACTGAGTTTTAATTGACCGGTTGGGGATAGTTTAGGAGATTTGCTTCTGAAATTAACCACGCCACCTAAGGCATCACTGCCATAGATCGTGGAAGAAGGGCCTTGCATGACTTCTACCGATTCAAGCATGTTCTGATCAACCGTAATTACATTTTGTAAATGGCCGGCCCTGTAAATAGCATTATTCAGCCGGATGCCATCAACGACCAGTAAAACACGGCTTGCTTCAAAACCACGAATGACCGGGCTGCTGCCACCCTGCTGGCTTTTTTGAACGAATACATTTCCCGTGGCGATCAGGAGGTCCCCGGTATTTTGTGCATTTACCTTAGCAATAGTCTTGCTGCTGATGACATCAATTTTTTGGGCGATATTTTTTTTCTTTTCTGCGAATTTGTTGGAATAGACGGTTACTTCATCCAGGTTCTTTTCAGTGGTATCTGCCTGGCTGAATGATATAATAGTAACACATAGCAATGCTGAAAGCATTGTATACTTTCTCATAATAAAAGAGGTTTGATTGAATAATTTAAAAATGATCTTTTTTACTCAGATCATACCTGCGGGGGAGGAGTGAGAATTACCTTGTAGCTGTCGGGAAGAGCTGGTGTTATTAATGCCGGAATGGTTTCCTTACGTATATTGCCCGTTAATCCATCGGGGCTGTTTGCAGCAAGTGTGCATTGAAGTGAGAAAATCAGCTGCACCAGGAGCTGGTTCCGTTGCGGGGCATTTTTATTCCAGCCTTCTGTTAATTGTTTTTTTAATGCTGTTTCCTGGTCATCAAAAAAACCGGTGAAAGTAGTAAGGCCATCCCGGGATATCATTGTTTTGATGTCGAACATTCTGCCGTGTACAAAAATCTCTTTCCCTTTTTTTACCCAATGGATATCGTTATCAGGAATAACGAGTACCTGTTTAGGAATATCTTTTTCAAGCTCTTCTTTCATTTCGTGGCGGATAGCCTCCTGCCGGATAATAAAAATGAAAACAAACAACCAGGGAGTAGTTCCCAGCAGCATAAACAAAATACCGGCTATTTTTTTGGTTGCAGTTCTCACTATCAGTCAATGTGCTTTATGTAAGGCACTATTTTTTTCGTTTCAGGCTGTCAATGGGGTATTTTGATTCCATGTCTTTCATCACAGTTTCCGCCCAACCCGTCAGTTTCGCTTTTTCCTCATTGGTAAGTTTTGCATCTTTATGCACCCAGGTATAAGATTCTAATGGCATTTCACCCTCTTTCACCATTTCTATCGTTTCCTCCATTTTGTGGTATTGGTAGCGAAGTGATTTGTGTGTATACTCGTCAAAGTTGATGTGCTTCTTTCCGTCATTCACATGATCGGTCAGCCACCAGTCTATGGGTTGTATTTTTGCATACCAGGGATATACCGTGTTATTGCTATGGCAATCATTGCAGGCCTTTGCTAAAATTGATTTTACATCTCCGGGTACTGAATAGGCATTGCCAATATAGTTAGGTTGCGGACCCTCCGCCATATTTTTCTTGGGATGAATGAACTGGATAACTATAAAGGCTGCGAGCAGAACCAGTAATATTTTTTTCAGCATAGAAAATGTGTTTCTCTAAAGTTATACTTTATCAATTAAAATTTCTCCCGTCATTTCTTTAGGAATGGGGAGCTTCATCATGGTAAGAATAGTGGGGGCAATATCTCCCAGTTTACCGGGTTTAATAGCCCCTCTCCAGGCCTTGTCAATAATAAAGAAAGGAACCGGGTTCAACGTATGTGCTGTATTGGGCGATCCGTCTTCATTGATCAGGTAATCAGAGTTACCATGATCAGCTGTCAGGAATACAGCATAGTCACTTTCCAATGCAGCTGTTACAACCCGTTCTACACATTTATCTACGGTTTCGACGGCTTTAATTGCTGCCGCCCACACACCGGTATGGCCAACCATATCAGCATTGGCAAAATTGAGGCAAATGAAGTCGGCGGTTTTATTTAGTATCTCCGGAACAATTGCATCGGTTACTTCAAAAGCACTCATCTCGGGTTGCAGATCGTAGGTAGCCACTTTAGGCGATTGTACCATTAATCTTTTCTCCCCTTCAAAAGGTACTTCCCGTCCGCCACTGAAGAAGAAACTCACATGCGGGTATTTCTCTGTTTCAGCAATACGGATCTGTTTCAATCCATTTTGCTGTAAGATCTCACCTAATGTATTATTGAGATTATCATTTTCAAAAACGACATATACATTTTTATAGGTCTTATCATATTCCGTCATCGTGGTATAATGAAGCGATAAGTGCTTCATGTCAAATTCAGGCAGATCCATTTGAGTAAGTACCTGGGTGATCTCCCGGCAACGGTCCGTCCGGAAGTTGAAGCAAAGAGCCACATCTCCATCAGCTATTGTAGCTAATGGCTGCTGGTTCTCGTCTACGATGACCGTTGGTTTGATAAACTCATCCGTGATATTACCAGTATAAGAGTTCTCAACAGCCTGGATAACATCCGTGGCTTTGGCACCTGCACCTTTTACCAAAGCATCATAGGCCAGTTTCACTCTTTCCCATCTTTTATCACGGTCCATGGCATAATAACGGCCACTTACGGTAGCAATTTTCCCGACACTGGTATTTAAATGCGCCTGCAGTTCAGTAATAAAACCTAATCCGCTTTTTGGGTCACAATCACGACCATCGGTAAAGGCGTGAATGAACACCTGTTGCAAGCCTTCCGCTTTGCAAACATCAACGATTGCCTTCAGGTGGTTAATATGTGAATGCACGCCGCCATCACTCACCAGCCCCAGCAAATGAAGGGGTTTGTTATTCATCTTAGCATACTTTACTGAAGCCAGCAAGGTCTCATTCTTAGCAAAAGAACCATCTCTCACAGCTACATTGATCCTTTGCAGCTCCTGGTAGACTACCCGGCCGGCACCCAGGTTCAAGTGACCCACTTCTGAATTGCCCATTTGCCCGTCAGGCAATCCAACGGCTTCCCCGCAGGTAACCAGTGTTGTGTTTGGATATTTGGCATACAATGATTTAGTAAAAGGGACATTGGCGTGTTGAATAGCGTCGGCTGATGCAACTTTGCCCAATCCCCAGCCGTCCATGATGACCAGAATTACACGTTTTTGTGACATTTTTTATCAACAGTTTATTGTTAGTACAAATACATTCATTTTCAGGGAACAATGCGCTGTAAATCTACACCCAAATCAGTTATTTGCCATTGATTATGCTAAAAAGCTGTTGGTTTTTAGTAATTTAGTACCTGTTGATAACCCGCAATTATGTGGCATGTTTTTAGTTTAATACCCCTGTGAAAACCTTTAAGTATGAAACCTTTTTTTACATCTTTAATGATTACTGCGGTCCTGGTGCTTTCGTCGTTTACGGCGCAAAATACCATTGACAATGTAATAGGTGCTTTGCGTTCGGGTAATGCATCAGAGTTATCAAAGTATTTTGATGATAATGTAGAACTGACGCTGCCTGATAAAAGCGACAGCTACAGCAAGGCACAGGCCCAGCAAATTGTGAGAGATTTTTTCAGCAATAATAGTGTGAAAGGATTTGACCTGAAGCACAAGGGTGATTCTCCCGGCGGTCATTTCTGTATCGGTACGCTGAAAACCGGAGCCGGTAATTTTCGCACCAATGTATTTTTAAAATCAAAGAATGGCCGTGAAGTGATAAAAGAGATCCGCTTTCAGCCGGTAGAATAAAAAATTCTAAAATAAACAGGCGAAGCCTTCCCAATTCAAGGGAGGGCTTCTTTATTTTTGTCCCTATGAATTTTGAACAACAATTACAGCACCTCGTGGATGAAGCGTTAAAGGAAGATGTAGGCGACGGCGATCATTCTGCTCTTTCCTGTATCCCTGCGGACGCAAAAGGGAAAGCTGTATTGAAGATCAAACAGGACGGTATTCTTGCCGGGGTGGCAGTTGCCGAAAAAATATTCATTTACAAAGAACCTGCGGCTGTATTCACTGCATTCAAAAATGACGGGGACGAGATGAAGTATGGCGAGAAAGCTTTTGAAGTGGAAGCCCCGGTGCATACGATTCTTCAGTGCGAACGACTGGTGCTGAATTGTATGCAGCGAATGAGTGGGATCGCTACATTGACAAAACAATACACTGATAAGCTTAAAGGATATAAAACCCGGCTACTGGATACAAGAAAAACAACACCGAATTTCCGGTTATTAGAAAAAGAAGCTGTCCGTATTGGCGGTGGTGTTAATCACCGGTTTGGTTTGTATGATATGATCATGCTGAAGGATAACCATATTGATTATTGCGGCAGTATAGAAAAAGCAATAGAAAGAGCTGCTGAATATGTGAGGGATAAAAAACCGGGGCTGAAGATCGAAGTGGAAACCAGGTCGGTTGATGATGTGAAAAAGGTAGTGGCAATTGGCAAGGGAAAAATATTGCGCATCATGCTGGATAATTTTAACCCGGAACAGATAAGGGAAGCTCTTCAGTATATCGGTAATGATTTTGAAACAGAGGCCAGTGGCGGTATCAACCTGGAGAATATAGAAGCGTATGCAAAAACAGGTGTTGATTTTGTGAGTGTAGGCGCATTGATCCACCAGGCCAAAAGCCTTGATCTGAGTTTAAAAGCCTCCCCAAAACCATAAGTATTTTTAAGCTATGTCAAAGAAGATTAAGCCAGATAGCAGGGGATTTGTTTTCAGTACTGATCCCAATTTTAAATTTGAAGAAGAACAGGATCATGCAGCAACATTGCCAGCTGCTCAACAAAAATTAAAGATCCGGCTGGATACAAAGCATCGTGCCGGTAAGGCGGTTACCCTGGTGGAGGGATTTGTTGGTGCAGATGACGACCTGCAGGAACTGGGCAAAAAATTAAAATCATTTTGCGGCACAGGCGGTTCGGCTAAAGACGGGGAGATCATTGTGCAGGGGGATCAACGGGATAAAGTATTGCAGTGGTTACTGAAGAATGGATATAAACTTGCAAAAAAAATCGGGTAATATATCTTTCATTTATTTGCCTCAGAAATCAACCTTCAAACCCTGTCTTCCGGTGGCTGCCATCACAATAAGGTTTATTGCCTGAAGCCCCACACCTGCATAAAGCCACAGTTCCGGTCTTTGTTTCTTCCCGGCCATCGCTATGAACTATCAGGCATTCTGTATTAATAAGATAGGGCCCGTTGGCACTCACCTGTACTTTTACAATATTTGCAGCTTCTGCAACAATCTTATCCGCTTCTCCTGCTTTGATTTCCTCGTTTAAAAAATAACTCAGTGCACCACTGGGACATTTTCTTACCTGTTCAATGATTTTTTCGGTAGGGGCACCCTCCATATTGATCCACTTTCTTTCTTTGGGATTAAAAACTTCCAGCAAGCCTTTCCAGCAAAGAGTGGAATGAATGCAGGTATCTGGTTTCCATACAACGGTGATGTCTTTGTTCTTGTACTTGATCTCTTTTTGCATACTAAAGATTGGGTTAAACAGAGTCTCTAATTTACGGACGATCTTGTATAAAATATTAATTACTTTAGTAGTCGGTTTAATTCTCTCCCAACCACTCTGTTCAGTAGCCTTTTTATAACTTCTAAATCAACGTTATGATGAACAGGGATAAAACCTTTCACCTGGGCCTTTGCATGGCCGGGTCTATTTCAGCAGGAGCTTATACAGCCGGTGTAATGGATTATTTATTTGAAGCATTGAACAACTGGTACGAAGAAAAGAAGAAAAACAATGATGCGTCCATTCCGGATCATGATGTGCTCATTGATGTCTTTGGTGGTGCTTCCGGAGGTGGTATCACTTCCGCTATCAGTTTATTTGCACAGCAGGAAAAGATCAGTTCCATGAAACTGGTGAATAATAAACCAACAGTTGAAGGAGGCTATAATTTATTATACGATACCTGGGTGCAGATGACTGGCAGTAATGATGTATTTGCCGAAATGCTGGATACAAGGGATATTCAAATGGAATATGTGCCCGCCCTGATGAATTCAAATTTTATTGACACGATTGCCGGGTATTTTAAAAACTATTTGTACAAATACCAGGGGCAGTCTTTTACAGATCGCCCCTATATTAATCCGCGGTCTGAATTATTCCTCACCCTTTTTAATATCACGGGTATCAAATACGAACTGATGGCCAAAGCCAGTTCAGAAGGGCTGATCCGCCAATATGCGAGAGAGCACCGTGATATGGCCCATTTCCGGGTGGCTAAAAATTATGAGAATGACGGACGGATGCCACTGGACTATGCCAACAGGGATATTATCGACATACTGATCGACTCAGCCATGGCCACAGGTGCTTTTCCAATCGGGCTCAGCAGCCGCTTTGTCAGCCGGCCTAAACGTTTTCTCTGGGAGAACCCTTATATCAACAAAGGAGGAAGGTTTAGCTGGGATAAGATCAAATTGGACAGCGAAGGACAGGATAAGGATTTTGAAATTGACGGGAAAGAAATTTTCCGTTCCTTAAATGCCGATGGGGGTGTGGCGAACAACGAACCGATCGAGATATCCAAAGACATCCTGCAGGGCATCCGGAAAGATATGTATGGCAAAGAATATGAGAACTGCGATAATACTTCCATCATATTAATTGACCCTTTCCCAAGTTTTGATTCCCCGTTTGAAAAACCCGGGCAGTCACACCAGCATATTCTGCGTTTTGCCAAAGATGTGGTGATGGCCATGCAGAGCCAGTTATTATTTGATGCCAAATCCATGCTGGATGCATACAGCAATGATAACAATGGCCTTTACCTGGTGGCACCTTCCAAAGATGGTTACCGTCCGGAGCATGCTATTGCCTGCGGTTCGCTGGGCGGCTTTGGAGGTTTTCTCTCTGCTGATTTTCGGATTCATGATTTTTTCCTGGGGCGGCATAACTGCCAGAGTTTTCTCCGGAAATATTTTATGGTAAGTGTTGAGGAAACCGATAAGGATAAAAATGAAACATCAGCAGTAGTAAAAGGATATGAGAACCCGGCTGCCATGAGCCGCTATGCAAGAAAAGATAAAAAAGGAAAACTGGTGGTGCCCATCATCCCGGATATGCAGGTAAAGAAACCGGAAGATGCAACAGATAAAAAGCTTGAATTACCAGTATATCATTTTGAACGGTTGAGTGAAACAGCCCTGAATCATTATTTTACGATGCTGGAACAACGATTTGCTGCAGTAGCGGGCAATATCAAGAAAACAAATGGAATTGCAGAAATGGCATTGGCCATGGGCATCAAAACCTACGAGGATAATATCGCTGATAGTGTGCTGACATATATCAAGAATGATTTTAAGCGAAGAAAATTGATGCAACGATGAGTTCGGTTGCTGATGTATAGTTAGTGGTTTGTAGTTTATTTTTTTAAAATTTACAAACCACTAACTACTAACTCTGTTATTGCCCTTGTGCCAGGCTATATGCTTTTTTGCCAGCCCACATATTCAGTAATTCAAATGAGCAGATCTTGAAGTTGCCACTCATGCTGACATACAGGCCGATCACATCCTGCTGGTTCAATGGTTCATCGCCAATACTTTCAAAACGTACATTGTACTGGTTGACGAGATTGGTATAGACAGAGCCGGTTGGCCACACTTGTGTGCCCCGGTTGCTGATATTGATCAGGTTGAACTTTACCCCGGCATGACGTTTACATTTTTCAGCAATTGCATTCGGCTGTTCATCACTTTCAATGAAAAGATCGACACCAACGATGGTCTCACTTTCCTCTTCTTTAGAGATCATCATCGGGTTAGTTTCCAGCTTCAGCGGGGTAGGAGTGCCGGGCTCATTGGCAATGATCTCACGGGCACCAATATTTGGTTTTTTACCAAAGTTGCTGATGATGGCATCTGCAAACTGCGTGGTATTGACCGAAGGAATTGATTTGTCGCCAAAGTCGCCGGTATGGGTGCCGTTTTCCAATGTGTACAGCAATGCGTTTTCAATGATTGCAGCATTCTCCGTCAATCCAACGTGGCGGAGCATGGCAAGACCACTTAATAACAATGCAGTGGGGTTGGCAATATTTTTACCGGCAATATCCGGTGCGGTGCCATGTACAGCTTCAAAGATGGAAATATGATCACCAATATTAGCAGAAGGAGCAAAACCTAACCCGCCAACAAGGCCGGCACAAAGGTCTGATACAATATCACCCTGTAAATTGGTAAGCACTAATACGTCAAACAGGTCAGGCCTTGTTACCAGCTTCATACAGAGATCATCCACAATGATATCATCAGCTTTCAGTTCAGGATATTCTTTAGCCACTTCCTGGAAACATTCAAGGAACAGTCCATCAGTAATTTTCATGATATTGGCCTTATGCACACAAGTGATGCGTTTGGCTTTCTTTTGTTTGGCCATTTCAAACGCATAACGGATCACCTGCATACTTCCGGGCCGGGTGATGAAACGGCGGCTTAATGCCACATCATGTGTCAGCATATGTTCAATACCACCATACGTATCTTCGATATTTTCTCTTACGACTGTAATATCAATAGGGATACCTGCCTTACTGAAAACAGTATCTACTCCATGCAGTGTTCTGAAATCTCTTTTATTGGCAAATGTGTTCCAGGTTTTTCTTGCCGTAACGTTGATACTCTTGACGCCTTTGCCTTTAGGTGTTTCCATCGGGCCTTTAAAAAGTAAGCCGAGGTTTTCAATAGTTTGTTTGGCTTCAGGCGTCATGCCATTATTAAAACCTTTATCAAAGACCCATTTACCCATGTCCACAAAATCATATTCCAGCGGAACATGGTTAGCGGAAAAGATCTTTAGTACAGCTTCCATTATTTCGGGGCCGATCCCATCTCCTTTGGCAACAGCGATTTTCATATGATTATTTTTTTCAAAACTTTGATTATCTCGTAAAAGTCCCATGCTTTGTAAAGCCGGACGGCTGCAAAATTAGGGCAAGGGCAAGGAATACAGACGTTAAATATGCTAAAGAATGTATTGCTTACTGCTTTTTGTTTACTTTTACTAAAATTGATTTGCATGAGCAGTATGATCTCAGAAGGGGTAAAGGTGTCGGTAGAAACTTTCTACCAGCCCGATTACAGCAACCCGCTGCAATCAGAGTTCATGTTTGCGTACCGCATCAATATTGAAAATCACAATTCATTTCCTGTCAAGTTGCACCGCCGTCACTGGAAAATATTTGACAGTAATGGCACTTACCGTGATGTGGAAGGTGAAGGTGTTGTCGGGGTGCAGCCTATTTTAAAATCCGGCGAGACCTACCAGTATGTCAGCGGTTGTAATCTCCGCACAGAAATGGGGCGCATGGAAGGCACGTATGAAATGGAAAACATGCACAGCAAAAGCTTCTTTGATGTGCATATCCCATCTTTTGAAATGATCGTTCCGTTCAAAGGCAACTGATCTCTTCCTTTTATTTGGGTTTGTATTTCGCTTCGTCTAGGATATTCTTTGGCGTTGCCGTCATCACTTCTTCCGGTTTCAGCGAAGGATTCTTTTCGGCAAACTTTTTTACGATCTGCCAGCCGATCCATTGACCCAGGTTGCCCGGGGAATACTCTTGTGAAAAACCTTGTGTAAACGGCCCTTCACCGATATAGGTTTGAATAGTGATCGGGTTTACCGAGTACAGGTCTTCATTCTTAATGATCTGGCTCCAGATCAGGCCTTGGTTTTCAGCACACCAGTCCAGTTGCTGTTTAGTATAACCCGTTTTGATGGAATCTGCTGTTTGCGGTAAGAATTTATCCAATAACCACCATTGCTTTCCTCTTTCGATCATTTGTTCCACCAGTGGTTTGCCGGAACTTTTCTCCGGGAAAAGATCATCCACGATCAGCTGCATACCATCACCGATAATATATTCTTTACTGAAACGGCGGCTGCGGTAAACCGGTGCTACATTCTCAATAAAATAAGGGTCACTGTAAAGAGAGAATGTATTACCAAGATAAAACTGCAAGCTGATGCCGAGAAAATCAGGCCCGAGAAAATTGGGAGTGTACCCGTTACTGGTCTGGGCCAGCGCATCCATGGGTCCGGCAACAGTAATCACTTTGGGTGTTTGGTAATTGGGGAAATAATATTTTACAAAACGAAACGCTTCTTCAAATTCTTTTTGCAGGCCCGCCGTATTTTTGAAAACATCATTGATGGTATCTTTTATTGGCTGGCTGAGACTGATAAAATTTTTAACACCGGCCAGGGTATTTGCACTATCAAGCCCAAGGATGTTTTGTAAAAAAATAGCCGAAAGAACCGGATATTTTACATTCAGCTGGTTCAGGCCGGGTAATACATTATTGCTGTCAATGGCAAAAAAATCCTGGTCAAATCGTTGCAGCGGCACATTTACTTTCACCCCGGATACGTCGGGAATTCCTTTTTTATCAGTACAGGCAGCCAGTGACAAGGCGAGCAGCAATACAAGACCGGTTTTTTTCATAGCCATGGTAAACGTAAAGGGGTTCAAAATGTTGTTCAGCGAATGTACGGCCAAAAAACATTCACTTAAATTTGTAACATGAAGATCGCATTAGCGCAGCAAAACTACCATATTGGCAATTTTGAAGAAAACAGCCGGAAGATCATTGAAGGGATCAGTAAAGCCAAACAGGTTGGCGCCGATCTGGTGGTTTTCTCAGAACTCTGCGTTTGCGGTTACCCCCCCCGGGATTTCCTCGAGTTTGAAGACTTTATCAATAAGTGCTATGAAACGGTTGACCTTATCAAAGAACATGCGGATACCATCGGTGTTTTGATCGGCAGCCCGGCCCGCAATCCCCGCAAAGAAGGCAAGGATCTTTTTAATGCTGTCTTTTTCCTGTATGAAAAACAAGTAAAAGCAGAGATCCATAAAACATTACTGCCTAACTATGACATCTTTGATGAGTACCGCTATTTTGAACCGGCCTTTGAATGGAATATCATTGAATTCAAAGGGAAGAAACTGGCGGTGACGATCTGTGAAGATATCTGGAACATGGGGGAGAATCCTTTGTACCGCATAACCCCTATGGAGCA
Organism: uncultured Bacteroidota bacterium; assembly: GCA_902826165.1. GTDB lineage: Bacteria > Bacteroidota > Bacteroidia > Chitinophagales > Chitinophagaceae > CADEDV01. The sequence goes on from CADEDV010000016.1 coordinate 44,319, forward strand.
ACTGATCGGCTACCAACCGGATGTAATGATCAATTTATCGGCTTCACCGTATAACTATGCACAGGATGTGGTGCGCAACAGTTTGATCAAAGCACATACGCTGAAATACAAACTGCCGATGCTGTACTGCAATACCGTCGGATCACAAACCGAAGTAGTGTTTGATGGCGGTAGCCTGGTCTATGATATCAACGGGAATAAGGTAAAGGAGATGAACTACTTTGAAGAAGATTTCCAGTTGTTCGATCTCGCTGAACTTTCTGTGGAGGATGCAACAAGAATAAAACCAAACGAGAAAGTATATTTTTCTGCCAAAGATGTTGGAGATGGAGTGAATACGCTGGATTACCTGGCGGATGAAAAGAATATTGATGAGATCTATCATGCACTGATCCTCGGCATCCGGGATTATTTCGGGAAAATGGGTTTCAGCAAAGCCATCCTTGGTTCTTCCGGGGGTATTGACAGCGCTGTTACGCTGGCCCTTGCGGTGGCAGCATTGGGAAAAGAAAATGTAAGGGCCATCCTGATGCCCTCGCAATTCTCGTCTTCACATTCGGTGAGTGATGCCGAACAATTAAGCATCAACCTGGATAATCCTTATGATATTGTTCCGATTAAAAATATCTATGAGAGTTTCTTAACTGAACTGAAACCCGTCTTTAAAGATGCCCCTTTCGGGTTGGCAGAAGAAAACATACAGGCAAGAACAAGAGGAAACCTGCTGATGGCGATCGCCAATAAATTTGGCTATATACTACTGAATACTTCTAATAAAAGCGAATTAGCGACCGGCTATGGCACCTTATATGGCGATATGGCGGGAGGCCTGGCGGTTTTGGGGGATACTTATAAAACACAGGTATATGCCCTGGCAAAGTATATCAATAAGCCTAAAGAAATAATTCCGGATCATATCATCACTAAAGCTCCTTCTGCAGAATTAAGACCTAATCAAAAAGACAGTGACAGCCTGCCCGAGTATGATACACTGGACAGGGTACTATATGAGTATATTGAAATGAGGAAAGGACCGAAAGAGATCATTGCAAAAGGCTATGATGCTGCCCTGGTAGCAAGAATTTTGAAACTGGTCAATACCAACGAATATAAAAGAAACCAATTCTGCCCGATCATCCGTGTCAGTTGTAAAGCGTTTGGCGTAGGTAGAAGGGTACCGATCGTTGGGAAATACCTTTCCTGATTATTTCTTGTGTTTAATGTTTAAAAGTGAATGTAACCAGTATCGGTGTTGGTGAAGGAGGAATAGTTACATTTTGGGAAACCACAAGGTTTGTTTCTGTCAACGAAACCAGGTTGAAAGTGCCAGCTCCTCCGGGAAATAATGGTGCTGCTAATACAAGTTCAGCCTCACTATTCTGAAAATTCCATGCAAAAGTGCCGGCAGTAGTAGGTGCACAGACAACTGTACCTTCAGTTACAGTATATGTTGCGTTTGTGGCAAAAGTAATTGTGTTATCCTTAAAGCAGGTAAGCAGCGGGTTGTTGGATATATCACCAATCCCACTGGCATTTGCACTCAGGAAAACCCAGGGCGAGCTGGTAATTAGTTCTGTTTTTGTTTTCGGAGCAGGAGGTGTTTCATCTTTTCCGCAGGAGGGCAGGATACATACAATCATTGCCATACCTGTAATTTCTGAAAGGAGTTGTTTTTTCATGATCGTTGGATTGTTGTACAAAATAGGCATTGTTTCTGGCGTTTAAAACGGGATACTACGCAAAAATATTGCCGTATTTTCCGCCATTCATCATCCCGGCAAATTATTTGCATACAGCAAGTTCGTATTTTGTGTCACCATAAATATTCTCCATGCTGAAAACCGCAGAAGATATCCGGCAGCTGAACGAACGTATCAGCCAGGCCGGCCAGTTCACTGATAAATTAAGGGAAGAGATCAGCCATGTGATAGTCGGCCAAAGCCATATGCTTGACCGCCTGTTAATTGGTTTGTTGAGTAATGGCCACGTTTTACTGGAAGGAGTGCCGGGTCTGGCCAAAACCTTAACCATTAAATCGCTGGCACAGGCAATACATGCAAAATTCAGCCGTATCCAGTTTACCCCCGACCTGTTACCTGCCGATGTACTGGGTACGATGATCTATAACCAACAGCGCAATGAGTTCGTGGTGCGAAAAGGACCCATCTTTGCCAATTTTATCCTGGCCGATGAGATCAACCGGGCCCCGGCCAAAGTACAGTCTGCTTTACTGGAGGCCATGCAGGAAAGACAAGTAACAATTGGCGATACATCGTATAAACTGGATGAACCCTTTTTAGTGCTGGCTACGCAAAACCCATTAGAACAGGAAGGAACTTATCCTTTACCGGAAGCACAGGTGGACCGATTTATCATGAAAGTGGTGGTGGATTATCCAAAGATGCATGAGGAGCAAATGATCATCCGGCAGAATGTGCAGGGATTAACAGTGCCTGCTATTAAACAGGTAGTATCAGCACAGGAAGTGATCAATGCCAAAGACCTGACCCGCCAGATCTATATGGATGAAAAGATCGAACAGTATATACTGGATATTGTTTTTGCAACAAGATTTCCGGAGAAGTATTCATTAGAACGACTGAAGCCGCTGATCTCGTATGGCGGATCGCCGAGGGCCAGTATCAACCTGGCGTTGGCCGGAAAGGCACAGGCTTTTTTAAATAAAAGAGGATTTGTAATACCTGAAGATATCCGGAGCATTGCCAAAGATGTATTACGCCATCGTATCGGTTTAACCTATGAAGCGGAAGCCGAGAATGTGAAAGTGGAAGATGTGATCGAGGATATTATCAAACAGATCAACGTACCATAAGCATTGCTGACGACCAAAGAAATATTAAAAAAGGTCCGGGAGCTGGAGATCAAAAGCAAGAAGCTGACCAGCGACCTGTTCACCGGGGAGTACCACAGTGCTTTCAAAGGAAAAGGAATGTCCTTTAAAGAAGTGAGGGAATATTCAGCTGGTGATGATATCCGGTTTATTGACTGGAATGTGTCGGCAAGAATGGGGCATCCTTACAGTAAACTGTTCGAGGAAGAACGGGAACTTACCGTGATGCTGCTCGTGGATATCAGCCCGAGTTCTTTATTTGGAACCGTGCATGCACGGAAAAAAGATATTTCCACGGAGATCGCAGCGGTATTAAGTTTTTCAGCAGTGAATAACGGAGATAAGATCGGCGTTATTTTTTACAGCGATAAAGTAGAAGGATATATTCCTCCCAAGAAAGGCCGTGAACATGCTTTGTTCATTGTCCGGAATTTGTTGAGCAAAGAACCAAAGGGGACCGGGACAGCTGTCAGCACTGCACTCCGCTATTTTAATAATGTGACAAGGCAGAAAAGTATTGCATTCATATTAAGCGATTTCCTTGATGCCAATTACGAAGATGCCTTGCGGGTGGCCAGTAAGAAACATGATATCATTGGGATGAAACTTTATGATAAAATGGACCAGCAGTTACCCGATGCAGGCCTGCTGCAGGTGACGGATGCCGAAGGCGGCGCCACCAAATGGGTGGACAGCAGCAATCCATTGGTGCGGTATAATTATGAACAGGAATTTTTCAGGGTAACAGCCTACAGTACACAAACTTTTAAAAAAGCAGGCAGCGACCTGCTGCATATCCGGACCGATGAAGACTATGTGAAAGTGTTACAGCGATTCTTCCTCAGCCGGAATAAATGAACCACCACCCGATCCATGATCCAGCCGACAATCAATAGAATTCTCAGCATTATTATTTTACTCAGCCTTTCAGGTATACTGAATGCTCAAACAGGCATTACCGTAAAAGCAACGGCCAGTAAAAATAAAATACTGATCGGCGAGCATATTGAACTGAAGCTGGAAGCAGATATCCCCGAGAACGAGGCGATCCAATTTTTCTCCATTGATTCACTGGCGCATTTTGACCTGATCGAAAAACAAAAGATCGACACCACGAATACAAGAAACGGGACGGTGTTGTCACAAACTATCCGGATCACCAGTTTTGATTCCGGTCATTGGGTCATCCCGGCTTTTGTACTGGCAGAAGGAATTGTAACGGATTCTATCCCGGTTGATGTGGGCTATTCCCCTTTTAATCCTGAGCAGGAGTACCACGATATCAAAGATGTAATTGATGTTACAGTGGAAGAGAAAACACCCTGGTGGTGGTATGCTGCCGGTGGAGCAGCCTTATTACTGATCATCGCCTTCATTTATTTCTTGCGGAAAAAACAAAAACCGGTTGAGACAAAACCCGCCATTATCATTGATCCATTCGCAGAGGCGATGAAAAAATTGGAACAACTGAAACTAAATAAACCGGAGGCCAAACAATACTATTCTGTACTGGTGGATATTTTCAGGGAATATATTGGGGCGAAGAAAGGAATCCATTCTGCCAAAGAAACAACCGATGAGCTCATCCAGCAATTAAAAGATACAGGTCTTGATAAAACACAGTCCGATAAATTGGCACAGGCGCTGCGGCTGAGTGATTTTGTGAAATTTGCAAAGTATAAGCCCGCCCTGACCGATGATCAAGAAGTGTTAAAGACAATCAGGGATTCAATAATGGTAGTACAAAAAATGGAAACAACGATTCTTCCCCCGGGAAAAAATTAAAAGAGATGTTGTACGAGTGGCTCAACAATATGGACTTTGCTTTTCCCCTTGCATTCGGGTTGTTTGCCCTGTTGCCGCTGCTGATATGGTGGTATATTAAAAAGAGTAACCGGCAGCAGGCTGTTATCACTGTATCTACCACCCATGCTTTTACGGTTTCTTCCCTGAAGAGCAGGTTTCGTCATGTGACATTTATACTTCGGCTGCTGGCATTGAGTGCATTGATATTGGCGTTGGCACGGCCGCAAAAAAGAAACGATGACCAGCGTTCTGAAGGAGAGGGTATTGATATTGTCTTATGTATGGATGTAAGCGGTAGTATGGGATCGAAAGATATTTTGCCTTCCCGGATGGATGTGGCCAAAGAAATGGCAGTTGAATTCGTCATGAACCGTCCTGTTGACAGGATCGGCCTGGTTATATTTTCCGGTGAAAGTTTTACCCAGTGTCCTGTTACAACCGATAAGAATACCTTGATCAGCCAGATACAAAGTCTCGAAAGCCGGCAATACCTGAAAGACGGTACTGTCATCGGTGAAGGACTGGCTACAGCCGTGGATCGTCTTTCAAAAAGCCAGGCCAAGAGCAAGGTCATTATTCTTATTACGGACGGCAAAGAGGATGCACCCGATACAAGACTGATCGATCCGTTAACGGCACTGGAGATCGCTAAAACGAATAAGGTAAAAGTGTATTCAATCGGGATGGGGGCCCGGCCATCTGCGATTATAGAAAACACAGGCAGTAAAACGGGGAATAAAAATCCTGCTATTGATTTTATTGACGAAGACCTGCTCCGGAAAATAGCCGAAGAAACCGGAGGGAAGTATTTCAGGGCAAAAGATAAAGAAGGATTGAAGAATACTTACGAGCAGATCGATACCATGGAAAAATCAAAAGTGGAAGTACAATCTTTCAAACGATACCAGGAACGTTACCTGCCCTTTGTGCTGGCAGCGCTTGCTTTTCTTTTCCTGGAAATTGTTTTACGACTTACCGTTTTCCGGAAATTTCCCTGAGCAATATTGGGTTATCTTGCAGCCGCATGAAAGCCACCGTTTATAAATCAACCGGCAGCTGGTACATCGTTAAAGATGAATCCGGCAGGATCTTCAATGCCCGGATGAAAGGAGTGATGAAACTCGATGATATCACCAGCACCAATCCCGTGGCCGTGGGAGATATCGTGGAAATGGAAATTGAAACCGAGGAGAGCAGCACAGCGATCATTGATGAAATTCATACCCGGCATAATTATATCAACCGGCAATCGCCACGGCATAAGCACCAGCAGCATATTGTGGCGTCTAATCTTGACCAGTCTTTATTAGTCGCCACGCTAAAAGAACCGAAAACATCACAGGGTTTTATCGACCGCTTTCTCGTGGCTTCTGAAATGTACCATGTACCGGCCTTGGTTGTTTTTAATAAAGCCGATCTCTACAAAAGCAAGGAGATGGAGCGATATGAAGCCCTGAAAGCCATGTATGAAGCCATCGGTTATAAAGTATTCCTCATCAGTGCTGTTAAAAACGAAGGGGTGGAAGAAGTGCTGGAATTACTAAAGAATAAAACCACTCTCATCAGCGGGCACAGCGGTGTGGGCAAATCATCGTTGCTCAATGTTATTTTTCCCGATATCAATTTGAGGACACAGGATGTAAGCGGCTGGAGCGGCAAGGGACAACACACCACCACGTTTGCCGAAATGTATGACCTGCCTTTTGGCGGCCGTCTCATTGATACACCGGGGATGCGGGAATTCGGACTGGTAGATATCAGCAAACAGGAACTTTCTCATTATTTCCCCGAGCTGCGGGACCGGCTTAATGATTGCCAGTTCAATAATTGTTTACATGTAAATGAACCGGGTTGTGCTATTAAAGAAGCCGTCATGAATGGTGCAGTACATGAAGACAGGTATGTGAGCTATGTCAACATACTGAATTCAATAGAAGAAAAGAGTTACTGATCTTAAGCGATCTTCCGCTCTACTTCGTTGAACAATTTTCCTTCTAACACACCGGCTAATTCCACAACCGCTTTATTGTCCTTGTTCAGGGCATCACGGGTCTTGGTCGGGAAAATGGAGATACCGTTGTAGATATTGTAGTGCAGGGTGAGGTTATGACCTTTGAACCGGAATTCCCAGTCAATGGTATCAAAGTCGTCCTCTTTGTTGCTGAATTTGATTTTCAGGTCTTCGCTGAGTACATCAGCTACCTGGTAAAAGCGTTTCAATCCGCCATCATCGGCAATAACTGCTTCCGTGCATCCTAAGTTGGTTCGTAGGGTCAGGCTCATATTATAAGGGTTTAATGTTTTCTATAAGGACAGGTGGCGGGGTGGATTCGCTGCGTAAAAACCGTATTAACTTCTGAATTTTTTCGCTTTTCTCGCTTCCTTTTCCGCCTTCGGATCGCCGTTGGCTAATTTCTCAGCACCAATGTTTTTACCGTTGGTAGGACAGCCATACTTGGGAGGAAATAAACTGTTCCAGACCTTACAGGAAGACAGTAATAACATCAATCCCAGTGCTATCGTTAAAAAACGGAGGCTCTTCATAGTTTTTCATTTTTTTCTATAACGAATCTACGTAATATTCATTGCCCCTGCCATAGTAAAAGCACCATTTACGGACTTTTAGGATGAATGGATTTTTCTTGGCAGGCCTAATGCACTAACAGTCAGGGTTCAGTCTTTTTTCTCCCGGAACCAATCGGCATATCTTATATAATTGTTAGCGATCCGGTCGATCTCGCCATGGATCAGTTCCTGCGAAATATCCTTTACTTTTTTAGCCGGCACCCCGGCATAAATACTGCCGGCTTCACAAACCGTATTTTCCAATACCACGGCACCGGCCGCAATGATCGTATTGCTGTGCACCACGCAATTGTCCATTACAATGGCACCCATTCCGATCAGCACATTATCATGCACGGTGCACCCGTGAACGATGGCGTTATGCCCGATTGAAACATTATTGCCGATCGTGGTCCCGTATTTCTGGTAGGTGCAATGAATACAGGCGCCGTCCTGCACATTCACTTTATTGCCGAGCCGGATAAAATTTACATCCCCCCGCACCACGGTATTGAACCAGAAACTGCAATCATCCCCGGTGGTCACATCACCCACGATGGTGGCATTCGGGGCGATGAAATTATTGTTACCGAATTGCGGGAGTTTGTTATCAACAGGAAGTATGACTGGCATAGGAGAAGTTTGATGTTTCAGGTTTGAAGTTTTTTGTTGCCCGGCTTAATTACAACACAGAGATAAGGAGCCGGGAAGTAACACGGAGAGACTCTATGTTACTCATTTTCTCTTTTACTCCGTGTTGAAAACCGGGTGCTGCAAATTATAGAATTTCTTTGCGTTGCTGCATATTCTTTGCGTCCTTTGCAAGGGCCGCATTGTAAATGTCAAAGCCCAGCTATAATGTATGAATCAACGGGAACTTTTTTTACGGCATGTGGCGCAGACATCTTCCGCACCGCTGGCACTGGAAATCGTGAAAGCGGATTGCGCCAGTTTGTATGATGCGGCAGGCAAGGAATATATTGACCTGATCGGTGGTATCAGCGTGGCCAATATCGGCCACCGGCATCCGAAAGTGATCGCAGCGATACAAGAGCAACTGGAAGCCTATCTCCATATTATGGTCTATGGGGAATTTGTGGAAGCCCCGCAGGTGCAATATGCAAAACTGCTTACGGACAACTTACCCGCTTCCCTCAATACTGTTTATTTTACCAACTCCGGTGCTGAAGCCGTGGAAGGAGCCATGAAATTAGCCAAGCGGGTCACCAACCGAACACAGATCATTGCCTTTGATCATTCGTATCATGGCAGCACCCAGGGTGCATTAAGTATCATTGGTGATGAATACTGGCGGAATGCTTTTCGTCCGCTGCTGCCCGATGTGCTGCACCTGCAATACAATTCTTTTG
>CADEDV010000016.1:53010-55715 GCA_902826165.1 uncultured Bacteroidota bacterium
GTAAAAGCCAAAGAGGAATTATTCCGTTCCCTGCTGGTTCACCCGAAAATAAAAGCTGTCCGTTCTTATGGGTTGTGGATCGCCGTGGAATTTGATTCTTTTGAAACGAATAAGAAAGTAATTGATCATTGTATTGCAGCCGGGGTGCTGACCGACTGGTTCTTATTTGCTTCTCACTGCCTGCGCATTTCCCCGCCGCTGATCATTTCTGAACAGCAGGTTGAAAAAGCCTGTGCCGTGATAGTGGCGGCTTGTGATCAGTAGTTGGCAAAGGCAAAATAATAAAGCTGGGGAACAGGATGTTTTGCAGAGCTGAGTTATTCAATTCTTGTTAACTTATCCCTGCGGGGTATGAATCCAAAAATGTCCAGCCAGAGCTTTTCATCTAATCCTGCTTCTATAGTTTGTGAACCCTCTTCAAAAAAAGCGTATTTCCATTTTCGAAATAAGCTGTACAATTCGTCTTCAGTTGGTCTGTGATTGTATTTCTTTAAATGTAAATCCCGAAACCCAAATTTCATTCCGGTAGCACTATCTATAGCATAATCTGCGTAGTATATGAAACCCCAATGCCATTTGTTAAATGGCTTCTTATTAGAATACTTCTCACTTATATAGTATTCCATATTCCCGGTGGAGTCCGGTCCGGAAACTATAACAATGCATGATTTTATTTCTGAGCTACTGCCACTTTTAATGTGTTTCCAGCAGAGTATTTTGCCATTTCTATTCCTTAATTCCCTGTTGCTATCCCAACTGTCTGGAAACTCTGAGTTATAGATTTTTGATAAAGTATCAAGCTGTGCAAAAGTTGGAGCAGAATAAATTAGTATGACCAGGAAAAATAAATATTTTATGTATAATAATTTTAAATTCATCACAGTATCAATAATTACAATTAAAGCCAGGTTAGTGCCTGTATTTTAAAAAGCAAGCAATAGCTTCCGCTAAATACCCACCATTTTAACGATGATTCAATTTCCAGTTCCGGTAATCAAGAAATGATTTTATGGTCAGTTTATACCAGTTTTTATATTCTGTATCTGTAAATGCATCAGGAGTTTTAAATTCTTCTAATAAAAGCAACTGCTGCTGTTGTTTCAGCAAGGCATCGGCCGGGCTCATACCATTGACGGCAGCATAAAGAATATAATCAATGGTAACAGCTTCTTCCGGCATACTGATCTTTTTGCCAAGCACCTTTCCGGACCGGTCCAGCAGAATATAGGCCGGGGGTGCATTTAAATTCCAGTTGGAGAGTATTGCTGTGTCGGCACAAAACAGGTTTATCCCTGTTGGCTGGTATTTTTTCAGGGTAGTTTTCCATTCCTTTTTACTGTCTTCAACATGGATGTTGATGAACTGAAAAGCCGTGTCCAGGCTGATTTCCTGTAATCTTTTCAGTAATTGCTTCTGGTAAGGGAATTGGCGGACACTGTTTCCACAGGTGGTGGCCCATAGAGATATGTATAAAAATTTACCGCTGTAATCACCCAGTTTTTTTTCATGCCCCTGTACATCCGTAAAAGTTACTGGTGAAAGATAAGTGCTGGTGTCCACATAAAACCGGGGCAGGTAAGTTGAATCAAACCAGGTTGAATTGGAGGGCTGTGACTTCCCGGCAAATACAATAAACAGGCAGGTAATAATCAATACTGTTCTCATAATAGCTGGTATAGTATAAATATACAAAGCCGGGCATGGTAATTAATACAGTAGTTTGGGAAAACTAGAAAATTAACATTTAAGTATAGCGGGACAAACCGGTCAATGCATTTGGCTGTTTGTGAAAGAAGTTTGCCAAAGGCAAAAATAATAAGGCTGTGAAACAGCATGTCCCGGAGACTTGGGTCAGTTTGAGGGTGTCCAGTTTGATGTATCAATTTTCAAATTATCAATCCTGCGCAAAAAATGAATTTTGCTGCCCCAGGGGGATACTAAATAGTAGCTGACCTCAGGAGGCTGACTATCAAAAGCTCCGCATCCATATTCTCTTTCAATAATAAATGATCTTTCATATAGATTTCTAAATATAACCTTGTCGCTGGATTGACATATTGATTGACTAAGAAATACAACTGCTAAAATTGCAAGTGATATAAGAGTCAGTATGGCTGCAAACCACGGTGATCTGATGTTAAGTAGTTCTTTGCTTGTCCAGATTAAACTTATGAAAAAGCTCAAGTAAAACAGGAGAATGGCAAATTTATTTGCACCACTATTAGTGAATTCAATATGAATCGTGCCATAAAAAGAAATAGTAAACAGGCATACTACTATCCAGGCGATGTTAAAAATAATAGCTGGTCTCAACGGAAATTTCTTTAGGTTACCGATAACGAGCATGTATTGCCGATGGTTGGATAATCAGGATAAGAGTCAACAAGCCTAACCCATAAGCAATTTAAAAGCATACGCTGCTGCCAGTGCGCCAGCTATAGGTCCTATGATCGGTACCCAGGCGTAACTCCAGTCGCTGTCCCTTTTTCCCGGTATAGGTAAAATAAAATGCGCAATACGGGGGCCGAGGTCACGGGCAGGGTTAATGGCATAGCCGGTGGCACCGCCGAGGGATAAACCAATCCCCAATACCAGCAGGGCAACGGGCAATGCATCCAGTGCACCTAAGGTAAAAGCAGATTTGGAAGCAGCTAATGCACCAAATAATAATACAAAAGTGCCGATGGCTTCCGTGAGTGCATTAT
>CADEDV010000016.1:55815-61132 GCA_902826165.1 uncultured Bacteroidota bacterium
GCCATGGCCCAGCCAAACGTAATGACGATCCAGCCACTGTTATTGCCATTCGTTTTGCTTAACACTACGTTGGCCACCACGCCAGCACCCATGGTTATTAATAAAGCCGTACCAATAAATTCACCGAGAAAGGGATACATAATCGTTAGTTTGATGATTAGAATGTATAATGATGTGCAAGCTGTCTAAAGTTATTGATTTGTTCTGTTTCCCAACTTTCATCTTTCGCTAAATATTCCGCCATGCTCCTAGCCACCTGCGGTGCTTTTTCAATGGCCAGTTCTGCGTTCAGTAATAATTGCCGGGTGCGGCGGGATAAGAAATCTTCCACGGTCATACAGAGTTCCTGTTGTACCGACTGCTGAATAAGAACAGCCAGTTCTTTATCGGTTAAACCTTCAATAGATACAATTGGTGAAGGCTGATCATGTCCCTGTATTCGTAGTTCTTTGGTAATACATTTTCTTTCCGGCAGGTTTAGTTTGCTGATGGCGGTATCAATTACTTCCTCCGCCATTTTGCGGTAGGTGGTCCACTTACCACCTGCAATAGTAAGCAGCCCGGATTCGGCCACATCAATCAAATGTTCTCTTGATAAAGCAGCAGTTGTTTTTTTATTGGCTTTTATCAGCGGACGAAGACCGGCGAAAATGCTGCGGATATCACTGTACTGCGGGTCCTTGGTCAGGTAGCGGCTGATATGGGTAAGGATAAAATCTATTTCCTGTTTTTGGGCAATGGGTTCTTCAGTGATGGTATCAATGGCGGTATCGGTGGTGCCCAGTACGATCTTATTATGCCAGGGTACGGCAAATAAAACACGGCCATCATCGGTCCTGGGGATCATGATCGCTGTATCGCCGGGTAAAAATTCTTTGTCCACCACGATATGAATGCCCTGGCTGGCCGTAATGATGGGTTCATGTGCGGCATCATCCAGTTGCATGATATGATCGGTGAATACACCCGTGGCATTGATGACTACTTTGGCGTTGATGGTATAATCGTGGCCGCTGCAGGTATCGCTTACTGTAACACCAGTAATTTTATTGTCTTTTTTAAGTAATCCTGTTACGGCTGCATAGTTCAATAACACAGCATTATAATGAGCAGCCGTTTTTGCCAGATCAATAGCCAGCCTTGCATCATCAAACTGCCCGTCATGATAGACCACACCACCCATCAGGTCTTCGGGTTCCAGGGTGGGAGCTAATGCCAGTATCTCTTCTTTGGATAACAATTCAGAGGGGCCGAGTCCCAGGCTGCCGGCCATCCAGTCGTATATTTTTAAACCAATGCCGTAGAATGGTTTTTCCCACCATTTGTAATTGGGCACCACAAATTTTTGATTGTGTACCAGGTGCGGGGCATTGTGCAGCAGCAATCCTCTTTCTTTCAGTGCTTCCATTACCAGTTTGATATTGCCCTGCTGTAAATAGCGGACACCGCCATGCACCAGTTTTGTACTGCGGGAAGAAGTGCCTTTACCAAAATCATATTTTTCAAACAGCACTGTTTTGAATCCTCTTGATGCGGCATCCACGGCCGCACCCAAACCAGTGGCTCCTCCACCAATGATGCAGATATCCCATTCGGGTTGGGATTGGAGTTGCTGTATCATTTGGTTCCGGTTCATAGTTTTCAACACAGAGTTAAGGAGGCCGGGAGTTACACTGAGTTTAAGTTGCCATTAATTCTCCTGCGGATCCCGTCTTTCAGGAGTACCACATTAAAGTTGATCAGTAAGCCCAATTTTTTACCGGACAACTTCAGGTAGGTAACCAATTGAGCTTCGTGAACAGGCAAAATAACCTCAAGGGATTTTAATTCCAATATGATCTCCTCTTCGACAAGCATATCAAGTACAAAATCTTTATTAAGCTGAACACCTTTAAAGATGACCGGGAGCAGTACCTGGGTTTTAACGAACAGGCCTTCGTCGGCCAGTTGTTTTTTCAAGCACACTTCGTAGACCGATTCCATTAAACCCGGCCCCAGCTCTTTATGCACATCAATTGCAGCTTTAATGATTCTTTCTGTAATTGAATTGTACCAGCTTTCATTTTTAACTACCATATCCCTTAATTAGTCATCCCTGTGTAACTCTGTCACTCTGGCTCTCCGTGTTCTGCTCTTATTCATTCGCCCACGCAATCGACGCCTTCACAGCCCGTTGCCATCCATGGGTCAGCTTTGTTCTTTCTTCTTCTTTCATAAAAGGCGAAAATGATTTATCCACCTGCCACTGTTCCCGGATATCGTCAATATTTTTCCAGTAGCTCACAGCCAGCCCGGCGAGATAAGCTGCACCTAACGCCGTTGTTTCTGTTATTTTAGGACGCACCACTTTACAGTTCAGGATATCACTTTGGAATTGCATCAGGGGATTATTCACTGTGGCACCACCATCCACCCGCAGTTCTTTGATATGAATACCCGAATCAGCTTCCATCGCTTTCAATACATCATAGGTCTGGTAAGCGATGCTGTCCAAAGCAGCTCTTGCAATATGTGCATTGTTGCTGCCCCTGGTTAACCCGAAGATGGTTCCTCTTGCATACTGGTTCCAGTGAGGAGCGCCGAGCCCGGCAAAAGCAGGAACGATATACACACCCTCACTGTCTTTGACCGTGCTGATCAGGGTTTCAATTTCTTTGGCCGTACGAATGATCTTCAATTCATCCCGCAGCCACTGCACCACGGCACCTGCAATGAACACACTTCCTTCTAATGCATATTCTGTTTTGCCATCGATCTGCCAGGCAATCGTGGTCAGTAAATTATTTTTTGAAGTAATGGCTTTCTCCCCGGTATTCATCAGCATGAAACAACCTGTGCCGTATGTATTCTTTACCATACCCGGTTGTGTGCAGAGCTGGCCAAACAAAGCAGCCTGCTGATCACCTGCCATGCCTGCAATAGGCACTCTTGAATCCGGGATGATACTGCCGGTAACACCATACACTTTACTGGATGGTTTTACTTCGGGCAAAACAGCGGCCGGTATTTTAAATAGTTTCAACAGGTCTTCATCCCATTGCAGGGTATGAATATTGAACAGCATGGTGCGGGAAGCATTGGAAACATCGGTAACATGTATTTCGCCGTTCGTTAAATTCCAGGTGAGCCAGGAATCGATAGTACCGAATGCCAGTTCTCCTTTTTCAGCTCTTTCCCTGGCACCGCTCACATTATCCAATATCCATTTCAATTTGGTGGCAGAGAAATAAGCATCAATGATCAAACCGGTGCGTTGCTGAATAGCAGCAGCCATACCGGCTTCTTTCAGTTCATCACAAAAACTGGCAGTTCTCCGGTCCTGCCACACGATGGCATTATAAACAGGCAGCCCGGTCTTGCGGTCCCACACAACGGTTGTTTCCCGTTGATTCGTGATACCAATCGCTGCGATCTGTTTCATATTGATCTTGGCTTTGGCCAATGCTTCCGCCATCGTACCATACTGGGTACTCCATATTTCACTGGCATCATGTTCCACCCAGCCCGGTTGCGGAAAGATCTGTTTGAATTCTTTTTGCGCCATGCTGATGATATTACCCTGTTTATCGAATACCATACTCCGGCTGCTGGTAGTGCCCTGGTCAAGGGATAAGATGTAGTGTGAAGCCATGCAATCGTATTTATAAAAGAAAGTTAATGAAAAAGCCTGAGCAGCGAACATGACGATAAAGACTGCTCATTAAGTTCACGCAGGATTAATACTATTACGGGGAGAATATTTTTTCGGTCATTAAAAAGCTAACCGGAAACTTCCAAAGATGCCAAAAGCTTTATCGCCCTGTTTGTCGATCGTGGCTGGCAATACTCTCCAGATAAAATCAACCCGGAAAACTTTAAAGATATTATCTACACCCGTACCCAGCTCAAGATAGGTACGGCCATTGAGTGTTTGAAAGCTATGTCCCTGTTTGAAATTAAAGGCTCTGTTCTTTTCAGATAAACTGCCCCATAATGTTTTGGCGGTCCAGAACTGGCGCCAGCGGAGTTTAGGTAACATGCGGAAAATTCCATTTCCGATATTGTGTTCAATATTGACACCGGCATATTTATCATGGACAAATTCCCAGCGGTTCATCATGTTGAAGGCGTACTTGTTGTAATAGTATAGTTCGTTGCCGGGTGCAATATCCAGCAACATATAAGGAAGGGTGCCGAAGGTCTGGCCTCCGTATATATAATAAGAGATGCTGCCGAAAGGAGGGATCTTCATATAGTCGGACACACTTCCCGATATCTTGGTGTAATCATAATTACTTTTAAAAAAACCGGATACGCCGCGGGAAATATATAATTCGGTAATAGGATAGGGACTTCCCAGGCTGGTGCGGAAGAATTGATTCTCGAGGAATTTTTCTAAGTAAGCAAACCGTAAGCGGACAGACACTTCAAAACTGGTCAGTGGTTCACGGCCGCTGACAGCAGTGAAAGAATCTTTGGGTATCAGGTTGCGAAGCGGCAGGTACGATTTATGTGTGGCAGCAAATAAGGTGGAGAAGCCGGATCTTGTTTCATTAAAGAACTCAAATCTTTTTTCATTGACCTTCAAAAATTTGACCGGCACATTTGTTTTACGCACTGCTAACGCAAAGACATTGTCCTGCGTCACTTCCCCATAATAGTTTTGTCCCCAGTCAATATCATTGGTATAAGACCCATAAAGAAATAAGCGGGGATGTTTTTTGGGCAGGTAAAACAATTCTGCTTTTCCTTTTAGTTTGCGGTCACCAAAACCATAGGCCAGGTAGCCATGCCACCACCAGCGTTTATCAAATTTTTTATTGGTACCGAGATCAAACCGCATACGGAAACCTTCCCAGGAATTGGAAGTGATCCAGTTGAACCAGGGGCCAATCTGGTAATTACCGGTATTCAAATAACCGGTACCGATAAAATTCGCAGTGCGGGTGAAGCGTTGGAATACCGCTGCATTCATCAGCGTATCAATCATACGGATAATACCTGCTTCCGTCTTTGTCAGTTCTTCATGTCGTGAACCAGCCCAGAATTCTTTATTCTTTTCGTCTGCACCGGGAAGGGTGATCACTTCTTCGAGGATCTTATTTTTATCCAGCTCCCGGATGACGGAGGTATCATTAATGATCACATTCTTATAGGTAGTGGTCTTCCGGCCGATAAAACCGGGCTTATCTTTTCCAAGGGGAGAAAGATCGGCAACAAATTTGTCTTTGGATAAGAACCAGGTGGTATCGTTGATCAGGTTGTATTCCTGGATCAGGCTCAGGTTCTCCACGAAATTCACGTTGGCTTCCTTGCCCAAACGGAGATTCATTTTCTG
>CADEDV010000016.1:61232-78548 GCA_902826165.1 uncultured Bacteroidota bacterium
GTATTAGCCGCTTTGATGATCTCCCTTCTTTTCTTCGGACTTTTCTGGTAATAATAATCCGATAAGGCTTCGGTAAGATAAGAAGGCAGGTATTTTAAACCTTCGGAAGTATCAATATTCTGGTTGATAAGATCGCTGATCGGTTTCAGGGGTTTGAACCTACCGAATTTTTCAAAATTGATATTCTTCAGGTCCAGTTCCAATTTGTTGTATAATTCATACGAGAAATTGGCAAAGCGGTAACGGTCATTATCCGGTTTGTTCTTCACGATCTTTCGCCATAGCAACAGGCCTTTGTTCACTTTCACTTTTACCCGTACCCCTTCATTAAAAGTGCCTCTCTCCATTTTAATAGTGGTAAGTATGGAATCTTTGGAAGGGCTGATCACAAAGTAAAAGGGCTGGTAACCTACACAGGTAATTTCTAAAGTATCAGATGGCCAGCTGTTCAGGTAAAAAGAAAAAGTGCCGGCTGAATCCGTAAGCTTGCCGATTGTAGCATTTTTAAAACGAACAGATGCGAAAGGAATATTTTCTTCGCTGTGTGAATCTTTGACGGTGCCACTGATCCTTTTTTTCTGGCCGGAAGCCCAGCCCCCGAGCAGGAGGAAGGCGAATAATAACAGGATGGGTTTGTTTTGTTTCAGGGTCTGCATTACCCGGTAAAAATACGAACCGCCGGGAATAGTGCTATTGTTAAATCACTGTAAACAGGTAATGCCCCGGTAAAATTATTTGGAAGTACGGGGTTGGTGCATTTACTTTGTAATTCAAAGTGCTTTTTATGAGCGAACATAACCAACCAACCGACTCTCTCAAAGACATCCGGGATATCCGCCAGCTGATGGAAAGATCTTCCCGTTTTATTTCTCTCAGTGGGCTGAGCGGGGTAGCCGCCGGGCTTTTTGCCCTGGCAGGTGCTGCCATTGCCCGCTATATACTATTTAAGAACTATTATAAAGCGTATGATGACAGGGGTGGTTATTCGGATATTGATTTTGCCATGTTGAAACTTCAGTTGTTAGGTTTGGCAGCGGCAGTTTTTGCAGCGGCTTTTATTGCTGCTTTTTATTTTACCTGGCGCAAATCAAGTAATGAAGGAACTTCCTTATGGAATCCCACTTCCCGCCGGTTGATGTGGAATATGCTGATCCCACTGGCAGCCGGTGCTTTATTCATCCTTGGAATGCTCCAATACAATGACTGGCGTTTTGTGGCACCTGCCTGTTTGATCTTTTACGGGCTGGCGCTGGTGAATGCCAGTAAATATACACTGACCGATATCCGTTACCTGGGTTACTGTGAAATTGTGTTAGGTCTGATCAATATGCAGTGGGTGGGTAAGGGCTTGTATTTCTGGGCCATCGGTTTTGGTGTATTGCACATTATATATGGTATCAGTATGTGGTGGAAATATGAACGTAAAGCGGCCTGATCGTCTAAATTTAGAACATGAAGAATCCGATCACAGGTTTAAATAAGGTTTTTGATAACCGCATCCGCCTCGGGGTGATGAGCATCCTGCTGGTGAATGAGGAAGTGAACTTTAATGACCTGAAGCAAATGCTGGAAGTAACGGATGGTAACCTGGCCACACACCTGGTGAACCTGGAGGAGAACGGGTACATCAAAGTGCACAAAGGATTTATCGGGAAGAAAACGAATACCACGTATGCGGTGACCAAATCGGGAGAAAAAGCATTTACAGATCATATCACAGCGTTGGAAAATATGATAAAGGGGATGAAATAATTTTTTTTGCTCAATCACTTTGTAATGCAAAGCACTTTTAAAATAGAAAAAAATAAACAGGTAATAAAAAACTGGCTCCTGTTCTTTATGCTGGCCCTTATTGCCAGCGGGATAACAGCTGTCCCGGTTGAGCAGGGGCTCTCTTTTATGATCCCCTTTTTTTCCAGCGATTCTTTTATAGGGCTATGGCTTGAAAAAGTCTATGCTGGCATCTTAGCCACCGGTAAACAATATCCTTTTCTTTTTTATGGATATGACTGGCTGGCGTTTGCGCATTTCGTTTTAGCTCTTGTATTCATCGGGCCTTATAAAGATCCTGTGCGGAATAAATGGGTGATCGAGTTTGGTATGTATGCCTGTTTACTGATCATTCCTTTTGCATTGATTGCCGGGTATTTTAGGGATATCCCGTTTTGGTGGCGACTGTTTGATTGTTCTTTTGGAATTATTGGTTTGCTCCCTTTAGCTATTTGTTATAAGAAAATACTATGGCTCGAAGATGCTGAAACAAAAGACGAAGAATTATGAGAACATTCCTGCATATCATAAATACATGGTTTTTATCTGTACTTGTTTGCGGATTGGCAATTACCGTACTGCTGGTTTACCCGGAGCATGGATTTATGGGCGATGAGAACATCTTCACTACTTTTTTTATAACAGTACTTGTTGGTTCGCTGGGTGGATTGCCTTCCCTGTTGCTGGCCTGGCTTTTTCTTTCACTGATCATGGAGTCGCCCATGCAGGTGAACTGGAAAATAGGATGCTGGTACGCCGCCGTGATGCTGGCCATTCTTTTCAACCTGCAGCTTATTGCCTTATTTGGCGATGGCAGATTAGCTGGTATTGAAGTAGTAGTAGATGTCTGGCCGGTATATGCAGTAGTGTTTGTAACCCTTACAATACGGATCAAACAATTCCTTTTGCTCATTGCGCATTATTCTGAAAAAATTAAACTATAAACAATGGAATCAACTATCAACAACATCTGGCAAAAAAGTAAACTGCTGATCAAAGGTCTTATGATCGGGGTACTGGTATTATTATTACTGATACCGGCTTTCTTTGTACAGGATCTGATCAAAGAAAGAGAGCAGCGTCAAAAAGAAGCCGTCACAGAAGTAAGCAGTAAATGGGCGGGCCGTCAAAATATTACCGGGCCTGTATTAGTGATACCTTTTGATGAAAAGATCACTGCTTCCAACGGAACGATAAGTCATAGCCGGCAACTGGCTTATTTTTTACCGGATAAGCTGGATATGAAGTCAACAGTTGCACCGGTTAAAAAATACCGGGGTATTTATGAGGTGATGTTGTACACTGCCGATATATCCATCAGCGGGAAATTTTCTTCGCTCCCATTAACAAAGATCAAAGTAAACAGTGCTGATCTATTATGGAATGAAGCCTATATCTGCATGGGTATCACTGACAGCCGGGGATTGAAAGAAGAGATCAAAATGAAATGGAATGATTCGCTGCTGTCACTGGCACCCCAACTGATCAACAATGCAGTATTCAAAGAAGCATTCGTTGCACCAGTTGCCCTGGCAGAAACTGATATTGCAAACGGCATCAGCTTTTCAGGTGCCATACAGGTAAGCGGATCAGAACAACTGATGTATACACCTGTTGGTAAGGAAACAACCGTAACGATGCAATCCGCCTGGCCGGACCCCAGTTTCACCGGCAGCCAGTTACCAGTTACTTCAGATATCGCCGACAGCGGTTTCACTGCACAATGGAAAAGCCTGTCACTGACCCGTTCCTTTCCCCAGCAATGGAGGAACGACAGTTATATTCTTTCTGCGGCCTCTTTTGGTACTGACCTTTTTATTCCTGTGAATGGTTACCAGAAAACGATGCGTTCGGTGAAGTATGCCATTCTCTGTATCCTGCTTACGTTCACCGCTTTCTTTTTAATTGAGACCACCAATAAAAAATCCGTACACCCTGTGCAGTATGCCTTAATTGGTTTTGCCCTTATCCTTTTCTATACCTTGTTATTATCATTTTCTGAGTATGTGGGTTTCAATACCGCTTATGGTATTGCGGCACTCGCCACGGTTGGACTGATCACCTGGTTTGTGAGAGGGTTATTAGGCTCATCAAAATTATCCATGCTCCTGTCGTTTGTATTGGTATTACTCTATTCCTATGTATTTACCATTTTACAATTACAGGATTACGCTTTGTTGCTGGGAAGTGTTGGTTTGTTCCTGACGCTGGCGGTGGTGATGTATTTCTCGAAGAAAATTCAATGGTAAACTTAAAACCTATTCTATGCACTTTAAATCATGGGAACAGTACTTTCTTTCTAATTGTAATCATTTTGATCATATCGACTGGAATGAAAGTAGATCACTAACACCAGGGGAAAGAAAAACAATTGCGGCTTCTCTTAGCCAGTTTCAACGGGGTGAACACTCGGAGGGGAAACATTTTATCCAGTTTGCCGGTAGCCTGAATGATGAAAGCTATACCAGTACAGTCAAAGTGTTTATCAAGGAGGAACAGGATCATGCAATGGTTCTGGGGAAATTTATGGAGATGCAGGGTATGGAGAAGCTCCGGCATCACTGGCTGGATGCTATTTTCAGGAGACTAAGAATCCTGGCGGGGCTGGAGGGGACTGTTACTGTTTTACTTACCGCCGAGATTATTGCGATGGTTTATTACAAAGCACTTTATAAAGCCACCCGGTCGGAATTGCTGCAACAATTATGCACACAAATACTTGTTGATGAGGAAATGCATCTTCGTTTTCAGTCATACACATTACAACAGGTGTATAGCAGAAAATCACGGCTGTCAGTTGGGTTTTCCCGGTTTCTTCATAAAGTCTTAATGGCCGGAACCATTGTGATGGTATGGGCAACACATTATAGAGTTGTGAAAGCAGGTGGTTATACTCTTTTTTCTTTTGCCCGTGAGAATTGGTTTGAATTTATGAAGTGTGAACGAATGATAAAAGGAAAAAGTTCCTCGTTTCCTGTGACAGGTTTTTTACATCATGCAATTAAAATTACAGTATGAAAACAAAACAATCCTTTTCTGTGCAGGCCCGGTGGCGCAGCATCCTGTATGCAATAGATGGCGTGAGCAGTTTTTTCCGTAACCAGCACAATGCCATCATCCACCTGTTAGCTACAGCTATTGTTTTTATGGCCACTTTGTTTTTCGGGGTTTCAAAAACAGAGCTCATTGCCCTGGTGATCGTAACCGGTTTTGTATGGGTGGCTGAAGTATTCAATACTGCCATTGAAGCTATCATGGATCATTTATCGCCGGAGCAGCACCCGAAAGTAAAATACATCAAAGATGTGGCGGCTGCAGCTGTTTTGCTGGCTGCCATAACGGCTATGGTAACAGGTGCTCTCATTTTTATTCCTAAACTCTTTTAATATGCTACAAGTACTGCAACAAAATAAATATTTACGGCTTCTCTACTTTCAGCGGACAGAAATGGAGAAATGGTTATTATTATCCTGCTTGTTTAGCTTATTGCTGGAAGCGGCAAGGATCATTATTACCGGAAGTCATTTATTCATCTTCATGCCCTGGAATTTATTCCTGGCTTTCGTTCCTTATTATATCTCTTCCCAACTGGAGAAAAGGCCCGGGTGGATCGAGAATAAATGGAAATTCGTTTTGGTCATTGCGGTGTGGTTATTATTTCTGCCCAACTCGTTTTATATCATCACGGATCTTTTTCACCTCGAATTCCAGGAAGGCTCTTCCCGCTGGTTCGACCTGACACTGATCTTTTCCTTTGCGTGGAATGGGTTGTTGTTGGGTATCTTATCGATCCGGCAGATCGAACGAATATTCAGGCATTGTTTCCAGTATAAGAATGAATTTCTTTTTCTGTTACCGGTCATGTGGCTGAATGCCTGGGGCATTTATATCGGCCGGTTCATGCGGTTCAACAGCTGGGATATTCTCACCAACCCGTTTGAATTATTTGCTGATATCGGTTATATGCTGATCCATCCTTTCCGGAATATATATCCCTGGAGCATGATCATGGTCTTTGCCATTTTCATGACGATCATTTATATGTCGGTAAAAAGAATGGCCAAAGTGATCTGATATAAACTCGGTTGATTGTTGGTTTTCTGTCCAGCCTATGGCAAACAAAAAAGTCCTCCATGCTTGGAGGACTTTTGATATATGAGTTATTTGTTTTTAGAAATCAAATCCCATCGCAAAATACCATTGTGGTTTACCCCTGAAAACCCCTTTCAGTTCCCAGGCTGCATCCAGCCGCAGGAAATAACCTAACAACGTACTGCGGGCACCAAAGCCATAACCACCGGCAAAAGGACCAATGCCACCGGCTTTGATCTGCACCGATACCGGAATATTCGGTTGGGAGTAGATCACACCGGGTCTTTCAATATCAAACGGACTGCCTGTCCAGGCTGCACCCAAATCCAGGAACTGCACGATCTGGAAATTGCGTAAGAATGCATTATTGATCGGCTTATTAAATAAAGTGGTAAAGATGGGAACCCTTATTTCACTGTTGATCACAAAAGCATTGTTACCATTAGACACATTTTGCGGGAATCCTCTCAGGTTGACGGCCAGTGACTGGTAGGTATATGTAACATTCGGATCCGGTTGGTTCGCATTGTTGAATTTGGGTGAGAACCAGTTGTCAACACCACCTACATAATAGATCACTTTCTGATCACCCCAGGAAAAATCACCGGCAGCACGAACAGCCCAGATCGCATTCCGGTAAATAGGTAAGTAGTGACGGGCATCAAAACCCACGTTGAAGATCAGTTTACCATCTGTTACTTCATCACTCTTTATCTGGGTAAAGAAATCGGTAAAGATCTTATACCGCAACCCTTTCCAGATATTGGTAGCCGGGTTGATAGTATTATCATATACATACTCCATGCTCAGCTGGCCATAGGTAGTTTTGAAATCGGGTTCTTCCAGCAACTGGCGGTTCAACGATTTAAAGGAAATGCGGTTGAAACGGGGTCCCACGGATGCCCGAAGACTGCGAATCCTGTCCAGCGGGTATCTTAAATTAGCGAGATAATAGGTTTCAAATTCTTTGGCCACATCATATTCGATCACCTGTCGGTAATAAGTGATACCCCAGTCCAACCGTTTGCGCTGGTTGGTAAAATTGAAGAATACATCATTATCCACCAGGTTGGAAGCAATACGGATACCACCGGTAAATTTATAATCTTCCATCAGGTCGGATGTTCCCATCCGGATCAGGCCATTGAAAGAATTACCATTGGACAGGTACACAGGACCTGCACCACCGGCATAGGGCTGGAATTTATTAATGGTAAGTACCGTGTTATTAAAACCGGATACCACGTAATCCGTAAAATATTTCGGCGGACGGTATTCGTACACTTTTGCTTTCCGCAATACTGTTTCCTTCATTTCAGCACCGGCATCCATCA
The DNA here is from genome assembly GCA_902826165.1 of uncultured Bacteroidota bacterium. Lineage (GTDB taxonomy): Bacteria > Bacteroidota > Bacteroidia > Chitinophagales > Chitinophagaceae > CADEDV01. Next base: position 68,429 of record CADEDV010000016.1, read on the forward strand.
CTTTACCTGCTTCAGCGGTGGCGGAATCTTTTTTATCATCCTGGAATTCGCTCTGGAAAAAGTCGTTTTGTTTTTTCACTGAATCCTGGACAACTGGGATATAGTTGGTGGTTTTACCGATGGCTTTCTTTTCTTCTTCCATCAGTTTCTTGACATATTCTGTAGGCCTGGCCGATACATTGCGGCGGCGCAGTACGTTCTCATCCACTTTTAAGCGGTATAATAATTTCACATCACCCAGCTTCACCACTTCACTCACCTGCTGGTTATCACCGGCCGTTCTCGTTTCTAATAAACTACTCTGGTAATTCGTCAGCGGGAACACATAAGCGGAATCATTGGTTACAGAAACAAAACCAACCGAGTCAATATCTGTTTTATCCCATTCCCGCAGCACACTGTCCACTTCACTTACCCGCGGGTTGCGCAACACTTCATCACCAATAAAGACCAGTGTATCCAAACCAGCCCTTTCGGTACGGAAGAAACCGGCATAGCGGTTATTCACCCCGTTCTCATCACTTACAAAAGTGAAGTGCGACATATTGTATTGTGAAGGATAACGGGCATTGCCATAGCGGAGATTACTCAGTTGTGATATTTGTTTGAAATCAGATTTGTTCCAGTTATCAACCAGGAAAATATTAAAGCGTTTGGAAGGCAATGAATCATCACTGCTTTCGGCCATGGCATGTGGACGGTTGCTGGAGAAAATGATACCGGTCTTATTCGGGAAAGCCACAAAAGACGGATCCAGGTCATCATACACATCATTTGTTACCTGGTCGAAAGTCTGTTTGTCGATCTTGTACACATACACATCGGTCTGGCCACTGCGGACAGCACTCATCAGGAGGGTGTTATTATCCAGCATGTATTTCATATCCTGCACCTGGTCAAACATGGGCAGTTCCTGTTTCACCGATTTGATCCGGTTCACCACATCATACACAAACAGTTTCACTTTGCCTTCCTGGCTATATAAAACAGCCAGGCGGCTGCCTTTACCATCCCAGGCTAAAATGGGGTAGTTGGGATTTTTTTCTTCTTCCCTGGTGCGGGAGCCAAACTTCAGCAGCACTTTACGGCTCACAAAATTTTCCATCAGCACCACCGAGTAAACACCTTGTTTGAATTCCACAACAGCATAAGTGAAACTTCTTGGCACCGGGTTCGCATTGAAACGGATAAAATCTTTCTTACCGATCTCTTCACTGATGGACATCTGTCCTTTAGGATTGTTGCGGCGGCTGCGCAGGTCTTTGAAATAATTCTGCGGCACTTCCAGCATAAAATCTTTCAGCAGGTCCTTGAATTTTTTCTTCGCTACTTTCTGCGAAGCATTATTCAGGTTGCGGTAGATACGGGACAGGTAAAAGAAATAGGTCACTTTGCTTTTACCATATTTATCGGCAATATATTTCCAGAAACCATGACCGGCCAGGTTGGGTTTCTCAAAAGCGAACTGGTAAAAATTATTGTACTTGCCCGACAGCATCGTGGAGCGGAGATCATCATCTAAAGAAGGGCTCCAGGGTTCGGCAGCATATTCAATATAACCATCGATCAGCCACTGGGGCAGGTCCAGCAAAGCCTGGTTGGCAGCAAATTCACCGAGGTCATCTCCAAAGAGGATATTATCCACCAGCATCTTGGCAATGCCCTGGCGGATCTGGCGGCGGAGGTTATCATGATTGCCGTCAAAGAAGACGATCATTTTATTATTCACCAGCTTGGTGGTACCTCCTGTATTCTGCCAGTCAATATTCATCCCGATATTGGACTGCTGCATTTCGTCAAAATTGTTATACACCACCACGTTGGCCCGGCGCTGCAGGCCATACTCCACGAACTCTTCAATACCGGCCAGTTCATTTTCGGCCACCTGGGCCACATATTTACCCAGTCCCAGCCCGTCCTGGCTGAAATAGGTGTTGAAGTTTTCGGTCTGGTAATATTTCCAATTGAATTTCTGGTATTGCACCCTGTTCTTTCCAAACTCAACAGTGCTGACCTGTGCAGAGGTTTTCATAGCGGCGAAAACGATAAGACAGGCAATCAGGCTGGATACTTTCTTCATAAATCTCAATTCAGTTTCTATATATCTGGTTAATCGTTCTTTTCTTCATTCCGTTGCTTGGCAGCAGGCGATTTTTGAAAACTTTATATGGCCGGCGACAGTACTGCTATCATCGTCCCTTGCGTCGCACACTTCAACTTTGTTGCAAAGCTCAACACGATCAATAGCCGTTATCTTTGCTGCCGGGAATTACCCGATTTTAAAATTACGGAAAAACCATCCATGTTAGTTGTTAAGTCATTCACTTTTAGTCCCGTTCAGGAGAATACCTATGTTTTGTATAACGAACAGAAGCAGTGCTGCATTATCGACCCCGGCTGTTATTTTCCGGAAGAAAGGGACGAATTAAAAACGGGTATCGGAAAGACAGGCCTGAGCCCCGTTTTGCTGCTCAACACCCACTGCCACCTGGACCATGTTTTCGGCAATAAATTCGTTCACGACACCTGGGGCTTGGACCTGCACCTGCACGAAAAGGAAAAACCGGTGCTGGACTTTGCGCCCCAATCCGGCCAGCTATGGCAACTGCCTTTCGACAATTACGAGGGGCCATTGGTTTATTTACAAGAGGGAGAAATTATAAAAATTGGTGAGGAGGAACTGGAAGTGCTGTTCACCCCCGGCCATTCCCCGGGCAGTATCTCATTTTACCATGCCGCAGGTGGTTTTGTGATCGGGGGGGATGTATTATTCAATGGCAGCATCGGCCGCACCGACCTGCCCGGCGGCAGTTCTGCAACCCTGATCAACAGTATCCAGACCCGGTTCTTTACCCTGCCGGATGAAACCAAAGTCTATTCAGGTCATGGTCCGGTAACAACGGTTGGTTTTGAAAAGCAAAATAATCCTTTTGTAAAATTGTAGTAGCGGAGTGTCTCCCCCTCTCCATTTATGGAGAGGGTCGGGGTGAGGTAGTTTTGAGAAAATGAATAACCTGTTGTGAAATCATACCGAAAAAGATGAAATGACATTTGCGAAACTAACATACTTATTATTTGCCCTGTACGGTGTAATGTGTTTTCGATATTTCTTTTTTCTGATAAGACTAATCCGGAAGTACAAGGTGGGATTACAAGTAATTAAGGAAATCATTAGCGAAGAAGATAAAATCTCTTTAAAAAAATATCAAAAGGAAACTATACTCTCATTCTTGATATTTTTATTTGTAATGCTATTGTTATTTGGATTAAAAATCAAAGGAATTTTATTCCTTGAAGAAAATTAGTAGCTATTTAATAAACCTTCCAATCACCGGCATCTTCGCCAATTCCTTTCTTTCGATCTTTGCCACAAAAAGAGCAAACAGCGTTAATAGTAAAGTAGCTGTTCCAAAATTGAACCAGTGGTTATCCCAGAGATACACCAACCCGCGGTGAAAACCATAGACCAGGATCACCAGTACTAAATAAGCGATCAGTTTTTTCCGGGCATAAGGAACCGGGTAATGTTTTTGTCCCATCGTATAGCTCACGATCATCATAAACAGGTAGCAGGCAAAAGTTGCGATGGCAGCACCGAGATAATGCAGCCGGGGGATAAGAATAATATTGAGTACGATAGTAATAGCTGCACCGCCGAGTGTAATAAAGGCACCGGTCATATTCTTATGCGTGAGCTTGTACCAGATACTCAGGTTATAATAAATTCCAAGGAAAACATTGCCTAAGGCCAGCAAGGGAACAATGCTCAGTCCTTCCACCCATTTGGGTTTATCAATTGCTTCAAAGAACCAGGCAAACACATCAATGTAAAGGCTGATGAAAAGGAACATAAAGCAGCAGGCGATCACAAAGAACTTCATGATCCGGGCATAGGTCTTTGGCGCATTTTCTTCCTTGCTCTGGCTGAAGAAGAAAGGCTCAGCGGCCATCCGGAACGCTTGTATCATAATGGTGATCAGAACAGCCAGCCGGTAGATATTACCAAAAATACCCAGCTCATGTTTGGCCTGTTCTTCGGGCAGGTCCACCACATGCTGGTAGATCAGCCGGCTCAGCATATCATTCACCATCCCGCCCATACCCACAATGATCAGCGGGTAAGCATAGTGCATCACTTTTTTCCAGAGAATAGGATCGAACCGGAAGCGGATCTGCATAAACTCTTTGCGGAGTAGTATAAAAGTGAGGATGCTCCCGGCCAGGTTACCGATCAGGTAATAGCCAATGCCGATCTTATCGTTATAAAAGGTACCAATGAAACTATTGGGGTATTTGACCACATAGCCGGGTATGATACCGAGAAATAAAATAACCACCGTAATGTTGACCAATACTCCTGCAAGGGTCGCAAATGCATATCGTTTGGGCCGGTTTTCCTGACGCAGCCTTGCAAAAGCCAGGGTGCTGATGGCATCAAAGAAAATGATTGCCGCCATCCAGGTGATATATTCCGGATGTTTATCCAGGTTGGCCCAATAGGCAATATTGTCTTTGAAAAGTAACAGCAGCCCGGTAAAGAAAATGGTGGAACCGATCAGTGAAAGGGATAAAGTGCTGTACAGGCGTTGCTGCTCCATATCCCGGGAAAAACGGAAATAAGCGGTTTCCAGTCCGTACGTGAATAATACATTCAGGAAAGGGATGATGGCATAGATCTGTGTCAGGTCGGCCGTTTTGGAAGGCTGTGCAAAGATCAGCGGCAGCGTCAGGTTCATGATATAGCCAAGAAAACGCCGGGCGATGGTGGGTACACCATACCACATTGTTTGCCCCGCCAGTTTTTTGATACCACTCAACCGATGAAAATTTATTCAGCAAATGTAATTGTTGGGCACCCAAAAAACGAATTGCCTGTTTTCTTTAACGTGTTTGCAACGCATTTTGTCTTTGGGCTATCTTTGTTCCAAATTTTATTGCTATGATCAGAAATTCACTTTTTGTATGGGCAGCTTTGTTACTGGCTGCGCCGGTTTTCTCCCAGGCCTATGAGGCCAAAACAGAATACAGCAAGAAAAAGCAGGATGCTTTTGCCATCGACTATGCGTATTCACCCGAGGCGGTGGAGAATGCAATTATCCAGCGAATGGAAAAACTGGGCTACAAGGCGAAGGAAGAAAAAGGCATTTTCAATAAGGACAAAGGATTTTTGGTGTTTAAGAATGCGTTTATCACCGATATCAACAGTAGCAGCATGGATTATATGATCAAAGTGGAAAGAAAGAGCCGCAAAGAAAAAGATGAAGCGGTGATCTATATGATCATCATGAAAGATGGTAACAATGCCAAAGCTGGTTTTGAAGCCTATGATGTGGAAAGGGCCAAATCATTTTTGAATAACCTGTTGCCCGATGTGGAAGCTGCTAACCTGGAACTCCAGGTCAAAGCCCAGGAAGAAGTGGTGCTGAAAGCCGAAAAGAAATTACGCAGCCTGCAGGATGATAAAAAAAGTATGGAAGAAAAGATCAGGAAACTGCAGGATGATATCAAGACCAATGAAAGAGACCAGGAAGCCACCCAGGCGGATATCACCAACCAGAAAGTGAACCTGGAAAACCTGAAAGGAAAAAGAGTAAAAATGTAAGTTATTGCGGTGCTGCCCAGCGGGTATCATGCAAAATAGAAGAGTCTGTCAGTGTTCGCAGAAACAAAGCCAGGTCAATAGCCTGGCTGTTTGTTATGTTGAGGCCACCAGCTACTAATGGATCTGTTGTACTGCTCAGCTGCACACCGGTGCGATAATGATTGATACATTGTGCTAAGGTAGCAAATCGTCCGTCATGCATATAGTTCGAGGAGATGTACACGTTGCGCAGTGTCGGCACTTTGAATTTTAATGAATCAGAAGATTGACCGGTAATGCGTATCCTTCCATAATCTTTTAAGAAAGGATCAACTGGCAGACCGATATTCCGGTAACTGTAATCGGTGAACAATGGTTCCGGGTGGCAACCGGCACAACTGGTCCTGAATAACTGGTAACCATTTTCTTCCTGCGCCGAAAAACTCACTTCACCTCGTTTGTATTTATCATATTTGGAATTGGCAACAGTGATATAACCGGTAAACTGTGCTAATGCTTTTTGAATATGAATGGGTAATATCTCATCCGTGTAAAATACTTTTTTGAACATCACCCGGTAATAATTATCGTCTTTGATCTTGCGGATCACCCGGTTAAAGGTTTCACCCATTTCCAAACTGCCGGTGATGGGATGCACGGATTCTTCCACTAAGGAATTGAATTCACCATCCCAGTGAAAACTTGTATTCCAGGCAAGGTTGAGTAAGGGTGGTGCATTGCGTAAGGTATGCGATTCAAAAACGCCGTGACTGCGGTCGTGCTCATAAGTGCCAAAAGAACCCACCTGCTGGTGACAGGAGGCGCAGGGATGCAGGTTATCTGCCGAGAGACGCACATCATAAAATAATTTTCGGCCCAGTTCGAAACCTTCCTGCGTCAAAGGGTTGTCGGCAAATTGATAAACCGGTGCAGGAAAACCGGCCGGAATAACTTGTTGTAAAGCGGTTGGACTATTAAGACCGGGCTTATTGCAGGAGCCTGCGATATAGGCCATAAAAAAAATGACGGGAAGAAGAAGGGATATCGTCAGCAGGCTTTTTCGCACAGGGTGAAATTGAACAGCTAATTTACAAATTGTTTCCCACGAAGGCACGAAGAACACAAAGTGTTTTCAGGACTTATTTTGCTTGTGATTGCTGCGGGAACTAATAACTATCCCTGCTGAAGTTTTGACGGCCGGCCTTGATCTCGCTTTTTCTTTTCTTGGATTCCAGCCTTCTTTCTTTAGAAGCCTTACTGGCCTTTGTGGCGATCCGGGCTTTTTTCTTTTCCAGTGCTTTTTGTACCAGTTCATTTATTTTTTGTATCGCTTCTTCTTTGTTGGCTAACTGGGTGCGGTGTGTTTGTGCTTTCACCTGCAAATACCCTTCTGCATTGATACGGTTCGATAACTTTTCTTTGATGGTTTGTTTTTGCTCCGCCAGCAGGATAGCAGAGGAATCAATATGAACAGCAGCGATAACAGCGGTTTCCACTTTATTCACGTTCTGCCCGCCTTTGCCGCCGCTGCGGGTGGTCTGGAAATGTATTTCAGGAAGAAGATTGATCATTTGGGTGCAGGGTTCATTTACATTTGTGCAACAATCAAAGGTACAAATTATGAGGGCGATTATTCAACGGGTATCGAAAGCCAGTGTAACAATTGATGGCAGTATGCATGGACAGATCGGGATCGGATTATTAATATTGCTTGGTATTGAAGATGCTGATACGACAGAAGATATCGAATGGCTGAGCAGTAAGATCGTCAACCTCCGCATTTTTGATGATGCGGCCGGGGTGATGAACGAATCAGTAAAAGATCAAAACGGGGGCATATTGCTGGTGAGCCAGTTCACACTGCATGCTTCCACCAAAAAAGGCAACCGGCCATCTTATATTAAAGCCAGCAAGCCGGATATCGCTGTTCCCTTATATGAAAAAATGATACAGCAGTTAACAACGGACCTGGGCAGCGAAATCAAAACGGGTTCTTTCGGGGCTGATATGAAAGTGGAATTATTGAATGACGGGCCGGTTACGATCATCATTGATACAAAAAATAAGGAATGACTAAGAGGTGAAGGAGAAATGGAAAGCAAAGAGGGCTTGTCTCCCTTGAGAAAATCTCTTTTAACTCTTTCCCACTTTTGAGTTCTTAGCCTACCGGACCCCGACTTTCTCCGTAAACGGCTTCATGCCATCATACTGGATCATGATAAAACAGATATTCTCTTTGGCCGGGACATTAAAATTAAACGTACTGGCCTTCACCTCCCGTTGCTCCACGATACGGTGACCGCTGGCCGTCCACACCATAATATTCTTAATGAGTTTAGTGCTTTTCACGGTTACCTGTTTGCCGGAAGTGAGAATGCGGTAAGGTTTGACCGTTGGTTTGAACGGATCATTCGCCGGCTGGGCCAGTGAGGTTAACACAAGTAAAAGACAGGTGACGATCACCATGAATCGCCGGGTAGCTGGACGCATCATAGAATAGAAATTTGATTTTATCGCTTTCAGAGGGCAGGAGGGTTCGGATCGGGAGGTTCTAAACGGCAAGAATCATGCTATATTGCAGCAGCACTTTAAAAATTTTGTTATGACTATTCAGGAAGCGCAGCAACAGGTGGATGGTTGGATCAAAACCGTGGGCGTCCGTTACTTCAGTGAACTGACCAACATGACCATCTTAACAGAAGAAGTGGGAGAATTAGCAAGACATATGGCGAGGATGTACGGAGATCAATCCTACAAACCGGGCGAGAAGCCACCTCCTGCGGAGGGAGTTGGGGGAGGCCCCTTGGCCGATGAAATGGCCGATGTGCTCTGGGTGCTGATCTGCCTGGCCAACCAAACAGGTGTTAACCTGACGGAGGCGCTGGAAAAGAATTTTGAGAAGAAGAATATACGGGATGCGGAGCGGCATAAGAATAATGAGAAGCTGCTGTGAGGGGAAAACCATTAAGAAGTTAAGGGGCATTAAGAGATACCTTAACTAATCTTAATGCCTTATTGGTAAATGAACTTTCAGGGCATTCAATCACCTGCTATAATACCAAAACGGAGTTGTTTCATAAAGTGAATTAAATCCTCAATCTGGCTTATTTTTGCCGCCTTATGGCAAACGATACAAATAAGTTCCAGGCGATCATTTCGCATTGCAAAGAATACGGGTTCATCTTCCCCAGCAGCGAGATCTATGACGGGCTGCAGGCGGTCTATGATTATGGCCAGATGGGCAGTGAACTGAAAAAGAATATCAAAGACTATTGGTGGAAAAGCATGACGCAACTCCATGATAATATCGTGGGTATTGATGCGGCTATTTTTATGCACCCCACCACCTGGAAAGCCAGCGGCCACGTTGATAATTTCAACGACCCGATGATCGACAATAAGGATAGTAAGAAAAGATACAGGGTGGATCATTTGATCGAAGCATTTGCAGAGGAGCAAAAAACAACGGGCAATGAGCAATTGGCAAATGATGTTCTTGCCCAAATGGATGCTTTGCTGGCAAAAGACGATTTTGCCGGTTTGAAAAAACTGATCGAGGATAATAAAATGAAATGTGCCATCAGCGGCACCTGCAACTGGACCGATATCCGCCAGTTTAACTTGATGTTCTCTACTGAATTTGGTTCTACTGTTTCTTCAGATGATGAGGATAATAAGGTCTACCTGCGCCCCGAAACCGCACAGGGTATCTTCGTCAACTTCCTGAATGTGCAGAAGACCGGACGCATGAAAATACCTTTTGGTATTGCACAGATCGGTAAAGCTTTCCGGAATGAAATTGTAGCAAGACAGTTCATTTTCCGTATGCGGGAATTTGAACAGATGGAAATGCAGTTCTTCATTCGCCCCGGCACACAGAAAGAATGGTATGAAAAATGGAAAGCCACAAGATTAGAATGGCACAAATCATTAGGTATCCCGGCTGAAAAATACCGTTATCATGATCATGTGAAGCTGGCCCACTATGCCGATGCAGCCTGTGATATTGAATTTGAATTCCCGATCGGTTTCAAAGAACTGGAAGGTATTCACAGCCGTACCGACTTCGATTTGAAACAACACCAGGAATACAGCAAGAAAAAGCAACAGTATTTCGATAATGATATTGACCCGGCCACCGGCAAACCTTATGGTAATTATATACCGTATGTGATCGAAACATCGATCGGGCTCGACCGGATGTTCCTCGCTGTGGTCAGTCATGCTTATGAAGAGCAGGACCTGGGCACCCCGGAAAAACCCGACAGCCGGGTGGTTCTGAAATTCCCGGCCAAACTGGCCCCGATCAAGCTGGCAGTATTGCCCCTGACCAAGAAAGATGGTCTGCCGGAAATTGCTGAGCAGATCATGGCGGACCTAAAACCGCATTTCCGTTGTTTCTATGAAGAGAAGGATTCCATTGGTAAACGGTACCGCCGGATGGATGCACTCGGAACACCTTTTTGTGTAACGGTCGATCACCAGACAAAAGAAGATAATACCGTAACGATCCGTCACCGGGATTCGATGGAGCAGGAA
>CADEDV010000017.1:0-16856 GCA_902826165.1 uncultured Bacteroidota bacterium
ATATGGCGTTCGTCAACAAATCTGCAGAAGAGCTGAAAGCCTTTGGCCTTGAGAAAAGAGCTGACTATATTAATGCTGACCCTTTTCCCAACACTTATTTCGACAATTTTTTTATCCCGGAACGACTAAAAGAAGTCCTGGAAGAGTTCCCCGATCTCTCTAAAGGGGCTGATTATAAATTCAATGACCCCAACCAGATCAAGCTGGCATCAAAAGGGGAATATCGTTTTGGAGAGAAAACGAGGGCATTCATGCATTACCTGAACTCACAACCTTTTCTTGAGTTCCTCTCTAATCTTACCGGCATAGATAATTTGATCCCCGATCCTTTCTTCGACGGGGGTGGCTGCCATCAGATACAACCGGGAGGACTGTTAAAGATCCATGCGGACTTCAATAAACACCCAAAAACAAAATTAGACAGAAGACTCAATGTGCTGGTTTACCTGAATGAAGACTGGCATGAAGAGTATGGAGGACATTTTGAACTGTGGGACAGAGAAATGAAAGAATCAAAAAAGAAAATATTACCCCTGTTTAACAGGATGGCTTTATTTTCCACCACTTCTACCTCTTATCATGGCCATCCTAACCCGCTGACCTGCCCGCCTGACAGAACAAGAAAATCGCTTGCATTGTATTACTATACTAACGGAAGGCCCGCTGATGAACAACTGGAGGGGCTCGAAGATCATACTACCTTGTTTAAGCACAGGGCAGAAGATAAAAAACCGGTTTCAGGAGTTTTCAAAGAATTTATCCGCCAGGTTACTCCCCCGTTTATCATTAACGGTTTAAAGAAACTAAAAGGCTAATATTTTCAAAACATTTGCATGATTGCAATGACAAGATTTTCATAAACTACCCATATACCGATTATGGAACCTTACCCTGATACTGCCATGAATACCAGTACCCACTCTCCAACCCTGCTGAAAGGGAGAGATATTGTAATCGTGGGTTTGCAACCCTGGTACTTCCCAACAGGTTGTAATTGCAAGAATATTGCGCAGGAACTGGCCCTTTATAACAGGGTGCTGTATGTGAATTTCCCTTTGAAAAGAAAGTCATTCACCGCAAAACAGCCTGACCCAAAAATTGAAGGCCATATTTCAATTATCAAAAACAAAGAAAACAGGATAAAGGAAATAAGCCTGGGCTTGTGGGAATTTTACCCTGACACTTTAATTGAATCTGTTAACTGGATACCTTCCACTGCCGCATTCAAACCAGTTAACTATTTGAATAACCGGCGTTTTGCAAAAAATATTAAAGAAGCAATAGCTGAATTAAATTTCAGAGATATTATTCTCTTTAATGATAATGATATCTATAACGGATTTTATCTGAAGGAACTGCTGTCTCCTTCCTTGTATATTTATTACCTGAGAGATTTTTTACAAGGTTATCCCTATTGGAAAAAACATACCCGGATACTGGAACCCAAGCTGATCAAAAAAGCAGACCTGGTGGTCGCCAATTCCCTTTTCTTGGCGGAATACAGTGCGGGTATTAATAAACACTCTTATTATATCGGGCAGGGCTGTAGTTTGGATCATTTTGACCACACTGTTTCTCGCCCAAGGCCTGCTGATATTCCCAAAGGATTCCCAATCATCGGTTATATAGGTGCCCTCGATGCTGACCGCCTGGACCTGAAAATATTTGAACACATCGCAAAAGAGAACCCGGAATGGAAGGTAGTGCTGGTAGGCCCCGAAGATGCTACATTTAGCAACAGCACCTTGCACGATATTCCCAATATTCATTTCCTGGGCAGAAAACCATTTGCTGAACTGGCTTCTTATGTACAATCCTTTGATGTTTGTATGAACCCACAACTGAGAAATGATATTACCAAAGGCAATTACCCGTTGAAAATTGATGAGTACCTGGCGATGGGCAAACCAACAATAGCCACCCGTACAGGTGCAATGAAGCTTTTTGAGAACCATGTCTATCTTGCCAACCTGCCATCAGATTACCCGGGGCTTATTAAAAAAGCATTAGCTGAGAACTCAGCACAAAAAGAAGCTGAAAGGATAAGCTTTGCCAAAAGCCATACCTGGGAAAACTGTATGCTGGAACTTTATAAAGCTATCACCGCTTATTCTAAACAACCAATTAACGTACAATAAGACTTATTTAATACTTCCCTGCTTATGGAATGGATAGCAATTTTAAAATGCCCTTTTACCGGGCAGGATCTTCGTTTATTAACTGCTGATGAACTGGCAGGGCTCAACAAACGTATTGAAGCCGGGGAAGCCTGGCAAGCTGATGGAGTTCCGTTCAAAACAACAATTTCAAAAGGCCTTGTCTCAGCAGACGGCGCTTTTATCTACCCTATCATCAAAGAAATAATTTTGTTGCTGAAAGACCTCGCAATTGTAGATTCAAAAGACAAACTCGCCTCTCATAAAATCAGTGCCGATAAGCAGCTGGTTAAAAATTTTTATGACGAAAAGGGATGGTTTGCTGATGAAGAGGGGCATTACGAAGATGGTGTGATCTTCGAAGATTTCCGGGATGTTACCAAAGAATATATCAAACGCTGCCACGACCGGGTGAACCGGTACCTGAACCCAAGTGGTACTTATATGGTGGATGCCGCTTCAGGGGCACTACAGTTCGAAGATTACCTGCAGTATTCTGCCCATTATAAATACAGGGTTTGCGTTGATTTCTCTTTCCAGGCCCTCACAGAAGTGAAGCGTAAACTGGGCGATAAAGCACTTTGTGTGCTCTGCGATATGACCAATATGCCTTTTAAGGATAATACTATTGACGGCTTTATATCTTTGAATACAATTTATCATATACCCAAAGAGGAGCAACTAACCGCTGTGAATGAGTTATACCGGATTTTAATGCCGAAAGGAAAAGGAGTGATCGTTTATGAATGGTTCAAACATTCTCCCTGGATGAATTTCTGGCTGCTGCCTTCCAGAGGTTTTATGTTTATAAAGAACAGGGTAAACCGGCTGATCAGCAAACTAAGCAAAGGAGGCGCACCAAAGAAGCTATTATATTTCCATGCCCACCCTTACAGTTATTTCAAAAACAATCTTCCCTTTGAATTTAAACTGGGAGTTTGGCGTTCTGTCAGTGTTCCTTTTATGAAAATATATATTCATAAGAACCTGATGGGTAAAAAAATACTAAACTGGCTTTACAATAAAGAAGAAAAAGAACCAGAAAATTGTGGACTCAAAGGAGAATACCCGATGTTTATTATTGAGAAGAAATAGCTGGCCGCTAATTATTAAGTCATTAAACAAAAAAAGAAAGAGGGCTGTAATAGAAATTACAGCCCTCTTTTCATTTATTTCTTTCTTAGTTACATCTTGATAAACTCGATTGTCTTCGAATTATTAATATCAACATCGATCTTGACAAAATAAGCTCCATTAGGGAATTTACTTACATCAACCTGGCGGATCATCACCTGCTGTGTCCTTGTGAATTGCTCATGATACAGGATCATTCCTCTTGCATCATAGATCCTTATCGTTGTCTTCGCCTGGTTCGTAATAGCGTCAATTCTGATATTAATAACAGAGGTTGCCGGGTTCGGGAAGACCGAAGCATCGGACTGTGTTCTTGGATCCGGGTTTACCGTTACAGTCACCGTATCACGACCAGTTGCTCCCTGGTTATCTGTTACTCTTAATTCAAATTGGTATACACCTTCTTCCAGGTTATCAATCAGTGTTTGCGGCTGACTGGCATTAACGATATTAAATGATGCCGGGCCTGCTATCTTGGTCCATTGGTAAGCAGCTATTGTTCCGTCAGGATCAGTTCCACTACCTGTTAATGTAAGATAATTGAGTGGTAATGTAATTGCCTGGTCAGGTCCCGCATTGGCTGTTGGAGCCTGGTTAGGCGGTGGTGGCGCAGCCGCATTGATTGTTACTGTGATTGTATCACGGCCTGACGCTCCGCTATTATCCGTTACCCTCAGTTCAAACTGGTACACTCCCTGTACTAAATTATTGATCGCCGTCTGTGCCTGCGCCGGTGATACAATATTGAAAGTTAATGGGCCGGCTATCTTGGTCCATTGATAAGCGGTGATCGTTCCATCAGGATCGGTGCCGCTACCTGCTGCAGTAATACTATTCGTCGGCAAAGTAATGGTTTGATTCGCACCCGCATTAGCTGTAGGTGCCTGGTTAGGTGGTGGCACAGCGGCATTCACTGTTATCATCACAGTATCACGTCCAAAGGCTCCTGCATTATCAGTAATTCTCAGTTCAAATTGATACACCCCCTGCACCAGGTTATTAACGACTGTCTGGAACTGTGTAGGTGATACAATATTAAATGAGGTCGGCCCGGACACTTTCGTCCACAGGTAAGCTGTGATTGTTCCGTCCGGGTCTGTACCGCTACCTGTTAGTGTTACACTGCTCGTGGGTAAAGTAATTGTCTGATTTCCCCCCGCATTAGCAGTAGGTACCTGGTTAACTGGAGGTACAGCAGCATTCACTGTTACTGTCACGGTATCCCTGTCAATAGCACCACCATTATCTGTTACACGCAATTCAAACTGGTATAACCCCTGCACTAAACTATTGATCACGGTCTGTGCCTGTGTGGGACTCACTATGGTAAAACTTGTTGGACCAGCAATCTTCGTCCACTGGTAGGATGATATTGATCCGTCAGGGTCTGTACCACTACCTGTCAGCGTTACGCTGCTTGTGGGTAAGGTAATTGTTTGATCCGCTCCCGCATTGGCGGTCGGTGCCTGGTTGGATGGAGGTACAGCAGCATTCACTGTTACTGTCACGGTATCCCTGTCAATAGCACCACCATTATCTGTTACACGCAATTCAAACTGGTATAACCCCTGCACTAAACTATTGATCACGGTCTGTGCCTGTGTGGGACTCACTATGGTAAAACTTGTTGGACCAGCAATCTTCGTCCACTGGTAGGATGATATTGATCCGTCAGGGTCTGTACCACTACCTGTCAGCGTTACGCTGCTTGTGGGTAAGGTAATTGTTTGATCCGCTCCCGCATTGGCGATGGGGCTGATATTACCAGTTGTATTTACAGTTACAATAACTGTATCGGCCATTGTACCCGTATTATTATCAGTTGTAACAAGCCTGAAAGAATAAGTACCATTCGACAGTCCTGTTATTGCAGTTGTTGCTAAAGAAGGAGAAACAATCGTACAAGTTGGCCCGCTCAGTTTAGTCCATTGATAAGAAACAATAGAATAACTCAGATCAGGTATGCCATTATTTAACACCCCACGGTACAAAAGCCTTGGAGCTGTTGCAGTACCGGTTAAGGTTGTGGTTGAGGTGGTAATGGATTGAGCATTGCCTGCATTAATAGTGCCCAATGTAAAATTGTAGGCCTGGTACCTGGATTGCAAAGGATGAACCTGTAATGGGGTTAATACATCCATCGCATTAGGGTAAGGGGCCTCGTCCCAGTTGATATATCCCCTTCCGGAAACAAGCGCCTTATCTCTTCCCCAGAAGTAAACAGAATCGTTTACATCAGTTGCATATACAAAGTAGGATATCGTATTATTCTTGTATAATTTGTTCCAGGTAATGCTAGTCCCGATTTGTATAGCCGGTGAACCCGTGAGTGATTCATTGGGGTTCCAGCTCCAGGCGTACGGTGTAGGGTATGTGTATTTATTAACCAGTTCATACCCATTACCAACCTCACCATTGGGATTATCACCAATACCAAATAATCTTCCCAAACTGTCAATATAATGAATAGTATTAGGATTTGCGGCGATCTCTTTGATCGGGGCCGTGATATTCCATAAAGTTCTTACAGATGTGGGTTGAGTATACGCTGTGTTGCCACCCCAATAACTAAAGTGTGTTCCCCAAACGTAAGGATATCCCATGGACTGGCTACCGGTTGCATCAGGTATAATGCAACCATTTACATCGTACTGGCCGGCAAAAATATCAATAGCGGGTCGTGGAACTGGAAGTGTTTTTTGTACCGGCGTAAGCGAACCATTCCTGCTCCATTGCCAAACCTGGCCATTGGTTAAAAGCACCACTAAATTTGTTCCCCCCATTGCTACTTTTTTCACTTTCATTCCCGAAGGGGAAAGTTTAATAGGTCTCGTGATGGGATTGGTTCCGGCGTATAAATTGTAGTTATCCTGTCCCCAATACCAAAGCGAACTATCAGAACGGATTGAAACGTTCGTAAAGTAATATCCAAAAACCGCTATATTATTATTAAAAGGGGCTCCGGTAGTATCTGTTTCAATTCTTATTGGGGCAGTAAGTCCACCCGTTTGAGTTGTCCAAACATACCCCTGGTCATCCAAAATTTGTACCTGAGCATAACCGGCAGCCGTAACATCTACAGCTTTCCTGGTGCCCATATTGTATTTTGTAATCGCATTATTGATATAAGAGTACGCATTACTGTCACTGGCGATATACGCCACCCTGTATTCAGTTATTCCAATATTTTTAATTACCAAAGAGGAAGATGCAGCAATATTGACAGTTACAGAAATAGTATCACTTGCGGACATTCCCTGGTTGTCTGTTACCCTAAATTCAAATTGGTATATCCCCTGTATTAAACTACCGATAACGGTCTGTGCCTGTGTGGCTGTTGCTATATTAAAAGTTGACGGGCCGGCAATTTTAGTCCATTGGTATGATGATACTGTCCCATCCGGATCATTACCAATCCCTGTTAGTGTTGTACTGTTTGTCGGTAATGTAATAGCCTGGTTGGATCCGGCATTGGCTACCGGGGCCAGGTTTGGCGGTGGTGGCGGAGCAGCATTCACAGTTACTGTTACTGTATCAAGACCGGTAGCTCCCGTATTATCTGTGACTCTTAATTCAAACTGGTACACCCCTTGCGCCAAACTATTGATCACTGTCTGCGCCTGCGTGGGGCTTACAATAGTAAAACTAGTTGGACCAGCGATCTTTGTCCATTGGTAAGAAGATATGGTTCCGTCAGGGTCAGTGCCGCTACCATTCAATGTTACAGTGCTCGTGGGTAATGTAATCGTTTGATTTGCCCCTGCATTAGCAGTAGGTGCTTGATTAGGTGTTATACCATTAATCGTTATATTGACTGTATCTTTTCCAATTGCCCCCTGGTCATCAGTTACTGTTAATTCATATTGATAAACTCCTTGTAAAAGGGTATTAATAAGTGTAACAGGTAAAGTTGGAGATAAAATACTCCCGGAAGATGAAGGCCCGGCTATTTTAGACCATTGGTATGAAGTAATTGTACCATCAGGATCATTGCCACTTCCGGATAAAGTCAAACTTAGGGGCAAAATAGCAGCCTGGTCGGGTCCGGCATTTGCTGTAGGTGCCTGATTAGCTGATACAACACCGTTCACCAGCGAAGTATCGCCCTGCCTTAACATCCATTGAAAAATATTGGAGCCAGGCAAATAATTACCCGGTGTATTGGGATGAGCATTCGTAGTCACATTCGGCCCCATAGGTGACGTATTTCTCCAGTTATTTCTTGACGGGTCATACATGGTATTCCAGCAACAATGTGCACCACCACCAATATTCTCGTAAGCAAAATAAGCACTGCCGGGCATACTATCATTCATACTCTCACTGACTCTCCATACATTTCGCACATCTGTAGTTCCCTCCAGTCCGAAAAATTTACCTCCGTATTTTTTGGCCCAACGTCCCCATGAAGCATCTCCTAAAGACCATTGATCATACGGTGGAAATGTCTCACTGCTTACGCCCTGCAAGGCAACGACACTTGTAATAAGTTTCATTCCTGTTTCGGCACCCGCACTAGCCTGGTGACATAGCATTAATGTCCAGGAAAACCCTCCCATACTTAACCCGGCAACATGAACTGAATTTCTTTTAATATGATATGTATTTAAAAGATGATTCATCATTAAAGTCAATTCTGGGCCGCGGGGATAGGCCGCACTGGGCATAACTGTTATAATAATAGGATAATGTGTACCATTACCCAACTGAACACTTCCATCCCATCCATTATTCATCCAGTAGTGAGGGCCGTACTTTTGAAGATTAGCCAGGTTGGTTCCTGCTTCTCCCAGTCCGGGCATAGTAATTATTGCAGGACGGCTTGCTGTATCAGGATGGCCTGGTGTAAACATATTTGCCGGCCGCGAAATCCTGAACCGATACTGTAAACCCGCATACCCAACGTTAAAAGTCGTGTCGTAAGTAATGAAATCGTGAGTTTCTGTTTGAGCCTGAAGATTGTCACAAGGGAAAAAAATGCTGATCAGATACAAAAAGAGTAGAGAGGTAAACCTTAACCTGGTTTTCATAGTTCTGGGATTATTGGATTATTAGATATTGGATCAAGAGAAAAGCAAATACTTTACTCATACTAAAAATAATTATAAGCTGTCAACATTCTAATTTTTTGGTGCTCTAAAATACTGCAATAAGTAGTTTTCCTATTTTTTTCTGTGAGTATTTACTAAATTGTTATTCACAGAGTTATTCACAAGTAACCACTAAAAATCCTTTGCTGGGTAAGGAAAAATAATGCCAGAATCAAAAGATTATCTTGATCAGAAACAGGTAATGAATATTGTTTAAATTTGTTAAATTACTTTACCTTTATTTTCAACTCCACTCTCCTGGGAAAATCGCTTAAACTTAATTCTAATCAAAATCTTAAGACTTGCGTCTATGAAAATTAAATTTTACGTACTGTCGTTAGTATCACTAACGCTTGCTACAACGATTGCAGCACAAACCCCGGGAGGTGTAAGCGCCAATCTTACGTTATGGGTCAAATCGGATGCAGGCACTTCCACAACTGGAAGCCTTTTAGACACATGGACCTATGTAAATGATGGCACAAAATCATTTACTTCTGCGGGTACCGACAGACCTTCACTGGTTTCATCCGTAATTAATTTTAACCCTTCAGTACAATTTGGTGGTGGTGTACGTTTTATGGATGGTCCCATAGGAGTTGATGCTCCAATTGCATTGGGTGATGATTCTTATAGTGTATTGGTAGTCTGGCAATCCAACACGAACAGTGCTTTCCAGCGGGTATGGTCACAACGTTCAACACTTGGTTTTTCCAATGATGCCTGTGCCTTTTCTACCTGGGATGGATCTGCTCCCGGACCCGGTGTTTATGGGGATGAGACAGCAACAGCTCCTTTTAGTCACACCATTCAAAGAAGTTATAGTGTAAGTATCTGGAATATCAGTCAGTTAAATTTACTTAACCAGGCAACCGGAGATCTTGAAATAATTGATGACCGAAATATCAGTAGTGGCATTACCACATTAAACACAGATCCGGGCGGAACTCCTAACGGAGCTGGGTTAAGAGCAATAAGTACCGCAGTGCACCGCATAGGCGCAAGTCACGATGGCTCAGGCCCTCTGAATGGAGATATTGCAGAGATCATTGTCTATGATCGCTCCATAAATGGAGCAGAAAGGGGAAGAATTTTCTCCTACCTGGCGATGAAATATGGAATAACTATTGGAACGGATCTCGTTTCTTCAGCCGGAGCTACGGTATGGAATGCTGCAGCAAACAGTACATACAATAATTCCGTTTTTGGTCTTTCCAGGGATAATGGTGCCAGTGGGTCCGGTTTACTGGTTACTCAATCTAACAGTATTGAAACAGGCAGCGGAGATGGAACCGGTCAAAACGCTCAAGGAAATATCGTACTCAGTAATCCGACCAGCCTGGATGATCTTGATTTTCTACAAATGGGCCATGATAATGGAGCACTTACTGAAAGTATCAGCCCGGATGTTCCTGTAGCGGTAGCCGGCTCAAGACGTATTGCCCGTGAATGGAAAGTGCAGCATACCGGTAACGTTGGCACTTTTGATATGACAATGAATTTCTCCGGTTTAACGATTTCAGGAACTGGCCCAATCCAGTTCAGGCTTATGGTTGATGAGGATGGCGATGGCGATTTCACTACAGGTACGATAAGATATTATACTCCTTTTTCCTTTGGAGGAGGTATTATCAATTTAACTGGCGTTACCCTGAACAATAATGAAGTTTTCACTTTCATCACGCAGGCAGCGGGTGTTTTATTACCTGTTACCTGGAAGAATTTCAGTGCTAAACAAATAAACAATGACGTTCGCCTTGACTGGAAAGTTGAGAACAATGCCAATGCCAGTCATTATGAAATAGAACACTCTTCTGATGGTACCAATTTCACAAGAGTTGCAACCGTGTCTAATACTATTGCAGATGTAACCTACGAATTCCTGCATCGCGGTGTATTGAGCGGGGCACATTTTTACAGGATTCGTCAGTTTGATTTTGATGGTAAAAACACATATAGTAAAATAGTCAGCGTTACCATAAAAACCCCTGACTTCATCACCTATGTTTTGAATAACCCGATTTTGAACTCAAGTGCAGACGTTGTTATAAAAGCTGCCAAACCAGGCACGGCCCTTGTAGAGCTTTGGTCAGCTAATGGTGCTAAACTCAGTACAAAACAACAGGTGATAACTCCGGGATCAACAATAGTGCCGGTAGATATGAGAGCCGCACAACCAGGTAATTACCTTATCAGGTTAATAGTCGGCGATCTTGTGCAAACTGTACGATTTGTGAAGCTATAAAATCATTTCTAACATTAAAAAAGACCTATCTTATACAGTTAGGTCTTTTTTAATGTTTATTCTTTCAACAAGTAAACACCTTGATGGAGCCCACATCTGAAAAGAAAATAGTAATTACCATGAAAGAAGCAGGAGTCATTCTACTCCTCTTCGTCATTTCACGAATTATCATCAGGGTCATTGGCATAGAAATGGATTACCAGGCACTGTACCGTAACTGGCAATATCTTTCTGTTGATACACTCCAACATGACCTTTTGAAAGGTGTATGGTATGATCATACCCAGCCACCGCTTTTTAACCTGTTCCTGGGAGCCATCCTGAAAATATCCGGCTCCTTTGCCCCACTTGTCTTTTCGTTACTTTTTAAGGTCATTACCCTTCTTAATACATTTCTACTATTAAGGCTCCTGAAAGAAAATGCTAACCATAAAACCATCCCTTTACTCTTCTCATTGATCTATCTTTTGAGCCCAGCAACAATGCTGTTTGAAAACGAACTTTTCTATACCTCATTCATAACACTACTATTACTACTAAGTTGTAACTATCTTGTAACCTACCAGGTAACTGGTAAGCCCGGAAAACTATTGTGCTTTTTCCTTCCCTTAGCACTTATTTGCTTAACCAGGAGTATGTATCATCTTGCCTGGCTGATTATACCCTGGCTATTCCTATTGGTATCTTCCCGGAAACAGAAGTATGCGAGAAAGACCCTCCTGACTGGCCTTTTCTTTATCGCTGTTGTCTGCGGTTGGTACATAAAAAACCATATGATTTTCGGGAGCTTTACCAGCTCCACCTGGGCCGGAATGAACATTGCCCGCAATGTTTTTCATGATGCAGTAATAACGGACTCAGGGCAGATCGCATCAATAGAACCCTTCTCTAAAATCTCAGTGTATACTAATTTCCTCCCACCCGACCCGGCAGCCGCTTTTAAAGGGCTCAATGACCGTGATCTTATACAGGAAATGAAGAACGACTCATTTATCAATGAAAAACATGCCGGGTATATAGAAATCTCCAGGCAGTACATGCAAGCCAGTAAACAATATGTCAGGGATCACCCTGGGGCTTACCTGAAAAACGTAGTACAATCAGCAGTTATTTTCTTTGCACCTGCAACAAGATATCCTGTAAATGAAGCACAAGCCCGGAAAATAAAATACTATGACTTGCTTTATTCATTTAATCTTTCCCAACTAGCCAAAGGGAAACTGGAAAGAAGAATTGCTTTAACCTTATCAGCGTTGCCGAAATTTATTTGTTACTCATTCGTATTCCTTATCGTAATAAATAGCTGGGTTAGAAAAAGGCAGATCGCCCTGCTTCATCTTTTTATTATTTACGTAATCGGGTATATCTTCACCATCAGCTCTTTATTTGAACACTACGAAAATATGCGGTTCAGGTATGAAGCAGAACCATTATTTCTTGTTTTGGCAGCCGGGGTACTCGCAGAGTGGTTCAATAAAAGATCATATAAAAAAAAGCAGGCTACCTAATCAAATAGCCTGCTTTCAAAAATATATTACGTGGGTTATGCTTTTTTGGCAATAACCATTATCTCCTTAATACCAAATAACCTTGAAACAAGATTAGTTGCAAACCTATATAAGCCAAAGTTGATCTTGGCAAGAGGCAATAATTTAAAATACCCTGCCCCCCTGATGTACCGGTTCTCCTGAATTTTAAACCCGGTAGTTATCAGCAAATTATTGATCGCCTGGAAATTCCAGGTATGCAGGTGCTGGTTCAGGTCATACTCAAATTTCCCCTTGCCATGACGTTCATGCGGGATAACAAGTACCAGTGTATGATCTTTCTTCAATTTGCTGTTAATACTCTCCAGCATCGCTTTGGGGTGCGGGTGATGCTCCAGAACGTGAGCTGAAAAAACCACATCGAAAGCCTCGTTAGGTATCTCATCAAGGTTTGTGGTGGCATCTATTCCCTTTTTCTTACAGAACTCTATTCCAAAAGTTGAAATATCGTACCCTTTTGCGTTGGGCAGGTAATATATATTTTGCCCAAGTCCGCAGCCATAATCAAGAATCCGGCTGTTCTTGTCCACGCTGAAGAAAAATTTATCCAGAGCGATTTTGGCACGGGCATTATAATAGGCTTCATTAAAATGATTGCTATGCCGGGTTTCGTGGTACCATGATTCATAATCCAGCGAAACATGTTTCTCTTCAATAGTAGTTGTCTGACTCATTACTTTCAATAGAATTTAAGTTTATCGTTCCCTGTATAGAGAACGGACGCTAAAATAGAAAGAAATCCACGACCTTGAAATATTTTAGCCAATATCTTTCAGTCTTACCCGCTAAAAGATAGCAACAGACCCTAAAACATGAAATTTTTGATTTCCAGGCTATAAAATGTCCATTTTTTTATTTAGTGGCCCGAAACACTTGTTAGCCAGATGACGCCCCGGGTGACCGGCAATACAAAATGCTATTAATTGTTTTCTTAGTTTATTTTTACCTTTCTTTATAATTCACCATTACAAACCTGCCTGCGCTTGAAAAATCGCTTTTCGTCATATTGGGTCCGTTCCGCCTTTTATTCCTTTTTCCAGCGTTTTTCGTTGACTTTTTTTGGCCTTATCAATTTCATGATCCTCACCCGGACTATTTCTGAAAACCAGCTGGGTACCTGGGCCTTGTTTCTTATTATTACCGGCGTTTTCGAAGCAACAAAGAGTAACCTCCTTAAGAATGCACATGTTAAATATGTCAGTGGCAGCCCCGACAAAAATGAAAAAATTGCAATTGCATCATCTTCCTTTCTTATTAATACCTGTATCAGCCTCCTGTTCATCCTGGTAATCATCTTCTTTTCCGAATGGCTCAGTCAATGGCTGAATGCAGGGCTTGACCTTGCCCAGATGCTGGTCTGGTTTATTCCCGGCATGCTCTTCATGATATTTTTTACACACTTCGAGTCAGTTCAGCAATCTCACCTGGATTTTAAAGGTGTTTTTGCAGGATATTTCATCAGGCAAATCTTCTTTTTTCTTGTTTTACTTATTTACTGGGTGCTCAAAAAACCTCTTTCCTTGCCTCTTCTGGCTATATATCAATCACTCAGTATAGCTCTGGGCTCCATAGTCCTGTATGTTTTCAGTAAAAAATATTTATCCCACCAATTCATAGCCAGTTGGCCATGGTCAAAAAAAATAATTGGATACGGAGGCTATATTTTCGGATCCGGGCTTGTAGCAAATATTGCCAATAATCTGGACCAGGTAATGATTGCCCGGTATGTGCCTGGCTCAGTGGCTTACTATAATGTGGCATCCCGTATCAACAATCTCGTTGACATGCCCTCGTATGCAGCTGCAGATATTATTTTTCCCAAAGCATCGCTTGCTTCGGTGGAGGAAGGCCCGGCCAGAGTAAAATACCTGTTTGAAAGAATGATCGCTATACTGATTGCCATCACTATACCTGTGGCTCTTTTTATTATTCTCTTCCCGAAATTTATAACCACCATCATTGCTGGTGCTGCTTACACACCAGCTGCCGGCATTTTACAGATATATATGGTAACAGGTGTTCTCAGGCCAGCACAAAACCAGGCAGCCAACTTACTGAATTCAATAGGCAAGCCAAGGGTCACTTTCATTATGAATACCATTTCGCTCAGTATACTTCTTTTATTGAATTATATATGCCTGAAAGAATTTGGTTTTTATGGTGCTGCTATCGGAACACTGATCACTACATTGATCAGTTTTATCACCTGGTATTTCCTGATGCGCAGAATGATCAACCTTGATTTATCAAGTGTTTTAAAGCACATCATTAGTACTTACGGGTTATTCTATCAGCAGGTAAAAGGATTACTCTCCCGAAAACAGAAGAATCAAGGATCAGAACAAGGAATATAACATTACAGTTTGCCTTGTTTTAATTCCTTTACTGCATAATCACATGCTCTTGCCGTAAAAGCCATATAAGTAAGTGAAGGATTAGCGGTTCCTGAAGACGTCATAAAACTTCCGTCGGTAACAAACACATTTTTTACATCATGCATTTGGTTAAACTGGTTAAGCACAGAAGTTTTGGGGTCTTTTCCCATGCGGGCTGTACCCATTTCGTGAAAAGCAGAACCACCTGGCTGAAAATGACTGTATGATTTAATATTCTGAAACCCGGCCGTTGTCAGCATTTCTTCAATACTGGCAAGCATGTCTTTCTGCATGGTTTTTTCATTATCATGATATTCATAATCGATCTTTACAAGGGGTAAGCCCCATTGATCTTTTTGCTGTTCATCAAGCATTATTTTATTATCAAAATAAGGCAATGTCTCTCCCCAGCCTCCCAGCCAGATACTCCAGGGCCCCGGCTGTAATAATTGTTCCTTAAAATCTTTACCAAAACCGCTTACCTGTCTACCCTGCTCCTGCCAGTTAGCCCTGCCTCCCATTCCCTGTAAACCATAACCTCGGGTAAACTCCTTTTGAGTTGTTTCTTTTGAAATATTTCGAAATCTTGGAACATAGATACCGACCGGTCTTCTCCCTGAATGGTATTTATCTTTAAAACCTTCGAATTGCGCCTCCGCCCCCGTTCCTGTAAAATGATCCATTAAATTATGCCCTAACTGCCCGCTTGAATTACCTAAACCGGTAGGAAAACTTCCTGATTTGGAATTCAATAATATGGCAGCAGTAGCAATAGCAGATGCATTAAGGAAAATGATCTTAGCAGAATACTCGGTTATTTTTTTAGTAATAGCATCCATAACCCGAACCCCTGAAGCCCTGTTCTTCTCGGCATCATACAATACTTCTATAACTATTGAATCAGGTTTTAGCGTCATATTACCTGTGGCAGCTGCGGCTGGCAAGCTGGCTGCGTTACTGCTATAATAACCTCCGAAAGGACAGCCCCTGCTACAGAGGTTACGGTATTGACAAGGCCCCCGGCCATTCCAGCCACGGGTTAAATTAGCAACCCTGCCAATGGTAACGATCCTGTCTTTATAGTTGGAACGAACCTTTGCTGAAAAATGATCTTCAATACAATTCATTTCCATCGGTGGCAAAAAAATTCCATCTGGTAAATGAGCAAGTCCTTCATTTTTACCACTGATGCCAATATAATTTTCTACATAATCATACCAGGGAGCAATGTCTTTATACCGGACAGGCCAGTCAACGCCAATACCTTCTTTCAGGTTGGCTTCAAAATCAAGATCACTATACCGGAAACATTGACGGCCCCAGGTTAATGATTTACCACCAACTTGATATCCCCTGCCCCAGTTAAAGGGTTTTTCCTGTATATAGGGGTGCTCTTTATCACTGGCAAAAAACGGAAGGGTTCCGGGGTCGCCAGCCATACTCTGCACCGGGTTCTCTGTTAACTGGGTATTCGTTAACCGTAAGCGATGATCAAACTCCCAGGGAAGCATATTAGCTGTTTTATATCCGGTGATATGCTCCACATTTTCGCCTCTTTCCAGCACAAGGGTTTTCAGCCCCTTTTCGCAAAGTTCTTTGGCAGCTAAACCACCGGTAATACCCGATCCAACCACAATCGCATCATAATTGTACAGTTCCTTTTCGTGCTGGTTCGTTTTAATCGGATCACCCATAAAATTTAGTTTGTAGCCCAGGCTTTCTGGCCAGGTTTGAGCGGAATACAGCCCCGGTAGTTTCCAGGAACATAATCATAGACAAGTGCTTTCGTGGCTCCTTCCCGGGAAGTGCAAAATCCTTCCACCGTATATTCTTTTAATGTTGTAAAAAATGATTTGCCCAGGTACCTGGTTTGTGCTTTTCCTATAATACCGGCATAAGGCCTGCCTTTCTTTTCAAAATATTTCAATGCCGTTTCTTGTTGCTGAGCCGAACAGGACTGATATGGCTTCCCATACTTTATCACACAATGTGCTTGTATATCTTTTAACCCTGTTATAAAATTATTTTGCGATTTTCTATCAGTGCAATCCTTAATCATCTTAATAATGAAGGAATGTACTTCCGCCTCTCTGGTACCAGGCGTGTCCGTGGAAGGGATAATCGTTTCAGCTAAAGAAGCTACCAGGTCACTGTTTGCAGTGAGGAAATTGATGTCAGGCGTTTTATTGATCTCATACCATTTATATCCCCCCGATGCGAGGGTTATTCCGGCACCTGCTAATAAAATCCGTGAAATCGCTTTACGTCTGTTCATTTGAGTTACTCATTTTTCAGAAAGAACGGATAGA
>CADEDV010000017.1:16956-20161 GCA_902826165.1 uncultured Bacteroidota bacterium
TCCTTTTTAAAATTCAAAGTCAGAAAAGAAAACCTAAATGATTAATTCAGGGGCTTTTATATGCTCTTTTTAAAAAAGTATGGTGTTTAAAAACTAAATTTGTCCCACTAAAGTAATCTTATCTAATGGATCTTGTCTACCTGTTCCGGGTGCTGTTCAAACGTAAATGGATAATTCTGGCGGCTGCTGTTTTTGCAGCAGGAATGGCTTATTTTTTTACCCGGAATGAACCCCGTAATTTCCGTTCTTCCACTGTAGTTTCAACCGGGTTTGGCGTACCTGATGAAATACGCTTGAGCGATGAACGGTATAATTATTTTGATGCTGAGTTGAAATTCAATAATGCCATCAGTACCTGGACCTCACCTACGGTGATCAGCCTTTTATCCTATGAACTGATCCTGCACGATCTGAAAAATCCCAAAACTGCCTTCCGCAGGCTCACCGAAAAACAACTGGAGACTGATTGGTATAAACAGATCAAAATAGATTCTGCAATAAAAATATTTGAGGAGAAACTGGCTACTATGAGTGTGCTTACCTCGTTTAAGCCTGAAGAAAAAAAATTGCTGGAGTTGCTCAAACTTTACGGTTATGGTTATTCAAACATCATGCAACGACTGAGCATCAACTGGCAGCAAAGAACTGATTATATACATGTGGATTGTGTATCTGAAAACCCTGACCTTTCGGCTTTCGTGGTTAATAATGTTTTCCAGCAATTCATCCGCTATTATAAAGGTATTCGTGATTCCAAATCACAACAATCTATTGATACGCTGGAAAGCATGATGCTGAAAAAGAAACAGGAATACGACCTTAAGAACCAGATGCTGAGGGGAGAAGGGGGCGGCGATGTAAGCACGGAGAGCTCCAGTAAATATGAACTGATGGCTGATCTTGAAAAAACGTTAGCTGCTGAAAAAAGTAAGCAAACCGATAACTTTTACTCACTGCGCAAGATCAATCAGCGGCTTGCTGCTATTGGCACTGGTACAAACACCACTCCTAACAGTAACAATAATGAAGAGCTCATTATTGCCCGCAAGGCTATGAATGATGCTTATGCAGAATATCTGAAGACAAACAGTGCCGCGGACCTCGCAAGGTATAACCAGTTAAAAACAGAATATAATAATAAAGTTGCCGGTTCTAAGGTTGTTAATAATACGCCTGAAAGAGGCACAGAAACAAAAGCCGAGCTACTTAACCAAAAAAATGATCTTGAACTGGATATTGATGCCAGTAATGTTAAGATCCGGGAACTTGAAAACAGGATCAGCTCTGTGAAAGCCAATGCCAATGCGATTACTGCCAGGGGAGCTAATGTCGAATCTTTGATGGACGAAGTAAAGCTGGCAGAACGGGAATACCTCGATGCCAAATCAAAATTTAACAGCGCTTATGAGCAAAGTTCAGCCTCAGCCAATAATTTCCGTCAATTACAGATAGCACAACCTGCTATTGAGCCGGAGCCATCGAAAAGAAAAATGATCATTGCAATTGCAGGCATTGTTGCGATGATGAGTACCATCCTTTTCATCACGATTTTAACTTACCTGGATTCTTCCATAAAAACACCAACGATCTTTTCAAAAACGGTTGACCTGAAGCTGATCAGCATGGTGAATTTTATGAACTTAAAAAGAAAAGATTTAAAAGACATCGTTGCCGGCAAGAATCATGAAACATCCAAAGCGGAGAAAAAGCGTAGTAATGTATTCAGAGAATCAATACGAAAACTCAGGTATGAAGTAGAAAAAAGTGGACATAAAATATTCCTCTTTACCAGTACTAAAAAAGGGATGGGCAAAACAACCCTCATCCAGGCCCTCTCCTATAGTTTCAGCTTAAGTAATAAAAAAGTACTGATCATTGATACGAATTTTTGTAATAATGACCTGACGGTGCAGATGGATGCCACGCCGATACTTGAGAAAATAGCTGCAGAAGGTAATAGCCAGTCTTTTGCAAACTATATCAAATCTGTAGCAAAGGAAATAGATGGCGGTAATATCTATGTAATTGGTTCTGAGGGCGGCGATTATACTCCTTCGGAAATACTTCCTAAAGAAAATATACTGGATAAACTTCACTTGCTGGCTCCTGAATTCGATTATATCTTCCTGGAGGGGCCACCGTTGAATGACTTTACTGACAGTAAAGAATTACTTAATTATGTAGACAGTGTTATTGCCATTTTCTCTGCCACCCATATTATCAAACAAATTGACAAAGAATCTATCCAGTTCTTCAAAGAAATAAATGGCAAGTTCTGCGGATCGGTATTAAATAAAGTAGACCTGGAAAACGTTAACGCAATATAAATTATATGAACCGTACAATTATTTTACTTTCCCTTTTTGTAACCAGTACCTCCGGAATATTGGCTCAGACAATCAAGCCACAAACTATTACTTCGCCCGCAATATCATCTAACGATGCAGTTGCTGATTCGGTGGAACTGGCAATTCAGGACACTTTAGTGTACCTTGCTCTAAAAAGTCCGCTTTATTCGGCATCTAACCACCAGAATAAGATCAATGAGCTGGAATTAAAAAAAGCAAAGGGTTCCTGGATGAACCTGCTGAGTATTTCTTCTAACTATAACGACCAGACTTTCGCCAAGCAAAATCCTAATACAGCTATTGTTTATCCAAAATATTTCTTTGGCGTTACCATCCCACTGGGTGTTATTTTCTCGCAAGGAAACTCGGTAAAGATGGCCCGGGCTGCTATCGCTAATAGCAAAGACAACCAGGAACAACTGGCCCGGACAATTAAGGCAGATATTTTATCCAAGTACAGCCAGTACAAATTATATAATCAGCTGATCAGATTACAGGGTGAACTGATTAATGATATCTCAGCCCAGGTGTCTTCTACCGAGGAAAATTTCAAAAAAGGCTCCATTACTGTCGATGTCTACCTGACAGCATTAAAGACCAATAACGAGGAAATCTCCAAGTATTTAATGCTGAAGAATCAACAACAGCAATTGCAACTGGAAATGGAAAAAATTATTGGCGTGCCATTAGAACAAATAATAAAACCCGCTACCCCAACCACCCCTTCTAAATAAGAAGTGATCTAAAAATATGGCAGGCAACGGATATATAAAAAGCCTGGACGGTGTCCGGGCCATAGCAATCATACTTGTAATGACGTATCATGCGGAGATTACCCACTTCGGCTGGACAGGCGT
>CADEDV010000017.1:20261-47606 GCA_902826165.1 uncultured Bacteroidota bacterium
GAGTATTATAAAAACAAAGGGCTCGCCGATGATGTGGTGGCTAATGCTGTTAACTTTCATACGCTAAGCCATTTGGATGCTTTTTTTATGGGAGGAATCATACCTGTATTCACCTTGCAGAACCGGGTAAAGAATTCCCGCAATTTCTTCCTCGTTACCTTAGCGATTGTAATGGGAGCCGGTATCATTAATTTCATTTTCACACAAACAGGGTCCAGCTATTGGCTTGACCTTGGATATAATCACTGGCTGATCGGGAATTACCAGCATGTGTGGCTGTACACCTGCATAAATCTATTTGGAGCATCTGTCATACTGTTATTGATCAGCCCTGACACCAGATGGAAAGCAGCAGCATTCCTCAGAAAAATATTGGAAAGTAAGTGGCTGGTTCAGATAGGAAAGGTTTCATATGGCATGTATCTTTTCCACTGGATTATCTTAGTATACGTTTTCAATAATCTTTATAAGCCGGATACACTCACAACCAAATTATTGATGTTCATCCCATACACAGTAGCTGTCTATCTTTTTTCACAGCTTAGCTATAACCTGTACGAAGTGCATTTTATTAAACTCAAGGACAAATTTTTCACAGGCAAAGGTAAAATTAAAAAAGAGACCACTGATGTCTTGCAAACAGTTAAAAAAGATATTGTTTCCTGACAATGCCAAATGAGTCAGCCTCACACTTCGCTAAGTTTTCAGGCAGTAATTATCACTTTGAGAATTCCTTAGGCGTATGGAGAAACCCTTTTTTATTCTGACCAATCTTTAACAGTGCTTTTATCATAGATATAATCAGTACGGGTACTTGCAAAATAGCTTTACCGGTTTTCCTGTTATAAAACGAAGAGGGAACAGCAAGCAGCATTGTTACCACGTATATCAAAAATAAGGCTACCCACCAGTGCCACGAGGGCATTAACAGGCCATATCCCGTAATTATATCAACTACGCAGGCGATTAGTATAAAAAAGAACAGCAACACAAATAATAAACGGGGTAGTAAAAAATTCTGAACACACTTATTGATATAAGTTTTTTTCCAAAAAAGGGAGAGCATATCCCTTCTGAAAAAACGGCTTGCCTGCTCCACCTGCGTACCCAGCCAACGGGTTCTCTGCTTCTCAAACACCTCCTTCCTCTGCACTTTTTCATCAAATACATATGCATCATCAATATATTCTACGACAATGTTTTTCTTTACAAGTTGTATATCCACTTCCCTGTCCTCACCGGGATTATTCTGGATTTCAGGTAAAGCAAAGATATCTTTCAGTAACTCATACTTAAATGCCATTCCTGACCCAA
This sequence comes from uncultured Bacteroidota bacterium, assembly GCA_902826165.1. Taxonomy (GTDB): domain Bacteria; phylum Bacteroidota; class Bacteroidia; order Chitinophagales; family Chitinophagaceae; genus CADEDV01. Next base: position 21,576 of record CADEDV010000017.1, read on the forward strand.
TCAGGGTACAGGAAAATCCTGCGGCCCTGTGCCCCCTCCTGAAAATCGTATTATTTACTTCTTCGCTTAGTGCATCAAGTATGGCTACTGCCGTATTTTTATTCTTCGCAGTACGGTGACACTGAATCACCTGCCAGCCCTGCTGGAATGCATGATTCACCTTTTCCAGGCAATCAGGGTTCATTATATTATCCGAATCAAGGATCAAAGCAATATCATAAAATCCTGATGGCAATTGACTAAAAGCAGTATTGAGTGACTTCGCCTTCATGCTTACATCAAATGACACTTCCACCACTTTAATGGGAAGACTTTTTAGTTCTCGGATAGTCTCCGGCTGCAGGCCATCTGCAATTACTGTCACCGAGTATCTTTCGGAAGGATAAGATTGTTGTAATGCCTGTAGCGCTGTATCAAGAATAACTGAATCATCCTTATAAGAAGGGATGAGAACAGCTATCAAAGCTTTTTTTTCATCAATCGAGTACTTCTTTACCTTCCCGAATCTTCCTGCGATGGCGAAAAAGAAAAGATAAATAACACTCAACCCTACATACATGAAAACAATAAAAGACAATATATGAACAACCTGCATAGAAATAACTATTTAGATATTGCCACTGCCTGGAAGCAGCTCAAGATAAACATTCTCGATATGTTGAGTCATTGTAATGGCATCAAACCTTCTCTCTACTGTTTTCCGTCCTTCAGTGGCCAGTTGTTGAAGAAATCCCGGTTCATCAGCTAATCGTTGCATTGCGCTGCTGAGTCCTGATTCAAGCTCTTCCATTTTCACCAGCAAACCATCTACTCCATCTGTTACAACATCCGTGCAACCCTGCACGGCCGTAGCTACAGCAGCATTTCCCATTGCCATTGCTTCTATCAGGCTAACCGGAAGCCCTTCTTTAATGGAAGGCAGGCAGAAAATATCCGAAGCTGCGAGTATTGCAGGAACATCAGAACGAAAGCCCGGGAAAAAAATATGGTTGTTAATGGCTAACTCACCAGCCAGTTGGATAGCTTCTGATCTTGCAGGTCCATCTCCGACCATCAACATATACATACCCGGGTGATTTTGCTGAGCTCTTTTAAATGCCCTGATAAGCGGCAGTGGGTTTTTATCATGAATAAATCGGGCAACAAAGCTAACCAGCAAAGCCTTTTCCGGGATATTGAACTCCTTTCTTATATTTAAGCCTGTATCACGCCTGTTGTATATTGCCAGGTCTACTCCGTTATTAACAACCCGGCATGAAAAATCACCAAACTCCTTAATACCTATTTTCTTATTCGACTCTGAAACAACGATGTTCATTTTCGTTTTCCCGGTCAGAAATTTCTCCCCTTTAATTCTCAGTTTCCGCTTCCAGGCTGGTAAATAATCATGGAATGACCAGCCGTGAATCGTATGAACCACCGGTATTTTTAACGCTGATGCCGGATAAATGATATTGGAAAGTGCCCTCGCACCATGCGTATGAATAATATCAATTGAATTTTCTTCAAGAATTTTCCTCATTTTTTTCCAAACCAGGAAATTGAAGGGCAGGCGGCTGTTGACAACATAGTTCTTTATACCCATTGCATTCAACCGGCTGATCATTTCACCATCAGAAAGAGCAATGACTACTGGCTCAAACCTGTTGCGGTCAAGCTTGCTTAACAATGTCAGCAGATGGCTCTCACCGCCCCCGATTTCTCCCTGTTGAATAACTTCCAGTACTTTGATCTTATCCATATTTTATCGCTCAGCTAAAGGTATTGTATAGGCTACTTTTACTTTTTTGGGAAGCAGCAGCTCAAAATCAGTAATATTTCGCCTTAGTTCCTGCCCAGAAGTGCTATCGATGCTATAAAATGAAACAGTATCACCGCCCGTAATTACATTATCGCTGATCTGCCAGGTAGCTACTTTGGTCCATCGCTGCAATAACTGCTTATCAAACCATTCATCATATACGATAGCGAGTCCAACCTGTTTATTCCTTACAAGGCTATCCAGGAATTCCAGAGTCCAATACTTGTTTTTCCGGCTCCTTGCAACTTCGATACTACCTAACCCCCACAGATCAATTACTTCAGCCTTATTGAAAAAAGATATAGCCCCAATATCATTGGCAGCTACAGCTGTTTTTGGGTAATACTTGTGCAGGAACTGCGCCACATGGTACTGCTGCTCGTAGATATTTACACAAGCTTGCTTAGCTTTTGTAAATGCTGCTGAACTCCGTAAAACAAATGGGAAGAACAAAGCAAAAAACAGTATTACGGAAAGCAGCCGGGTATATAATAGCTTATCAGGCAACAATTCCTTCCAATACCTGCCCAGGATAAAAAAGCTGATCACACAGGCATTCATGACCAGGTAGGCTTCATACCTGTAAAACCATCCTGTAGAAGCAAAAGCGAGATGCAACAGTGTGGTTAATGTAATTATCAATAATATATAATTATACTTACTTGCTTGTCTTAACTGCTTTGCAAAAAATAAAGAAAACAGGGGGAGAATAATTAAAATCCGTTGCGTGGTAAGTAAACTTATTCCCGGAGGAGGTACTCCCGGGAGTGATCCCGTTGTTTTAGTAACTGTAAATTTATTGATCAGGATATTGCTAAAGAAATTAAGCATGCCCTTTACTGATAATTGGAATTCTTCCGATTTAATAAATAAAGGGTTGGGGAAAAAATAACTTCCTTTACTAAGAGAATAAATACCGAATAATACTACAGGTAACAATGCCATAGCACCTAAAACAAAAGAGGCCGCTATTTTTCGTTGCCATAATAAGATAAGACCGGCTACAGCAACCAGGAATATTCCTTCATACCTGATTGCTGTAACCAGGAAAGCGTAAACCAGTAAACTCACCGGGAGCTTCCATTTCCTTTCGGCTGTTCCATTCCCGACCGATACCCAGTCTGCAAACGTTGTAATAAATAGAAAAGAAAAAAGACATTGTAGTGTATGCTCCATACCACTGATGATCATAACAGGCAAGGGAAGAAAAAAAACAACCAGCCCAAGAATTACGAGCCGTGCAAGAATTCCAGTTCCCTGCTTCTGGAACCATTTATCGACTACTATTAATAAAATAAAAGCTGCGATGCAGTTAACAATAAAGGGAATCATTACATGCGCAGAAAACAGCTTGAACAATAAAGCCAGCATCACTGTATATAACAGAGAAGAGGAGGCTGAAGCAAACTCACCCGGATTTATCCCCCAGGTGCCATCCGCTGCCAGATTTCCCGCAATTTCCATATGAATAAAGGGGTCATCCAGTGGGTACATGAAAACCCCACCGGTTGCAAGCATAACAGATCTTTCTATCATTAAAACAGAAACAAACGTAATGACCAGTGCAAAGATCAAAGGAACATTATGCAGAAGATTTTGTTTCTGTATCCTTATCATAATATTTAAGCTTTAGAATGATTGCAAGTATCGGGTAATAAACTACTACGTCCGATACGCCTCCGATTGCCACCTGGGCAAACTCCGCGATATAGAACGCAAAAAGGCTGGTAACACAGGCCGCAGCCAATACCTTATTTCTTTCGTGGCGGGCTCTGAAATAAGACCTTAATCCTGCCTTTAAACTCAAATAATACAAAATACAGGTGATAGCGAGGCCAATCCATCCTGTTTCTGCCGCTCTCTTCACATAACTGCTGTCTGGTTGAAAATTTGCCAGGTAATGACCTGGATGCTCCCTCACCCCATTAAACCCGGTTGTTCCCAAGCCACCGCCAATCGGGTGACTACGGATATATGGCTGAATAAAAGCTCTTGCTTGTATTCTTACATTATATGACTCATCTTTAGACCCCATGAAGGTTGTACGAAAACGGGCTAATGTTTTACCTCCATAAAAGGGAGCAAAGAGTAGCACTGCAAATACAACTGAGGCAATTATTCCAAATACCCGGGTTGACTTTTTTTCAAAATTAAGCAATATAAAAAAAGCTATGCCTGCAATAATAGTTGCATATGCAGTACGGGTGCCGGAATAGGCCATTCCTAAAATCATCAGGAATGTACCAGCATACAAAATATTCTTAGTGGTACGATTCTTTTCATTCAACCCTATTATTAAAAAGAAAACAGCACAAACGGCCATCAGAATCCCAAAAGTAGATGGGTCAGACATTGTTGAAAATTTCCTGAATTCGCCACCAACAAATATCAGCCCCAGGCCATGCGGATCGGCAAGGATCAATTCCATTTCAAAATTAAAATAACCATGCAATTGTTGTATACATCCATAGAAGGCACTGATACTGGCAATAATAAACAGGTACCGCAGATATTTTATTGCCTTTTCATAGGTATCAAAAACCGCATAAGCAATAAACATAACGAATATATAACCCACAAATTTCCTTATCGCCAGGATATTAGTACTAAGCGACATAGCATTGGGATTAAAAAACTGGATCGCATTAAAAAAAAGTGTAAAGAAAATAAATGCCACCAGCGTATTTTTTGTAAACTGGCTGAACTCCTGCTTGACAGATGATTTTCTTGTAAACAGACCGATAAAAGTGGCCAAAACCAGGGCATCAAACAAGGCCCCGATCGGCATTTCCCCTTTAAACAACAAGCGGGAAAAAAAAGAAACAAAAAAAGAAAACCCGGCAATAATGTAAAGACCTGTTTCGGCACTTGATATACATATGATAGTCACGAATAAGCCAAGGATTGCGCCAAAAACTCCTAACCCCACAACCAGGTTGGTAGCAAGAAGGTAACCAAAGCCCAGAGCAATACAAATTGCCAAGAGGTAGCCAAACCAATTATTAAGTTTTTTCAGAAAAAAGGTCTGCCCAAAAAAAAGCTGGAGTTTCCTGGATAGGCTATTTTTATACCCGTGTAGATCTCTCATGATTATTGAATAGTCATAAAAATAAGATCTTGACAAAAATATAGATCATGGCTCCTGCAGAGAGCAGGATCATGCATGTTTCATGAAACGACAATTTCTCATTATCCATAGAATGTGCGGTTTAAAAGGCAGCTCAAATTATTGAAAATATTCTGAAAATCAAGGCTTTATTATTGACAAATTAAAATTCTGTAGCTATTTTTAGCCCTCAAACATAACTCAAGTAATATACTAATGCAATTCTGGGAATTTGTATTTTTCCTTAGCTGTTTCCTGGTTTTTTATAACTATGCCGGTTACGCCATAATAGCATATGCTATTACCCTGGTTGCAAAAAATCGTGTCGTTTCCGAAATAAATACAAAGAATCTCCCAACTGTATCTTTTATCGTTGCTGCCTATAATGAAGAAGATTTTATTGAAAAGAAGATCATTAACTCGCTGTCTCTCGAGTACCCTGAATCACTGATTGAATTCATTTTTATCACAGATGGCTCAACAGACAGCACAAACGCCATTATTGGTCATTTCCCTTCGGTCAAATTATTATACCAGGCGGAAAGGGGTGGAAAATCTGCTGCCTTAAACAGGGCTGTTAATGCTGCGAATAATGATATCCTGATTTTTAGCGACGCTAACACTACGCTTAATAAAGATGTTATCCTGAATATTGTTAAACATTACCAGGATGAAAAAACAGGTGGTGTGGCCGGTGAGAAAAAAGTAGTGAATCCTTCTGATAAACCAGATGAAGTTGGCACCGGGGAAGGATTATACTGGAAATATGAATCACTACTGAAACGGATAGATTCTAAATTTTACTCGGTTGTCGGAGCTGCAGGTGAGCTTTTTTCGATTCGTCGTTCACTTTATGAGCCGGTTCCCCATAACCTGATACTTGATGATTTTATTATTTCATTAAAAGTGGCACAAAAAGGTTACAGAATCATTTATGAACCCGATGCCTATGCGGCAGAGTTGCCCTCTTTTTCTATCAGGGATGAACAAAAAAGAAAAATCCGGATTGCTGCAGGTGGGTTCCAGGCAATTGGTATGCTGACCGGTTTGTTTAAATTCTGGAAATATCCCCGGCTTTCCTTCCTGTATGTTTCACACCGGTTAATGCGATGGACTGTAAGTCCTCTTTGCTTAATACTATCCTTTATTTCTAATATGATTTTGTTTATACAATCAGGTAACAATTTTTATAAAATCACTTTTATCCTGCAACTTGCCTTTTATTTAATGGCCATTGCCGGAACTACAGGAATACTAAGCCGGTTTAAACTACTTAAGCTTCCCTACTATTTCACCTTCATGAATGTGTCGGTAATACAGGGATTTTTCAGGCACCTTAAAGGAGGCCAGTCTGCCATTTGGGAGAAAGCAAAAAGGTCATCCGGGCTGGCGCATACTCATCAAACAAACAATAACTAACTATGCCAGCCGCTTCGCAGCTTAAACAATTCTTTTCAAAAGCATTTAACCTGGTTGTGCTTGAAAAAAGCAGGATGCCCTGGGTTGATTACCTGCGGGGCATTGCGATTGTGCTTGTTGTTTACCGCCATGTATTAATAGGTATAGAAAGAACCGGCCGGAGCATCCCTGTTTTGCTGGAACAGGCCAATATGATATTCTTCAGTTTCAGGATGCCGCTTTTCTTCATCCTTTCAGGCTTGTTTATATCCAGTAGTATTGCTAAAAGAACGATCAAAAAACTTGTTGCAATCAAGTTTGAGAATCTCTTATATCCCTATCTCATATGGGCTTTTTTACAAACCACTTTGCAAATAGTTCTTTCCAACTATACCAATGCTGAAAGAACAGTGGAAGATTACACGTATATTTTTTACCAGCCCCGTGGCCTTGACCAGTTTTGGTATCTGCCCGCCCTCTTTAATACAACTGTCATTTACATATTGGTAAAAACAAAACTACACTTACAAAACTGGATGCAATTACTGCTGGGAGTTGCTTTATATTTTACAGGTCCTTATTTGCGTGATGTAAGTATGATGTCTGACTGGATGGAATTCTATATATTTTTTGCAATAGGAGACTCTCTTTCAGGCATATTCTTTAAGCAACCTGCACAACGTTTACTAAACAGCAGCCTTACACTTCTGTTAATCATTCCAATCTTTGCATTAACACAGTACTATTATGTAAAGCATTTTGATGCTATCACTCAGGTTGAATTTCTGACGATCTCCCTTATTGGCTGCGTCAGTATGTTTGTATTTGCTTTTCGCCTGCAAAAACTGAATATCTTACCTTTTCTACGTGTGCTTGGTTTTCACTCCCTGTATATTTATGTAATGCATGTAATTGTGTCTGCATTTGTACGGCTGGTTCTTACCAAATTTATGGGTGTTACAGATCCAGCTATTCTGCTCTTCTCTGGTATAGCAACAGGCGTTATCATACCCGTAATGCTTTACAACCTGATCATAAAGAAAAAACTTTGGTTCCTTTTCACCTATCACAGGCCCAAAGCAACACAAGCAGGGGAAGTACAATAAAAAATCTGTGGCTTACCGGCCATATCGTTCTATTACATGCAAGGCCTCCTGGTTGATTTGCCTTGCTGTATCACTTTGTGGCTTTCCAAAAAAGACGGTTTCATACTCATTCCTGTATACCCCGTTGGCTTGTGTGCGGGCAAATACCTTCTTACTTAAAGAAGTATAGGTCATATACCCGATTGAAACAATACCGATGAGCATATAGGCCGCAAATGCCGTTACCTGCAGATTCCTGGACAGCTTCGATACAGAAAATGATGTCTGAATGACAACGGCTGCCATCAGGGGAAGAACAGGCACCCAAAACCTGGGATCATAAAAAGGCCAGTTGAACATCAAAATTGAATAGAAAACCAGGTACGCTTTTACAATAAATGGGATTTTCTTATTCCGGAATAACAAGAAAACAAAGACGGCAAAGAATATGATGCCTGTAATGATAAACCCTGTTTTTGACAAAGAAGCCGGTAAATAAGCTGCCACTTTAGACTGGGATGTGTTAACTACTAACTCAGACCATTCCGTAAAATGCCAGCCGAGGATATCTTTGAATCCCACACCCTCATCGAATTGTTTTGAAAATACTCCTGTATAATGATCAAGACCAAGCTGTTTAGAGAAAATAGCAACTCCTGCGATTATAATTAACAGAACCAGTACTACCACCTTATTCTTCCGGATAAGTAAAAGCAATTGCTCCCTGTATTGCCATATAACCCCCGTCACCAAGGCAGCTGCCAATGCTACTCCTACAGAACGGGTCAGGAAGGCAAGCCCGGCAGCAATGAATGAAAAAAACAGGGCAACAAAGCTCCTGGTACTGGTAAACTTACAGAAGTAGTACAAACTCACCATGGAGAAAAAGAGATACTGCATTTCTGAAAGTGGATGCGTGGTAAACTTAATGGTAGTCCAGTTCAGCAATACAACAGCAATAAAAAGATGGGTTTTCCCTGACAGGTCAAAAACCTTCTTAGCCAGGTATATACTGCCAAAAAGAAAAGCGCAGTTAATAAAGACAATAACAAATGAATTCAGTAGTCCAATTTTGGATAAAAGTAGTAACAATCCTGTATATCCGTATGGCAAGTAGTCTTTGGCTGCTTCAGAATCGGGCGGGCAGCCCAATTCAATACAATCCTTTATGGCAAAGTACCGCAGCATATCAACATGCAGGCGGAGGGGGCTGAAACAATTAATAAGATAAACCAGGATCAGTGTGGCAGCAATTAACCTTATCAATTGCTCATTCCGTTTACTCAACAATGCTGTATTCAGGTTTTGAATTATTTCAATTAATTTTTATTTTTTAACGCCACGATGATTAAAGATAATCCTGCTACCTGACTGGTTATTTTATCAAATAGGCGAAATAAGGGAACCAGCGTATTGTATACTGTCAATTGAAACCGGGATATAATTTTTCTCCGTAGCAAAGTACCGGATAACCACCACCCAGGAATCCCGGGGCTGTTAAAGTACCTTAGGGAAGAAATACCAAATCCCTGGCCCGACACTACAACTGATAATGTCTTTTTACTATACCTTCTGAAATGTTTTAACTCCCTGTCTAAAGAATTATACAACCATTGAAAAGCCGGTACCAGTATCACTAATCGCCCATTCTCATTTAATAATTTTTTGCAATTCCGGATCGCTGCTCCATCGTCTTTAATATGCTCGATCACATTTAATGCAACAACCGTATCAAATTTTCCTAACATGGAAGCATATTGCTTTTCAAAATCAGTAACAGAAAGGTCTAATTGGTAAATTCCCCCTACTTGTTTATAATGACCCAGGCGCTGCTGCAATACGGAACAATAACTCTTATTCATATCACTCACAGTAAGTGATTCCGCTTTGTCAAGCAGGTGTATAGACAAATTACCAATTCCGCTTCCTATCTCAAGGATTTTGCCGCTGCAATGAGTCGCTATGGCATCAAACATCCACCTGTTGAACCGTTCTGCATGTGCAAAAGCCTCTAATGTTTCTCCACCGGTCCAATCAGCACTTTTGTCCCCAATCAATGTCATTTGGAAAATAAATTATACTTGAGGATGCAATAAATAGCCCGGAAACCGTCTTTCCAGCCGATCTTCTTTCCTTCCTCATAGGTACGCCCATAATAAGAAATCCCCACTTCATAGATCCTGATATTGGGTATCCTCGAAATTTTAGCAGTTACTTCCGGCTCAAAACCGAATCGTTTTTCTTTAAGCTTCACTTCCTGGATAATAGATGTTTTGAACAACTTATAACAGGTCTCCATGTCAGACAAGTTCAGGTTGGTGAACATATTACTAAGCCGGGTCAGGAATTTGTTACCAATAGAGTGCCAGTAGAAAAGAATTCGATGCGAATTACCTCCTAAAAACCGGGACCCGTACACAACATCAGCAAAGCCCCGGATAACGGGTTTTAATAATAAATTAAATTCTTCGGGGTCATACTCAAGATCGGCATCCTGGATAACGAGGTACTCGCCGGAGGCTTTCTGAATACCGGTATGAATTGCGGCTCCTTTACCTTTATTTACTTCATGTTTGTAATACTGGATATTAAAGCCGGGGTGGCTGGCCATATAATTTTTAATAGCCTCTTCTGTATTATCAGTTGAACAATCATTTACAATGATCACTTCCTTTTCGATATCATTGATGAGTACGGTGTCCGCTACACGGTCAAGAATAAGATGAATTGTTCGTCCCTCGTTATAAGCCGGGATGACAATTGAAAGCCTGGTAATTTTTTCCATTTTGGGTTTCGCTGATTTAATAGGGCGTTAAAATACAGTTTTATAGCCTGTTATGCAATGGCTGGCCGGTTTTTTAAAAGAGAAGGGCTGATTTTTTTAAGATCAGCCCTTCCTATTGAGTTGGTTTTTACATATACTAACGCTTGGTCAATTTCAGGCTCTTTGATTTACCTGACTGTACATAAAAGACCTGGGCAATATAGGTGCCTCTCGCCATACCCATGTTACCGTCAATTCTTATGTAGTTATCCCCTTTATTCAGACCAGCAGTCTGTTTCTGGTATACTTGTTTTCCCGACAGATCGTAGATACTAATCTGAACTGTTTCATTTTCAGAAGCAGGGATCACTAATGTAAAGCTCTGTTCAAAAGGATTAGGATAAGCGCCTAAAACTTTGTTATCGCTTATGACTTCCTCTTTAACAACCTCCGCCTTTACTTCTTCTTTGGCTGCAGCCGCAGGTGCCACAGGACTTGATTGGGTAATCGTACCCGTGGTAACCGGCCCTCTACCACCCAGGTTGCCCGGAGTAGCAGCTATATCATTATCAGACTTAGTATAGCCTTTGACGATCATAGCACCCAACAATCCAAATGTTGCACTTTCATAACTTCCGAAATTGATGATAGCTTCGCCATTTTCATCACCGGAGACATTATAGAGTGTAACAGTACCGCTCCTGTTATTGAACCCATTCAGTAAAACAGTTTTACCATTCACAGTGTAATAACATGTCTGATCTCCAAATACCCCTGTAACGCTACAGAAGAAAGTAAGATCATATGTTTTAGCACTGCTCAGACCTGAAAGCTTCACATAAGTCGGAGTACCAGGGAACATACCGAAGTTTTCGATCATCACATTATCGGGGAAGATACCAGAGTTGTTACCGGTATTTACACCGCTGTTAACCACACCATCAACTTTGACCGGCTGTGTCATACCGATATTAGTTGGAATACCGGATTGGTTATTAAAGTTATCCCAGCTTGCACCGATACCATAGACCCAATTCAGGTTATTCCATGGGCTTGGTGCAACGGCTGCGCTGGTATTAAAGTTAATATGTACCAGTGAACTGTATGTGTACCCTCTTGCAGCATTACTGTAGCCTGATATGCCAGCAGCTGATGTTGCCCGAACAGTATAGTCATATGTAGTGTTAGCCGGCAAATTATTATTAATATAAGAGGTGGTGTTAGCTGGAACTGTAGTTAGCAATGAATAGGAACCTCCTGCGCTTGCACGCCAGATTTCGTAACCCGTTTCGTTATCTGCCCTGTCCTGCCACTGTAATGTGATCGAGTTGTTTTTTAGATCAACAGCTCTCAGCTCAACCGGGCTCAGCACAGTTACGTCAGCCGGTACATATGATTGGATAACCAATGCGCTGAATACAGCAGTAACAGCCCCTGCTCCTTTCGCTACATTAATTGTAACAGTACCATTAACTGGAGTGATGCCATTTATCTGAACTGTTTTATCCGCATTATAGGCAGCACTCAGAGAAACAGTTGTTCCATTGATCGTAAAGTTAGTCAATGAACTTTCGCTGGTACCATGGCTATTAAAGAATACAAAGTTGTATTTCCTGGCATTATTAAGCCCGGTAACAGTAACCCTGCGGGTTCCGGCATCTGTTGCATAAATACCTGATCTTGAAACCTGTTCCGGGTAGAGCTCTTTACTATCACGGAATCTCACTCCGGTTGAAGAGCCACCCTGCCATGCATCAGTAAGTGTTACATTAATACCTGTGGCCAGATCATTATCATCCCTGAGGTTGGTAATTGAAAGACCGGCAAAAGGAGCTGGTGCATTCAAGTTATTCCATGGTTTCGGAGCCTGGTTATTATCATTAGCGATATTCACATAAGTATATGTAACATCGGCATCGGTAACGAAGATGGTGAAATTAACTGTGCTGCTGGCATCATTATTATCCTTTGCAGTTACAGTAACACCCGGGAAGATACCCAGTGTTCCTGCATTCGGGTTGATGCTGATAACACCTGTACCATTTCCATTATCAGTAAATGTGGCGAAAGACGGCAGGCCGGTCACCGTTAAAGTAACCTGGTCAGTAGCATCATCCAGTGCCGTAATGTTTACTGTTGCACTCTGGTTATTCTTTATCTGCACATCCGGTATCGCTGTAAGAGCCGGTACCCTGTTAGCAGTTGTTACCGTAACAGCATCAGTATAATCAGAATTTCCATAACCATTAAATGCTCTTAATTTATAGAAATACTGTGTGTTACCAGAGATAGTATTATCCAGGTAGGTTACTACATTAGGATTAGTAGTTCCTACAAGGCTGTAAGGTCCTGCTTCATTTACGGCACGATATACTTCATAACCCGTTTCATTGTAAGCCGCATCTTGCCAGTTTAACCGGACTCCCTGGCCTGTTATTACCTGGGCAGTCAGTGATTTTGGCATTGCCGGCACTGTGCCATCATCATATACTTCTGTAATTACAAGAGCATTCAGGTAACCTATTGGTGTACCCGGAGCTTTACTCATATTTACAGTGATAGTACCGTTGGCGGCAGGTGTCAGTTCATTGATTGAAACAGTGTTCTGAGTATTATTCTGAACATTCAGGGATACCGTTGTACTTCCTACCGTATAATTTGTCGTTCCATTATCGGGAACATAGTTAAATACGCTACCGGCATAGAAAGAAAGATTATACTTTTTATTCGGATCAAGGCCTGTTACATTCAGGCTGGCTGTTTCTGGTCCGCCATAGTAGCCAAAATACCAGAAATCATTCAGCACTCCATCAGGATATACACCTGAATTATTCCCTGTTGTCGGACCGGCATTATAAGGCAGCCACCAGGATTGCAGGAAGTTAATACCTACAGCCGTAGTGTTATTATCTGCATCCTTAAGGTTATTAGTGGTAATACCCGTCATATTATTCCAAGGTGCTCCCATTACATTAGCATATTGCACCCTTGCGTATATCTTCTTATTAGGATCCTTATCATTAACTGTCAGCTGGAACTGTGCAGTACCAGTACCACCATTACCATCTGTTACGTTTACATTAACAGTATAGACGCCGGCAGCTGCATAATTAGGCTGCAGCAATAACGTGGCACTGCCATTTGCGCCAGGCGTTAATGTATAAGCATTCGGCAGATCAGTTACTGACCAGCTTAATACATCAGCTACGTTCTGGTCTTGTGCCGTCAGGTTGATGGAAACACTTCCATTTTCCTCAACAGTATAATTACTGATTGCATTTACAGTCGGGTTATAATTGTCATTAACGTTCAGGTCAAATGATTCTGAACTTGTACCACCATCCACATCTGTAACATTCACGGTGATGTTAGGGAATGCGCCCTGAACACCCGGTTGTGTGAATGTGATAGTACCTGCACCACTCGCTGTTTGCTGGAAACTGGCAAATGGCGGAAGATTATCCACTGTAAGTGTAAGATATCCCGGATCAGTATCAGTTGCTGTAACATTTAATGCTACCGTAGACTGGAAATGTATTGCCTGGTTATTTATAGCAGCTATTACCGGAACATTATTCAGGGTTTTAGCACTGTCTTCATTACTGAAAGCAGAATTACTACCGACACCTGTTGCTAACACTTTATAATAATAAATAACATTGGCGAACAAATCGGCATCAGTATATGAATTACTATTAGCAGGTAGTGTTGCCAGTTGAACGAAATTAGCATTATCGTTTACCGATCTGTACACATGGTATCCTGTCTCATTAGTAGCGTTGTCTGCCCAACTCACCTGCGTTGATGAGGTAGAAACAGCCGAGGCTATTAAACCACTTGGAACAGCCGGTGTTGCTGGTAAAGCGAGTGTAGTTGCAAATACAGACCCATAAGTGTTGTTATACAGGGCCAAAATATCAGCAGCCGATAAAGCTGTCCCGAAAATGTAGAAATCATCAAACCGTCCATCAAACTGGCCGAAAGCTGTATTCAGCGAATTACCTCCGTTATCATCCCCAATCATCGATCCATCTGTGGTTGTGCCAACAGAAGTAAATCCAAGATTAGTATTAGAAGCGACTTCTGCTCCGTTTACATACATTCTTAAAGTATTAGTGCTATAAACCAGCACAATATGATTCCATGCTGTACTATTATAGGATGCGGACAGGCTCCGTCTTGTATTGTTGCTGGCAATACCGGCAATCAGAGTATTGCTGTTGATATGCATAGCCAAACCATCATCGCTTCCACCGAAATCAAAAATACCACGGTTGCTATTCGAAACATCTGACCTCATCCAGAAGGCAACGGTCTTTTGCGAATAACCACCCCGCAGGTAATCACCTGAACTTGTGTTAACAGTAATATCTTCATTACTGCCATTCAGGTCAACAGAATGAGTTCCTTCCACTCTGTCTGTATTAAAGGTAGGGGTGTTATTACCTGTTAATGATCTTCCATTCGGGCTTGCATCATTATAGTTATTATTGAATTTCCAATTGGCCTGGGCGTCATTTTGAGGAATAAATGCAGATTCACCATATTGACCAACAGCCCTTAACTGGTAGTAGTAAGTTGTAGCGGGGTTTAATGCAACACTATCAGTAAATGTTGTGGCATTAGCTGAAGCAAGACCTACCGGTGCAAAACCAGAGGTAGCATCGGTGGATCTCCACACTTCAAAACCGGTTTCATTATTACTGTTATCAGTCCAGGATATATTGATTGCCTTGTATGATACAACAGATGCAGCAAGATTTGATGGTACCGCTGGTGCTGAACCATTATTTGCGGCTGCTTCCTGGAAGGCACTGTTTGGTATTGCTCCAAAAGAAGTTCCTGAAGAAGGAGTACGCCATGATACGGTAAGTCCTTCTCCACCGCCTTGTTCATAAAAGGCAACGGCTATCGGGTAAACTCCGGCCGTAAGACTTAAAGCACTTGAAGTTCTGTCCTGGCCACCATGAAGTCCGTCATTATTCACCGTTGGTGCGCCAGAAAAACTATACGGTGAAGTACTGCCATTCAGGCTTCCAAGCCATAAACGACTCCCGTCATCAGAGTTCGTACGGAAATAGTATGTACCTGAAGTAGGGATGACAATATATCCTTCCCACAGGAAGGCAAAATTATCATTCTGCACTCTCGGCGTCAATGCAAAATTGGTCATCACACCCGTTGTGACGGGAGTCAGAGAGTTGAAATCAGGAAGATTATTCCAGGTTCCGGTATAAGTATAATGCTTGTAAGCAATACCATTAATACGTGGCTGTGCGGTTACCTGGTTACTGAATGGAGACTGGTTACCTGCACCGTCCAATGCTCTTACCGTGAAATTATAAGATTGTTGCGGCGTAAGTTCATTAATGGTAATAGAAGTTCCTGTGGCAGGATAAGCTCTTACCCCATCAATGTACACATCATATCGTGTTACAGCGATATCATCAACAGATTCTGACCATGTAAGAGATACAGATGTCCTGGTGATACCAGTAACTTGTAAATTGCCCGGAGCTGTAGGGAGTTGTGTATCAGATTCTGTTGTAGCAGAAGCTTCGTTGGAAGCAGCTGAAGCAGCAAAATTATTAACAGCTCTTAATTTGTAATAATATTTTGTTTTAGGAGTCAGGCCAGTTATGTTATAAGTAGTAGCGTCAACTCCTGTTATTGCCAGTAAAGTATAAGGACCGCCGGCACTTGTACCCTGGTATATTTCGTAATTGGTTTCATTGTACTGTGGAGCGGGATTATCACTCCAGTCAAGCCGGATAGTGGTTTTTGAAGTGGCTGTTGCTACGACGTTGGAAGCAGGGCTTGGTTTATTAGCACCATTTGCATCAACGACAGCAAAAGGATCGGAGAAACTACTTGAACAACCATATTGCTCAGTTACTCTTGCTATATACTCACCTGGTGTTGTAACCACCAACGTGTTGGAAGTCCCTATTGAAGTATTATTGCCGACCCTTCTCCATTCATAAGATTCATATCCTGTTGGAAGAGTCAAAGTAACACTTGTATTTCCATCTAATGCGGGTAACACCTTACTCATCAAACCTTCTGTGGAAATAGGGGGGGTTACAGTGGCAACTTTAATTTTTATCTCAACCGGTATTCTTGACCAGTCCGACCAGATACCATTTTTCTGTACCCTTGCAGAATACACACCCAATTGTGTTACATTGATACTGTTAGTTGTAGCTCCCGGAATCAATACACCATCTTTTCTCCACTCATACGCTGTCATACCTGGAACAACACCGACTGTCACATTGATCGGATCGCCAGGACAGAATTCTGTTCTGCCAAATAATGTCCATGGGTTAGCGCTATACGCCCTTCTGCAAGCCGGGAAGAAATCAGGTTCTGCCCAGGCCGTATTCCATGTTCCATGACCCAGGTTAGGGTAAAGTGAATTCTTAAACTGTCCACCCAGCGCAGCGATGGCTGCAGCAACTTCGTTGGTCGTATTTGGATCCGGGTTGCTGTCTCTGCCTCCCTGGAAATGCCAGACAGGTGTGTATTTATATTTCTGAATACTTGCATTAGCTCCATGCGCCAGGGATACCCCCGACATAGGCAGGCAGGTGGCAATATAAGTGGGATAGTTGATCATCATTTCCCAGCAGGCACCACCTCCGGCAGAAAGCCCGTTCACACTGGTTGCAAAGGGATCCAGTTTATTATTAGTGATCATGTAATCCAATAACTGGCGTATAATACCAAAATGGTTAGTCCCCCAACCACCGGCACTTTGCGGGATAATGATAAAACCATCAAAACTACCGTTATTGGAAGCGTTATTAAAAGCAACTCCGCCATTGGCCATCGACCACTCGTTATCATAGATTGTTCCTCTTTCGCCAATACCATGCAAGAAAAGAACGGCAGGGTACCGCTTGCCATCATTTGCTGTATGATTATACGATGTCGGGAACTTAATCCTGAAGGGAACACCGCTCAGGTAATACGCTTTCCAGGAATCGGTGTTCCAGGATAACCGTTTTGTTCTGATCCACTTTGCAATCGTTCCGTTGGCAGGTGTTGCCGGCGGCGCAGCTGGATTATAGGTGATAACCGGATCAGCCGGATCGATCACACTCTGGGCATTACCGTCCTGTATAAATGCAGCGACTGCAACTACCATGGCAAGAAGAACTCTCTTAAAAACTTTCATAATTTGAAGGCTTGAGATAATGGGTAAATTCATTTCCTATATCTGTTATTAAAAACTGTTTTTTAAATCTTTTATACAACTCATTCCTGCTTGCTTATGCAGCCCGCAGTGTGTTTTGCCGGTAACTCATTTTTTCAGCACTTTTTCTTTTTTCATCTCCTTTCAAATGCCACATAATTCCTTTCCAAAAAGATTTCAGGTGCTGTTGCTCTCCCTTCAAAAAGAATACTATGGTATTCTTTGGGATGGTAAACAAAATGAAATAACCCAGGAATATGGTATAGTTCAGCAACGGCATATTCCTTTGCATAAACAATATCCTGTTCCGGGTTAAATAATATGTTTTTAACGGGCTCGATTTGCCGGTGGTCATTGACTCCTTATGATAGATCAATGCCTTCGGCTGGTAATATATCTTGTATCCTTTTCTTTTAATTTGCTCGGACCAATCCAGCTCTTCATAATACAAAAAAAAGAGCTCGGGCATCAACCCTGCATCCTCAATCACTTTCCTGGACAGCATCATTGCCCCGCCATGGGCATAATGAGTTGCTTTCAACTTATCATACTGCCTTGTGTCTTTTTCTCCGCAACCAATCATCCCGTTCCGGCCGGTAAATACATTCACTTTATTGTACCCCGCATATTCGATTGTTCCCTTATTAAAGAAATAATGAAATTTAGGGCTTACTATTCCAGCGTCAGGATGGCTCTTAAACACAGAAACCAGCTCTTCAAGCAGACCCGGGGTAATTTCAGTATCGTTGTTGACAATAAATAAATAATCTCCTTTTGCTGCAAGAATACCTGCATTATTACCTGCAGAAAAACCTAAGTTCTCCTGGTTACGAATTACGTTTACAGTTGGCAGGATTGCTTTCAGGGCAGTGGTAGGGTCTTCCTTTGAGGCATTATCAACAACTATTACTTCATAGGAGGGATAAGAACAGTGCTCTATAACCGAGCGGAGGAAATCGCCGGTCACAGCTGTGGTATTCCAGTTTAAGGTAATAATTGATATCATTGGATATTCTCCAGTCTTCATAATTAATTCTTTTATCAGGTACGGGGTTAAGGGTATTTGCTTTTTCCAATAAGCGTTACACATTACATTTTTGGAAAAGGGCAAAAGGTGTTTGTATAATTATTGACATATCCATCAATAAGCTGTACTTCCGGGCATATTGTATATCCAGGTTTATTCGCTCTTCTGCAGACATTTCAGCCTTTCCCCTTTTTTTGATCTGCCACAAACCTGTGATACCGGCTGGTGCCATAAAACGCTCCGCAAATTCATTGGTCGTTAATGTCGTGGCCTCGTAAATCGGCAATGGCCTGTTACCTACCAACGACATATCTCCTTTCAGCACATTAAAAAGCTGGGGTAATTCATCCAGGCTTGTCTTGCGGAGGAACTTTCCAACTTTAGTAACCCTTGGATCATTACATATCTTCAAAAATTTTGCTCCATTCTCACTTTTACCATACTGGTTCAGGTGCGCAACCGCTTCTATTTTCTGGTCTGCATTGACCTCCATGGTGCGAAACTTGAAAAACTTAAAAACTTTAAAGCCACGGCCTGCTCTCGATGAAGTAAAAATTACGGGGCCTTTAGATTCGATTCTTATTGCCATTGCAATAAGAAGGAAAACAGGCAATAATGCGATAATTAGTAGCGATGCGATAAAAATATCAAACAACCTTTTTGGTAAAGGCAGTTTCTTATTTGCTGCTCCATCATAAACTTGTGAAGTTTTATGAGCAAGGTGTAAAGCAGGCGGATGATTTTTAAACTTCTTCAGAAAAGCCACTTTCTTTGAAAAATTGATCTCCCAGGAACTCACATCTGTAATATCATCCACTACCCCCAATTTCCGTATCAGCGAAATCTTTTCCCCGTCAAGCTGCTTTTCATTGTAGATCAGGGAGATTTTTCCGGAAAGATTCTTTTCGCTGAGGTAAGTAGTGAAAGATTCAAGCGAAATTTTATTAAATGGTATGTCTATAACAATAGTATCGGGAAGTTTGTCCTTATTTGATAATAACTGATCAATGACATATTTAGCCTTAATCAGATCATCAGCAAAAATCCCGGAAATAAAAAAACTGGAAAAATACTGAAGGGATTCATTGTAATCGCCTACATACAAGAATGTAAGGCTGCTTTTCCTTCTGCTTTCATAAGCCAGGTGATCAAAATTGATCCAGTGTTGTTCCGCATTTACTGCAAGAGGGTAGGTTTCTAAATACATACAGGTTAAGGTTGGGTGGTTTAATTAATGGTTGCTTTCGTAGCGTACATGAGTTTATCTATACTTCTTACAAGGTCCAGTGGGCTAAATGGTTTCATCACTGATTCATACACTTTCTCTTCTGCCACTTTTTTATCAAATCTCCTGTTTCTTTCACTGGCCAACACAATGACCGGTTTCTGGTAAATAACGCTGGAACTGATGTGCTGAATAAAATCCCAGTTCTCCTGTGTCGCATAATCAACATCGATTAAAACCAATTCAATATCTCCATCCTTCTTCAGTTCTTCCATTCCGCTAAACACATCTGAAACAGGTATGAACTCATACTTTGCAGACAATACTGTTTGCAGTAAAAAATTCATGGGGCTGTTCCCGTTTATGCTCAAAATTTTTCGTTTCATAATACAAGGGTTTTCGGATTAATCTTGTTAATCGAATACATTACGGGCAAACAATCATGGAATTGGAGGTCAGTACAAAACGGCTACAGCATCGTTGTACTTTGATTTGATCTAGGATAGTTGAACGAGGAGGATACCTTTTTAAAGGGTCCTGAAATGGTTAATGGTTATCCTGTAGGAGAATTGGTGGTATTAATCAGAGGTTTGTCGCGGGACTCGTATTTTTCTGATCGGTTTTCAGTAAAAATACTTAGACAGTGCTAATGTAGACATTTTATTCTAATCCCATAAAAAAAAACAAAAAAACTTTGAAAAATACCACTAACAGGGTAGTACTTAATGGAAAAATAAGGCAGAAATAATAGACTCCTTCAATGCCCTTAACATGGAATACTTATTGAGGCAGGAAAAATCGTAATTCTACCAACTTATTCCAGCCTTTTAAACTCCAGATCAGCCAGGAGAGGATAATGATCGGAGTAGATTAGTTTTTGCCGCGAAAACTGTCGCACCCGGATACCAGGATCCGTAAACAGGTGGTCAATTCTGAGAGTAGGGGAAAAAAACTGGTAAGTACCCCCGGTCCCTGATCCTCTCTCCAGGAAGGCATCCTTCAAAGGTCCCCTGACTTTATAATAAGCAAAAGAATTGGGCACATCATCAATGTCCCCGCAAACTATGACGGGGTAAGGGCTGGTATCAATATATGCTCTGAGGGTATTGGCTTGCTGGTTACGCAGATGGTAGCTACGTTTAATTTTCCGGAATAAGTTTCCTGATGATTCTATTGCTCCCAGCCCCTCATAATCCTTTTTGCTAAAACCAACCGACTCCAGGTGGGTTGTAAAAACCCGGACAACCCGGTTATTCACCCGTATATCTGTATAACTAAAGCCCTCTGAGTGCTCTCCGGCTCCATTTAGATGTTGCCCCGAGTCCAGTATGGGATATTTCGAAAAAATGCAGAGCCCGAATTGAAAATTGCCTTCAAATATTTTAGAAGAGGGGAAAAAATAATGGTATGGGTAGCCCATTTTTTTGATCACCGGAATATTCTGAACAGATATATTCGGATCATAACACTCAAAGAATTCCTGCAGGCAAACAATATCCGCATCCATCATCTGCACCCAATCCATCATCAGGTTACGATAACTCTGCCCTCCCCTGGCCTCCCGGTTGGCTTCATCCCAGCGGGCCACATTCCAGGATAACACACGGATGGAGCCATCAGGTTTTATACTCACCATATTCTTATCGTCGTTACCAAACCGAAATGCAAAGCACACTGATAGTTGTTGCCAGCTTAGCAGCAAAGCAATAGCCGGCACTAATGCCCGTTTCCATTTTCGTTTTATTAACCAATAAATGAGTAAGAGAAAAACCAGTATAAAAAGAAAGGGGAAAATAAGGCCAAGCATTGCTATGAACCAGAAACTGCCAGATTCAAGGAAAGGAACCAGGCAAACCAATAAATACATCAGGATTATCAAAATATTGAAAGCAATAAAAGATCGGCTGATCAGCTTTTTGAATTTTTCACTTTTTTGCACCGGCAGTCAGATAAGGTTAATATATTTTAAGTGGATGAAAGAAAGCTATATCGCTTCTTATTCGTTGCTAAAATAAAGACAATCTCCTCTTCCTTCAAATATCACTGAAACAAAAAAGGCTTCAGTAGTACTGAAACCTTTTGGCCTGTGTGGTGGGAGTTGACGGGTTCGAACCGCCGACCCTCTGCTTGTAAGGCAGATGCTCTGAACCAGCTGAGCTAAACTCCCTTTTTTAATTGGGAGTGCAAAGATAGGGTTGAAGCGTTTTTTGCCAAATTTTTTTTCCATTTCCCGGCCTAATGGCCCCATTTTTTTCGTTCAGGATCAGGTTATTTAAAGAAAAAACGCCCTGCCTGTTATTGCCGCCACATCATTTGATTCCGCGGTAAGTAGAATTTCGCTACCAATCCAAAAACAGAATGATTATTTTTGTCGAAAGCAGCCTGCAATGCCGATAACAAAAACAGAGACGGGAACCCGGAGCCATGAGGATTCGGATGTGCTTACCAGCCACGAAGAACCCTGTAGTCTCATTGTATGGAATGATGAGGTCAATACGTTTGAGTGGGTGATCGTTACCCTCGAAGAAGTTTGTGGGCATAGCCACGAACAGGCTGAACAATGTGCTTATATCATCCACTTCCAGGGAAAATATGCAGTAAAACAGGGGATGTATGACGACCTGAAACCCATGTGCGACGCCATCACCGAAAGAGGCATTAATGCCACAGTTGAAGTAATTGCTGAATAGATAGCTCCGGCCATCTCTTATTTATGCCCCTTTTCGTTCTCGATACAGAATTAGCATTTCCACCTGCTCATTTAGCAGAACCTGATGGCTTACTGGCCATGGGCGGTGATCTCTCACCAGACCGCTTGTTGTTAGCTTATCATAACGGTATCTTCCCCTGGTATGAAGGAGAGCATATTCTCTGGTGGGCACCTGATCCACGTTTTGTACTCTTTCCGGAAGAATTAAAGATCAGTAAAAGCATCAAACCCCTGCTGAATAAGACAGAATTTGATTTTACGGTCAACAAAGCATTTGCTTCCGTTATTCACCAGTGTAAAAAAATAACCAGGCCCGGCCAGGATGGTACCTGGATCACCAATGAAGTGGAAAAAGCCTATATCAAAATGCATGAACTGGGATATGCTCACAGTGCAGAGGTATGGAAGGATAATGAACTTGTTGGGGGATTGTATGGAATAAAATTGGGTAAGGTTTTTTTTGGTGAGAGCATGTTTAGTAAAGTAAGCCATGCATCCCGCTATGCTTTTATAACTTATGTGCAACAACTAAAAAAAGAAGGTATTCAGCTGATAGACTGCCAGGTCTATACTGAATACCTTGAGAGTATGGGTGCCCGGATGATACCGGGAAAAATATTCACTGGTTTATTAAAACAATTGACCAATTAATCATCTCAGAATTTCGATCCTAAATAATGAGGCAGCATGGCCCTCCAGGTATCCCAGTCATGCGGCCACTCAGCACCCCACATATCCAGTTCATACCACACACCTTTATCATACAACACTTTGGCAAACCTGCCACTTGCCGCCGGATCTTCATAATTACCACTGCCCGTAAGAATATGAATGTGCCGGCTTTGGCGAATCTGCTCTAAAATAGCATGATCAGTAAGATTCGGCATATAATGCATCGGGCTGTTGAAATAAACACTGTCATCAAAATGCCCCTTGGTATATTCGGTCAGATCATACACACCACTCATCGCTATCACACCATTGATCAGATCAGGCCGTTTCAGGAAAAGATTCATACTGTGCAATGCTCCGAAAGATGCACCGCAGGTAATGATGGGTGTCTCATGACTTGTACTGTTTTTAATGAAAGGGACCACCTCAGTATAAACATAATTGTTCCATTGCTGATGGCGGATCGATTTATCCCAGGGATTCACCTGGTTATTCATCCAGCTCTCGTTATTAATGCTGTCAATTGAAAAAACTTTCACCTTACCACTGTTAATAAAAGGAGCCAGGTGCTCCATCAATTGAAAACGTTCGTATTCCAAATAATCGGCGGCGGCGGTAGGAACCAGTAACAGGGCAAATCCATAATCACCGTAAGTGGCGATGGGCATTTCTTTATTCAATGAGGGGCTGTACCAGGAGGTTAATTCTCTTTTCATTAAAGCAGGTGTTATTTAAAGACAGTTATTTTATTACGAATATAATTGTAATTGGTTAAGAATAACCGGTGAACGCAGCCTGAAACTAATCACCTTATAGGCTGGCATCAGCCAAAAAAGCAATTTGTCGGCGAACCATGAATGTCCTGTGCATAAAAAAAGATACTTCGAAGATTGGTAAATTCAACAAGTAATATTACTTTAGATTTTCAGTATTTTTACTAACGTTATTTTACCTGCCGGCCCGCCTTATCCTCCCGGATTGATGTAAAGTTGGTAAAACTGTCATCTGTGGCCCGCCTCCCGGGGCTTTCAGACTAAGTCTCATTCTACTGCGAATAGCCTTTTTTATCCTCTGACAAAACCAGGCTTTTACCAAATTAAAACTGTTTGATGAACAACGACCCTATCCGGATCATCCTGGTGGATGACCACAAACTGGCCCGTGAATCCTGGTCCATGTTGCTTGACTATGATGCCCGGTTCACTATTATCAAGGAATGTGAAAACGGCCCCGACGCCATACAGGAAGTCAGCCGCCTGAAGCCCGACATTTTACTGGTGGATATTAATATGTACCCCCTGAATGGCTTTGAGGTTACGCAAAAGGTGCTGGAGGCAGACCCCTCCATGAAGATCATTGGGATTTCTGTCAACAATCAACCCTCTTATGCCAATAAGATGCTGGAGCTTGGTGCACGGGGGTTTGTTACCAAAGGCTCTCCTTTTGAAGAGATAACCCATGCCATCGTTGAAGTACATAATGGAAGAAATTATGTCTGCAACGAGATCAGGAATATGCAACACTAACCGTCGTTTCTCAATAATTCATTTTGTCACCCCCTCCACATCGGGTCCGTACCCGCTTTTAAAGGTCTTCTCCTTTTCGCTATCTGTGCAAAACCCGGTAAATTTGCGGCCTTATGGAATTGTCGAAAAACTTTGAGCATAGCGCTGCCGAACAACACTGGTACCAGCATTGGCTGGATAAGAGATATTTCAACAGCAGCCCTGACGAAAGGGAGCCTTATACAGTAGTGATACCTCCACCTAATGTAACGGGTGTGTTACACATGGGTCACTGTTTAAATAATACCATCCAGGATATTTTGGTTCGCCGTGCAAGGATGCAGGGCAAAAACGCCTGCTGGGTGCCGGGCACTGACCATGCCTCTATTGCCACCGAGGCAAAAGTGGTGCAAATGCTCCGCGAAAGAGGAATCCAGAAAGCTTCTTTAAGCCGTGATGAATTTTTGAAATATGCCTGGGAATGGAAAGAAAAATATGGTGGCATCATTCTGCAACAATTAAAAAAACTGGGTTGCAGCCTCGACTGGGACCGCACCAGTTTTACGATGGATCCTGATTATTACCAGTCAGTGATCAGTGTATTTATTGATCTGCATAACAAAGGCTATATCTATCGTGGGAAGCGAATGATCAATTGGGATGTGAAAGCCAAGACAGCACTTAGTGATGAAGAAGTGATCCGAAAAGAAACACAACAAAAATTATATCACTTAAGATACAAGATTGATATACCAGGCGATGAATACATTGTTATTGCCACTGTAAGACCCGAGACTATTATGGGTGATACCGCTATCTGCGTTCATCCCAAAGACGAACGTTATAAACACCTGCAGGGGAAATTTGCTTTCGTTCCATTGATCAACCGTCGCATTCCGATCATCACCGATGATTATGTGACGATAGAGTTTGGAACCGGCGCCCTGAAAGTTACCCCGGCACATGATATGAACGACTACCAGTTGGGACAGAAACACAACCTGGAAGTGGTTGATATATTAAACGAAGACGGGACGCTGAATGAAGATGCGCAGATATATATAGGTGAAGACCGCTTTGAAGCCAGGAAGAAAATTGCTAAAGAACTGGAAGAAAAAGGCTTTTTACTAAAGACTGAAGATTACACCAGTGAAGTAGGATATAGTGAAAGAACAGATGCAGTGGTGGAACCGAGATTGAGCTTGCAATGGTGGGTGGATATGAAAAAAATATCCGGTCCGGCATTGAGTGCAGTCATGGAAGATGATATCAAATTCTATCCCGGTAAATTCAAGAACCTGTACCGTCACTGGATGGAAAACATCAAAGACTGGTGTATCAGCCGCCAGCTCTGGTGGGGCCATCGCATTCCTGCCTGGTATGATGCAAAAGGAAATTACGTTGTTGCCAAAGATGAACAGGAAGCCAAAGAAATTTACAGGGAGAAGTATGGACAACCGTCCGGAAGTAACGGCGATGGACTATCGGCCATGGACCATGGACTAACACAGGATGAAGATTGTCTCGACACATGGTTCTC
>CADEDV010000017.1:47706-66240 GCA_902826165.1 uncultured Bacteroidota bacterium
GAAATGATCGATAAGGATGGTGCTGATGCGGTACGTTTCGGCATCATGATCTCTTCTCCGGCAGGGAATGACCTGATGTGTGACCCTGCGGGTAATGAACAGGGCCGTTTCTTTATTAATAAGATGTGGAATGCGCTGAAGCTGGTGAAAATGTGGGAAGGGAGGCAGTCAGGAGTGATGAGTCAGGAGTCAGGAGTTGATAATTTCGCAGTACAATGGTTTGAAAACCGTCTGCATGAAGCCAAAGCAGAGATTGACGAACTATACAAAGATTTCCGGCTGAGTGAGATTCTGAAAACAATCTATTCCCTTATCTGGGATGATTTCTGTTCCTGGTATCTGGAGTGGGTGAAACCCGGTTTTGAACAGCCTATTGATAAAGCCGTATATGAGAAAACAGTTGGCTTCTTTGAAGAACTGCTGCAATTATTGCACCCTTTCATGCCTTTTATCACCGAAGAGATATATCACCAGTTGAAAGAAAGAAAGGATGACCTTACAATAAAAAAATATTCACCTGTACAAACTGCTGATAAAACAACTTTGGCTGCAGCAGGTCTTTTGAAAGAAGTGATCACTGCCATCCGTGATGCAAGGGTGAAAAACCAGCTGAAACCCAGAGACACGATCAGGTTACATATATTATCAGAAGATCCCGGCACCTACAGGTCTATTGAATCGATCCTCGCAAGGCAAGTAAATGCCGAAGCAGTGACTTATGCAACAGCAGCGGTTGGCAGCAGCATTACCGTAGTAATACAGAAGGATAAATTTTTTCTCGAGACTACAACAGAATTGGACACATCTTCCCAAAAAGAACAATTACAAAAAGACCTCGACTACCTGAAAGGATTTTTGATCTCCGTTGACAAAAAACTCAGCAATGAGAAATTTGTCAGCAATGCCAAACCAGAAGTAGTGGAAAGTGAACGCAAGAAAAAAGCAGATGCTGAGGAAAAGATCAAAGTGATCGAAGAGAGTTTAGCTTCTTTATAAATTTTTCACCACAAAGACACTAAGTTTACAAAGTTTTAATCATGCTGCTTTGTGTACATAGTGTCTTTGTGGATTTTTTTAATTTACCTGGGTAAGATACTCACCGGCAGTACCAGTTCAAAAACAGTTCCTTTAAATCCGTCAAACTGGTCCCTGTCCAATAGTCGACTGACCCGGAAGCCGAATGTCAGCGGGTATTGGTTCCACCATTTGGTGTCAACAAATAGCTCGCCCCCAACACTGCGCTGATCCCTTGTTTGCGTTTTATCTCTTGAGTACACTTTGGTAAAATCATAAAAGGCATTGGCCCTGATCCGCTGCAGATATAAAATATTGGCAAAGCCAAAATCGGTATGCCAGATGGGGAAATGATAATTGGCTGAAAGCCGCCACATTCTTGAAAAATACCTTCCGGTAAACCCTCTTGAGTACGCAAACCGGTTGGAGAAAACACTATTCAGTGTATCCACCTGTTGAAAACTGCCGTTCAGCACCAGGTTATGATTTGCTATTATACCCGGTAAATAGACGGTTGCATTCCCCAAAAACTGCTGGCTTTCAAAATCCGTAATCGCATACCGCTGATTCAAAGCAATACCATAGCCCAGCCTTGGATAAATATGCTGTGTAGCCCTTTGCACCTGCTGGTTCCAGGAAATAAAATGATGCAGGTAACTGAAACCAGTATTGCCGATAGAATCCTTAAAGAAGCCTTTGTTGAATTCGTTCCGGTAAAAATAATTGGTGCCGATATTAAACTGCTTAAAACTTCTTCCTTTAGTAAAGTTGAGCGGCACATTCAACCCGATCCTTGAATCTAACTGATCCCATTGGCGAAGGCGGTTTTCAACAGCTCTTTCCCTGTTGAAAGTATACTCAGTACCTACACTGAGGTAAGGGAAAAATCCGCCAAACACCGTACTGAATCCAACCGCATTGGTTTTCTCATCCTGGTTATATAAATAGTATAATTCAGTTTGCAGGGTATTCAACACATTCTCCCCGTATAAAGAGAATGTAAAGATGGGGTCTTCATAATACGGTCTCCAGCTATGAAAATTCAGTAACCTTGTTCCTTTCTTATACTTTTCGGTGTTAAATTCTCTTTCTCCCACTTTACTTATTAATATATCGCTGACTTGCTCTGTTCCTGCAATTGCAAACTTAGTAGCAGCTTCGACAGGCAGGGCATCTTTTACTTCTGTTCTGCTAATGGCAGTAAGTGATTGTTGTTGCAACTGGTATCCTTCAGCAGTAAAGGAAGACCAGCTGATCTTTCCGCCCGCCACATTCACATAATAGTTACCCAGCGGTCCATTACTGATCTTAAATAATTTCTTATCGTTTAACTGCAAAGCAAACACATCATCATTACCCTCATAGGAAGCCGTAAAATAAACGACACCTTCGCTTACACAAGGATAACCCAGCACATGGTAAGAAGGTGTTGTCAGCCGGACAATATTCCCTGAGTGGATCTCCGCATGCGCCAGTGCCATTTTACCGTCTTTCAACCGCACTGCTGTTACTATACTATTCTCATCAATGAATTTTGGATCCGTGAACAACATAATATCGGCAGACTTTATCACATTCAGCACTTTCCCATCTTCAGCTGCGATAATATGAATCTCACTCCTGCCATCCGCATCCACCAGCACGGTTGCTATTTTTTGGCCGCTGGCAGAAATATCAGGTGTGAAATATTTTGTTTTATGGGTTACAGTCCGTTGCGTCCCTGTTTGTATATCCAGCAGCCGGATCACACTGTAATCCCTCCAACCCCATCTTGCATCGGGTTCATATGCAGCATATACAATTTTACCATTGCGGTAAGAGTATTGCTCATCAACGGAAATATCTTTCACACGGATTTGTTTCTCCCCGGTTTTGTCCTTGATAAAAAAAGCAGGGCGATGACGGTAAGTCGTTTTCAGGTACAATAATGAATCTTCGCCAATTGTATAAGGGAACAAATAAGAAGTAATGTATTGCTTGTTGACAGGAAATACATACTGATCCCTTGTCGCCGCCACTCTTGCGGTATTTTTTTGATAGAATTCGAAAGCCTGCTCCCGGAATGTTTTATAATCCACAGCAGCATGCCGTTCGATTGCTTTTTGAAAGGGATATAATAACCCTTTAAAAGCACTGGCATCCCTGGTCACTTTAGTCCAGAAATCTAACCCATATTTCTCCCGGCCATAATTCACCAGCAGGTAGCCGAGATAATAATGATTGGGCACATAATCCTTCAGCGAACCATTCCGCAGCTTCATCCAGGAATATTTTTTCCCTGCCTGCCACAAGGAAGGATAGGCATTTAAAAATAAGGGCAACCTTCCCCTGCCCTGCTTTGTGAGCACCGTTTCATTATATACGGCATCACCTTCATAAAACCAGTCAGGTACCGACGCATTGACCGCTAATGCCAGGCCTTCCTCACCAAACAAGGTTCCCATTGTTTTACTAAGCCCATTCCGAAAATTATTGAATTGCTGCACATGGCGATATTCATGCACAGCCAACTGATCGGTCCACGAAATACTGCCTTCATCAAAATTGCTGAGTATGGGTGTCAGGTAAAATTCACTGCGGTAAGGACCCAAACCCACATATCCGTTCCCTACTGTTGTCTGGTTCTGCAACACGATATTGATCTTACGCAGTTGATCACCCAAAGAAACCGGTTGCTGTGCTGCCAGGTAATGCACTACAGCAGCTACTCTTTTTGCAGCACTGTCCATCCCCACCGGGAAAATGACCCTGGCCGTATCCGTGCTGACCTGTCTCCATTTTTGTGAAGGAGGTGTGCCGCCAAACTGCTGGCCATAAAAAAGAGTTGTGCAAAAAAGCAAACAAACCGTACCATAAAGTTTCCGCATCGGGAAAAGATTTAAAGGGAAGTTACAACGGAAAACACAAAATCAATACAACAGGCAGCTTTACCATTTATACAACTGCATTTCTTTATTCTTAAAAAATAGCGAACTTCATCTTCCTGTTTAAACATCAAACCCTGTTCATAATGTCAAGACCCGACCTTTCCCGTGTTACTACTTTCTATCATCGTTATATCAACCTGGTAAAAGAAGATGATGTAGTAACCGCTCTAAAAAAACAGTCTGTATCGTTCTCAGATTTCCTGGCATCCATACCGGCAACAAAAAGAGAATACCGGTATGCT
Source organism: uncultured Bacteroidota bacterium (assembly GCA_902826165.1). GTDB lineage: Bacteria > Bacteroidota > Bacteroidia > Chitinophagales > Chitinophagaceae > CADEDV01. The sequence goes on from CADEDV010000017.1 coordinate 51,890, forward strand.
GAAGGCAAATGGACCATCAAAGAAATGCTGCAGCATATTATAGATACAGAAAGAATATTTGCGTACCGGGGGCTTTGCATAGCCCGGAAAGAACAAGCCTCTTTACCGGGTTTTGATGAGAATGAATATGCCGATAACTCCAAAGCCAGCACCCGCAACTGGGATGACCTGGTGGAAGAATTCAAAGTTACCCGCCGGTCTAATGAGATATTGTTCAACTCGTTTGATAATGAACAATTAGAAACTAATGGCATTGCTAACGGCAACCCGGTATATGTGTTACCAATAGGATTTATGCTCGTGGGTCATATTGAACACCATGTCAATGTACTGAAAGAAAGATACCTGTAGAAAAGAAACAGGGTCATCAATAAAAATAATTGATGACCCTGTTCATTATATTTTTATATCAGAAAGCTTTTTTCGGTTCTTCTGATTTTGCTTTCACTATGTTTTGCTGGCCGATGATATCATTGACCACTTTTACGGCCTGGTCAAGGTAAATATCTTTGCGCAGGCTTTTCAACCAAAGGTTAAAGCGATCCTGTTTGTTCTTATCATTCGCCCAGCGGTTCTCCTCCCCTGTCAGTGCAGTTACATCAATTTCGTCCTTCAGCCGGAGCAATGACTCTAACTGGCTAAAGGTGGCCCTGATCATCTTTTGCTCAGCACGGTATTTAGTAAGCTGCAGGGAATAGGTCCGGTCATTTTGTTTAGCCAGCCAGTCTGTATTGTCTTTGATCAGTTTGAAACGAACATCGTTTTCCAAACGCTGGCTGCTCAATTGTTGAATAGTTTTCAGATCATACCCGGAATTCCAGGCAGAATACGGTGATTTATTGATCTCATCCCAGGGCAATGCATCTTCATCATCTTTCTCTCTTACTTTCAGGTACTCCAGGTTATCAGGCAACACGATATCAGAAGCAACACCTCTCAATTGGGTGGAGCCACCATTGATACGGTAAAACTTCTGGAGCGTCAGTTTCACAGTTCCCAGTTCCGAATTGGACATGGAGAACCCGGTCTCCGGATCAAGCCCGATATTACGTTGCACCGTTCCTTTACCATAGGTGGAAGTACTTCCGATCACCACCCCACGGCCATAATCCTGTATAGCCGCTGCAAATATTTCAGAAGCAGACGCACTGAATTCATTCACCATTACTGCAAGCGGACCAGTATATAGCACATTACGGTCTTTGTCTTTTAATACACTGGCTTTATTCTCTTTGTCTTTCACCTGCACGATAGGACCGTCTTCAATAAATAATCCGGCCATCTGCACCACATCATATAAAGAACCACCGCCATTATTACGCAGGTCGATCACAATACCATCCACTTTCTCTTCCTTTAGTTTCACCACTTCCTTCATTACATCGATATAGCTGCGGTTACCGTTCGGATTATCAAAATCAGCATAAAACTCAGGCAGGAAAATATAGCCGATCTTGCCTCCGGTAGTTTTCACCACCGCACTGCGGGCAAATGTTTCATCCTGTACGATCTCATCACGGATCAGTGTAACCACCTTAATGGTACCATCTAATTTCTTAACGGTCAGCCGGACCTCCGTTCCTTTTTTACCACGGATCAATTTCACCGCATCGGTTACCACGAAACCGGTCAGATCAGTCGGCTCTTCTTTTCCCTGGGCCACTTTCTGAATAAAATCGCCGGGTTGTAATTCGCCTGATTTAGCAGCAGGGCTACCGGTGAGGATACTGGCCACTTTGATATTGCCTTCATCATATTGCAAAGAAGCACCGATACCATAAAACCGGCCGCTCATTTCTTCATCAAAATATCGTTTATCAACCGGGGGAAAAAATTCAGAATGCGGATCCATCGTGGTGGTGATGGCATTCACGAAAACATTGAACTTGTCATCATCAGAGAATTTGAACCGGAACCGGTCAAAGGTTCTGTCCATCAGTTTCTTTACTTTTTCTCTTGCCTCTTTCTCCAACTCTTCATCCGTTTTTACTACAAAGCCTTCCTTCCCTTTATTCTTTTCCCGGATATCTAATGATTCCACGTAACGTTCCAGGGTCAGGTACTTAAGTTTTTTTCTCCAACGCTCTTTTCTTTCCGCCTCCGTAGCAGGATAATTGAGTTTATCTGCATCCAGCACCACTTCTTCGTCTACAGTGAAGTCAAATGGTTTTAAAAGAAAATCGTTATAGACCAGGGCCACTTCCTCCATTCTCTGGTTGAAGTTCTTGCCGGCCGCTAAAAAGAACGCCGCATCAGCACCTTTGATCTCATCATCGATCCTGGTTTCATATTTCTTCTGTAGCTGCTCAATATCCGCCTGCAGGTACATATTCTTCTCCGGGTCCAGGTCGCCCATGAATTTTTTAAACACTTTTTTGGAAAACGCATCATTGATATCCTGGGGACTATAATGAGCCTGGGACATCATCTCGCCTACCAGCCGGAGGATCTGTTCGTACTTGCCGGGAGGATTACTGTTGTGGGTGGTGTTTCCAATAGAACGGAATGCCAGGAAGGAGCCTGTCAATGCTAACAACACTACGATCGGGAGTCTTTTCATATTTGTCAGGTATTTAAATGCTTGCCGCATAACCAAAAATAACGTAAAAACGATGGATTTCTTGTCTTTAACTCCTTTTAACACAGGATTTTGATGAGTGGAAAACGGCAGTAAATCTCTCTCGTTTTGTAATGTCAGGAATTAGCTCCCAGTAATGGAGCTATGAACACCCAGAACAACTGTTTTCAATGAATTATGCAACATATCCGGCCTTTTATTTTTTACAAAAACTCATTTTACCTATTTTTGCCGTCCCAAAACGGTGGTTATAGCTCAGTTGGTTAGAGCATCAGATTGTGGTTCTGAGGGTCGCCGGTTCGAGCCCGGTTAGCCACCCAACAACCCCGTCTCGTCTCAGGCGAGATGGGGTTTCTTTTATCCCATACAGATATGAACTATTGGTTACTGATCATTCCCGTTATTTCTGCCTTTATCGGCTGGGTCACCAATTGGGTGGCCATTAAAATGTTGTTTCACCCGCGGGAACCAAAGAAATTCCTGGGTATTACTTTCCATGGCATTTTTCCAAAAAGGCAACAACAATTTGCAGAAAAGCTGGGCAAACTGGTAAGTGCAGAATTTCTTTCTTTCAGCGATATAGAACAAAAGATCAGCAGCCCGGAAAACCTGAAGAAGATCATGCCCATGATCGAAACACATATTGATGATTTTCTCCGGCATAAACTCAGTAATGAAATGCCCATACTCAGCATGTTCATCGGTGATAAGACCATCAACTCGCTGAAGGAAGTATTTATGAAAGAGCTTGAAATATTATTTCCCCAGGTCATGAAACAATATGCTGCTAACCTGAAAACAGAATTGGACCTGGAGCATATCGTTATACAAAAAGTATCCAACTTCTCGTCCGATAAACTCGAAGAGATCCTTTACCAGATTATGTCTAAAGAATTCCGGTTTGTGGAGATTCTCGGAGCCGTTATCGGGTTTATTATTGGCGTGGTGCAGGTTGCCATTACCGTTCTTACCAGCTAATAACAACTGAACCATTGTTGCTTCCCGTTTGTAAAGCAGCAAGTGCCTTTCGTCCAAATGTCACAACCCTGTCAGCAAGTTAGTTCACCTTTACACGTCTAATCGTTAAATTCTAGATTCATGAGAAAATTGTTCTTCGCCTTATCCCTTGTCTTTGTGTCAGTTATCAGCTTCGCCCAGCCAACAGGCATGGGTGGTGGTAACCGGGGTGCCGGCGGCCAGATGCCAACCGGCCGTTTTTATGGTAAGGTGATCGATTCCAAATCGGGCAAGCCGATCGAATATGCTTCTGTTACCCTGCTCCAGAATAAAATGGATACGGCTACCAAAAAAAGAAAAGAAGTGATCGTTGCCGGGATGCTCACCAAACCCAATGGCGAATTCAGCCTGGATAATGTGGCCGTCTTTGGCCCTTCCAAATTAAAGATCACTGTCATCGGGTTTAAAGAATTCACTCAAACTGTTTCTTTTGATATCAAACCAGGCGGAGATATGAGTGCCATGATGAATGCACTCGATAAAGACCTCGGCAATATTAAGATTGACCTTGATGAAAAAATACTCGACAATGTAACCGTTAGTGCTTCCACCAACCCCGGTTTGCAACTGGGTATCGATCGTAAGGTCTTTAATGTGGACAAGAATATCGTTTCTGCCGGTGGTACAGCTGTGGATGTGATGAAAAATGTGCCTTCTATCAATGTTGATATTGATGGCAATGTTTCACTACGTAACAACGCTCCGCAAATATTTGTGGATGGCCGACCTACCACCATGCAATTAGACCAGATTCCTGCTGATGCGATTGAAAGTGTGGAAGTGATCACCAACCCTTCTGCAAAATTTGATGCATCAGGAGGTACAGCCGGTATCTTAAATATCGTATTAAAGAAAAACAGGAAAGTAGGTTATAACGGAAGTCTCCGTGCCAATATTGACTCCCGTGCAAGAGTGGGCTTCGGTGGTGATATTAATGTTCGCCAGGAAAAGATCAATGTATTCGTCAGTGCTAACCTGATGCAACGCCGTTCAATCGGGAAAGGAAATACAGAACGGTTATCACTCCTTGATGATCCTGATAATATTTTATATCAATCCGACAAAAGCATCATGAATGGTCAATTCGGTTTTGGTCGTGCCGGTTTTGACTATTTTATCAATAACAGGACTACGCTGTCAGCAAGTTTGAACATGGGAAGAGGGAAATTCACTCCCAGTACGATCAGCAACCTGCTTGTTGATACACTCAGCACTCCTCTTAAATCATCGTTCACTAAAAGATCTACGTATACCAATGGTGATTTCAGAAACCTCGGTACCACCATCAGTTTAAAGCATAATTTTCCTAAGGCAGGAAGAGAATGGACAGCTGACCTGACTTTTAACCGGAGAAAAAATGCCAATGATAATGAAGTGAACACTGATTACTATGAGGATGATCTGGTTACACTTGACCGAACTTTTAAACAGCGCCAGATCGGTAATGGCACCAATAAAAGCCTGATCTTACAAAGTGATTTCGTTAACCCCTTGGGCGAGAATTCTAAGATTGAAATGGGTATCAGGGCCGCCTTCAATGAAAATGTAAGTACCAATGCATTTTATGTTGATAACAACGGACAGTTAGTATTGCAACAAGCCTCCCAGGTTAATTATGAAAGTAACGATCGTGTCATAGCAGCTTACACAACCTACAGTAACCGTATCAAAAATTTTGGCTACCAGTTAGGTCTTCGTGCTGAAAGTTCAAATTACCAGGGTAAACTGACCAAGACGAACGAAAATTTTGATATCGATTTCCCGATCAGCTTTTTCCCCAGTGTATTCCTGAACCAGAAACTGAAAAACAACCAGGAATTGCAACTGAACTATTCAAGAAGAGTTAACCGTCCTAATTTCTGGCAGCTTTCTCCTTTCACCGATTCATCTGATTTCCTGAACCTGAGTAAAGGAAATCCAGGATTAAACCCGGAGTTCACTAACTCACTTGAATTATCTTATTCAAAAACATTTAAGAGTAAAGACAATATTCTTTTATCTCTTTATTACAAAAACACCAATGACCTCATTACCCGTTACCAGATCGTACAGGTTGAACCGGTAACTGGTAAAGATCAGTTGATCAATACCTATATCAATGCTAACTCAAGTTATGTAACAGGCCTGGAGATCATCCTGAAAAATAAGATCACCAAGTGGTGGGACCTCACGAGCAATTTTAACCTGTTTACTTCGAAGATCAATATTGACGACCCGGCCATTGCTGACCAGGACCAGTTTGCCAGTTGGTTTGGAAAGATCAATAATACCTTCAAACTGCCAAAGAATTTCAGCCTGCAATTATCAGGCGACTACCAATCTAAAACAATCCTGCCCCCGGGCGGAAGTGGCGGCGGAGGCGGACGTGGTTTCGGGGGTATGTTCGGACCCTCCACCTCTGCACAGGGTTATGTTCGCCCGGTATATGGCGTGGATGCAGCTGTACGTTATGAGTTCCTGAAAAATAAACAAGCTTCTTTATCAGTTAATATCAATGATATCTTCCGGACAAGGGTATCGGATGTACATTCAGAGTCGCCTTTCTTTATCCAGGATGTGTTCCGCCGTCGTGACCCGCAGGTGGTAAGGATCAACTTTAGCTGGCGCTTTGGTAAATTTGATGCTTCCCTTTTCAAAAGAAAGAACATGAAGAGTGGTGGTGATGGTGGTGGTATGGAAGGAATGGGTATGTAATTATCGCTAAATAGATTTTCAAAACCGTTTTGCAATTGCAAAACGGTTTTTTGTTTCCCGGAAACAGCAGGGTATATATCTCAGAAAAGAACTTACAATTCCGTTTCTTTGCCGGACGGCAACACATGAAACGGATAATTTTTACAGTAACCAATGACCTGACCTACGATCAGCGTATGAACCGCATCTGCACTTCCCTTGCAGAAAATGGTTATGTTGTTACACTGGTAGGCAGAAAATTACCAACTTCTCTCCCGCTGAAGGAAGAAAAATACCAGCAAAAAAGATTGCCTTGTTTCTTTAAAAAAGGGAAATGGTTTTATGCCGAGTATAATCTTCGCCTCCTGTTCTATTTACTGTTTCAAAAAACGGATGCCATCTGCGCCATCGATCTTGACACCATACTTCCCTGCCTGCGCATCTCCAAATGGAAAAAGATTCCCCGCATCTATGATGCCCATGAATTATTTACGGAATTAAAAGAAGTGGTAACAAGACCTGCCATCAAAAAATTATGGACCACCATTGAGAAAAAAACAGTTCCCCAATACAGCCGCGGCTACACGGTGAGTGAAAGCATTGCTGAAGAATTCAATAAACGGTACGGCGTTCATTATAAAACTATCCGGAATATTACCCGGCTGCGGGAAATGGATACCCCGCAATCAACTGAAAAATTCCTATTGTACCAGGGAGCTGTCAACGAAGCAAGAGCATTTGAATACCTTATACCCGCCATGAAACTGGTGAACTGCAAACTGGTTATTTGTGGTGATGGTAATTTTATGCCGCAATTGAAAGAACTGATCAAAACACAGCAGGTGGAAGATAAAGTGGAACTGAAAGGCATGTTATTACCGGATGAGCTCTGGAGCATTTCGCAACAGGCATATATTGGCATGGCGGTGGCTGAGAACCAGGGCATGAACCAATATTTAGCATTACCCAATAAATTCTTTGACTATGTACATGCCGGGCTGCCACAACTGTCTATGAATTATCCTGAATACCGGCAACTGAACAAACAATATGAAGTGGCCGTGTTAATGGATGACCTGGCCCCGAAAAGAATTGCTGAAGCCATAAACAATTTGCTGGAAGATACTGTTATGTACCAAAGGCTGCGGCAAAATTGCCTAAGGGCCCGCCTGGAATGGAACTGGCAAAACGAAGAAAAAAAATTAATCGCCTTTTATCAATCTGTTTTTAATTCTTGACCCGGCACCTACATATCGTTTGCCTCGATGTTCCCTGGCCGGCCGACTACGGTGGCGCCATCGACATGATGAACCGCATCATGATGCTGAATAAACTCGGCATCTCTATTCATCTTCACTACTTCAGTTATAATGAACGGGGAATGCCCAATGAACTGAACCAGTTTTGTGAAAGCATCCATGTGTACGAAAGAAAAAAAGGACACAGGGGATTCTCTGCCAAACTGCCCTACATTGTTTCTTCCCGCATCAATGAAGAACTGGTACAAAATCTTCAAAAAGATAATCACCCTGTTTTATTAGAAGGATTGCATTGTACCGGTATTCTTCCCCAACTGGATCTGGCAGCCCGTAAAGTGGTGGTAAGGATGCACAACGAAGAGAGCACCTACTATAAAGAACTGGCAAGGTCTGAATCATCATTACTGAAGAAATTATATTTCCTGCATGAAAGTAAACTGATCAGGAAATACAATCATCAATTGCCGGATGCCTGCACTTATGCCTGTGTCTCCAGGGAAGATATACATACACTGGAAGAAGATTATCACCTGCACCAGGTGAAATTCCTTTCTACTTTTCCTGCCTGGCAAAAAGTAAACGGGGAAGAAGGTATCGGCAGTCTTTGCTTATACCATGGCAACCTTTCTGTTCCCGAAAACGAGGAAGCTGCTATCTGGCTGATAAAAAATGTATTCTCCAAAGTCAGGAAGCCTTTTGTGATTGCCGGTAAAAAACCATCCAAACGGCTGGAGAAGATGGCCCATTTTTACCAGCATACCTGTTTAGTGTCCAACCCCTCTGATGCGGAACTAAATGACCTGATCCGGAAAGCACATATCAATGTATTACCCTGTTTCAATAAAAATATTACAGGTATACGGTTGAAATTATTGCATGTACTTTTTGAAGGAAGACACTGCGTGGTCAATGAACCAATGGTAAAAGGAACAGGACTCGAGGCAGCCTGTCATACCGGGACAACAGCCAATGCATTTGCATCCATTATCACACAACTCTGCCACCAGCCTTTTACCAGCGAAGAAATAACGATCCGCAAAAAATTATTGGGAGATACGTACGACAACGAGAAGAATTCCCGCCAGCTTATTCAATGGTTATACTAGCATTGTCCACCACCCGTCCCCTTTCGGTACGGATCATTCTTGCCGGGAATTTTTGCACCACGATATAGTCATGCGATGCCATCACGATCGTGGTATTATAATCACGGCTGATGCTGAATAACAAATTCATGATCTCATCCGAGGTTTCTGGGTCAAGGTTACCGGTGGGCTCATCAGCCAGTATCAGTTTCGGGGAATTCAATAAAGCACGGGCAATATCAATACGCTGCTGCTCCCCACCACTCAGTTCAAATGGCATTTTAAATCCTTTGGCTTTCAACCCCACTTTATCCAGTACATCCTGGATCTTTTCATCCATCAGTTTTTCATCAGTCCAGCCGGTGGCTCTTAATACGAACTTGAGATTATTATTGACGTTGCGGTCTGTCAGTAATTGAAAATCCTGGAAGACCACTCCCAGGGTGCGGCGCAGGTAAGGCACTTTTCTCCAATCAAGGTTACGCAAACTAAACCCGGCCACTTCTGCTTCTCCCTCTTTCAATGTCAGTTCTCCATACAGGGTCTTCAGCAAACTTGATTTACCTGTCCCGGTTTTACCCACCAGGTACACAAACTCTCCCTTATTTACAGTCAGGTTTACATCCTGTAAAATGAGATTATCACCCTGGTAAATATTGGCATGGCTAATTTGTATAATGGGTTCTGACATACAGGATTGCTTTGCTGCAAAATAAGGCAAACTAAGTGGACCACAAGTCAAAATTTGATTAAACTAAAAATTTAGTTGTTAAACTAAAAAATTAGTTTTAGCTTCGGAATAACAATCTCAAATATGAAGCCCCTTACAAAAGCCGAAGAACAGATCATGCAGGTATTATGGAAACTGGAAAAAGCATTCCTGCGGGAGTTGGTAGATGCCATGCCAAATCCCAAGCCTCACCAGAACACCATTGCTACTTTGTTGAAGATACTGGCAGAGAAAGAATTTGTTGGCATCACTGCGATCAGCCGTCATCATCAATATTACCCGCTTGTTACAAAAGAGGATTATTCCAAACGCAGCATGAAGCAACTGGTGAAAGGATATTTTGAAGGCTCTTTCAGCAATGTTGTTTCTTTTTTGGTGAAAGAAAATAATATCTCTGTAGAGGAACTGGAAACCTTATTACAACAGATCAGGAAACAACAAAACGCTAAAAAATGAATAACCTGTTATACTATGGACTGCAGGTAATAGCCACTTCCGGTATTCTGTATGGCTACTATCATTTTTTCCTGCGGAATAAAAAATTTCACCAGTACAACCGTTTCTACCTGCTTGCTGCAACCCTGGTGAGTATTATCGTACCCTTCCTGGACATTCCTGTTTACTTTACACATGAACAAAGAAATTCTTCAGCCCTGTTACAGGCATTGACAACGGATGATACAGTACTGCTTGCAGCCGGCACTAATTTAACCTCCCCCGGCTTTGATCCCCTGCTGCTGCTCTATTATGGATACATCCTCATCACAGCAACAGCCCTGCTAAGGATACTGGTTTCCCTGAACAGGATCAGGAAACTGAAAAAGACAAACCCGGGAGAAAGAATTGACGATATCTTGTTTATAACAACCACGGAACAAGACACTCCTTTCTCTTTTTTTAATTTATTATTCTGGAACAAAGAGATCGAATTGAATTCTTCCAAAGGAGAACAGGTATTCCGGCATGAGCTGTTCCATATCCGTCAATACCATAGCATGGATGTGATCTTCACAGAACTCGTCACTACCATTTGCTGGATCAATCCCTTCTTTCATATCATAAAAAAAGAAATAAAAGCCATTCATGAATTCCTGGCCGATCAGTATGCCGTTACCCCAACCCGGGAATGGGAATATGCCGAACTATTGCTGGTGCAGGCCCTGCAAACCAAACAATCACTTGTCAACCCTTTTTTCCATAACCAGATAAAAAGACGTATAGCCATGATTACTTTATCCCAACAACCAAGGCACCGCTATTTCAGGAAAATAATGGTGCTTCCTTTACTGGCACTGATCACCGCACTGTTTGCATTCAGTTACAAAAATCTGCCGGAAACAAAAATCGTAGAACAACGGGTAGCAGGAATTAATCCTGATGAGACCCTGCAACTACAGCCCATTCCTGCAGACACTCCAAAGCTGAAAATAACAGCAGGTAAACAGGTCATCGAAGTAAGAAAGTCCGTTGAGAAACCTGCAGAGCTTTTAATTGAGAAAAGGATCACCGATCCCGAACCACTGATAGTGGTGAATAATGTTATTCAAAAAGAGAAACTGACCGTTTCACTCGGGAATATGGATCCCAATTCAATTGAATCCATAAGTATACTAAAAGACAGCAAGGCTGTAGAAAAATATGGAGCTGCCGGAAACAATGGAGTGATTGAAATAAAAACTAAATCGGGTCAGGTACTCCAGATCGAAGGCAAACCATTCGAATTAACCGAAGATAGGATAGATGATAAAAAAGATTTGAATGAAGTGGTAGTGGTTGGATATGCAGCTCAAAAAAAAGAAGACGGTAAACTCTTTACTCAATTAGAAGAAAATCCAGCCTTCCCCGGCGGGCAAACCCAATGGCAAAAATATCTTGAGAGAAACCTGAATTCTTTAGTTCCGGTCGATCATGGTGCGCCGGCTGGTGCCTACACTGTAAAAATTCAGTTCATAGTAGATCAGGACGGTTTCATCAGTGATATAAAGCCATTAACTAATTATGGTTATGGAATGGAGGATGAAGTGATTCGCATTCTTAAAGCAGGTCCACGCTGGACACCGGGAAAACAAAACGGGCATCTTGTAAAAGCTATCAAACAACAACCGGTAACTTTTGTAATAGAGGATGATTCCCGCAATTCTGATGAAATTGTGGTTACCGGCTACCCCAGCAGAAAATTCACGACAATAGAAGATGAGTCAAAGAGCGGAGCCACTACAAACACCCCGGCTGAAAACAACAACAGCACAGATGGCAATATTTACCCCAACCCCACCAGCAACCTTGTACAGGTTCCGGTATCATCCGCAAAAAGCGGGTCGGCATTGCTGCAGGTAGTTGATGCTGCCGGGAATATTGTGCTGACACAACGGCCTGCTCTCGGTAAAGGATCGAATACTGTTGCTGTCAATACCATGTCACTCAAACCAGGGGCATATATAATAAAACTAACTACCCCTGAAGGAAGTTCACGGTCCTATAAAATGATGAAGAAATAAACTATTAGAAGGAAAGTGTATTGCTGCCGGTTTTGATCAGTAATTCTCTTTTGGCACTTTCTTCCACCCTGCCGATCACCCTGGCATCCACAGCAAAACTTTTAGAGACGCTGATAATTTTGTCAGCGTCTTTTTCATTCGTATAGATCTCCAGGCGGGTGCCCATATTAAAGACCTGGTACATTTCCCGGTCATCGGCACCGCTTGCTTTTTGGATCAGTTCAAATATAACAGGTGGCTCGAATAAATTGTCTTTGATGATACGGACATTGGCCGGTACATATTTCATGCACTTGGTCTGCCCGCCACCACTGCAATGGATCAATCCATGGATTGCATCAAAATGATTTTCCAGTAACTGCTTCATCACGGGGGCAAATGTTCTTGTCGGGGAAAGTAACAACCTGCCGATTTGGTGTTCGGCACCATTATCTTCCACGAAATCGGTCAGTTTATGCGGACCAATGTAGACCACTGAATCATCTAATGAAGGTTCAAACGTTTCAGGATATTGCAAACCATATGATTTATGCAATACATCATGCCGGGCACTTGTCAAACCATTACTGGCTAACCCGCTGTTGTAAGCCGATTCATAATTTGCCTGGCCAAACCCGGCCAGCCCCACGATCACATCACCCGGTTGTATCTTTTCATTCGTCACCAGTTTTGATTTCGGCCAACGGGCTGTCATCGTACCATTCACGGCAATGGTTCTCACAACATCTCCCACATCCGCCGTCTCACCTCCCATAAAGTTGATATGAACACCAAAGCTTTTCATGGTATCAAAGAATTCCTGCGTGCCATTGATCACCGCTTCCAGCACTTCTGCCGGTATCAGTTTTTTATTCCGGTCGATCGTGGAAGAAAATAATATTTGATCATAAATACCCACACAAAGCAGGTCGTCAAGGTTCATCACGATGGCATCCTGTGCAATCCCTTTCCACACTGATACATCGCCTGTTTCTTTCCAGTATAGATAAGCCAATATACTTTTCGTACCCGCCCCGTCAGCATGCATCACATTCACCCAATCCCTATCGCCGCACAATACATCGGCATATATTTTACAAAATGCATTCGGATAAAGACCCTGGTCAAGGTGCTTTGTGGCAGCATGTACTTCTTCTTTCTGGGCAGAAACACCACGTTTGGAATAGAGCGACATCTGTGTCTGGAAATTTTGAATGGCTAAATGGGAAATCGCTGCAAAGCTAACCATTCCGGGCTAAAGACCGGCTTGTCTCAACTCACCGTTAATAATTATCTTCGCAGTCTTTTATGAAAGTACATCGTGATATTGACAACCTGCCCGTATTCCGGAATGCGGTGGTTACCATCGGCACTTTTGACGGTGTGCACATGGGTCACCGCCAGATCCTGGATAAATTAAAAGAAGAAGCGATTGCCATCAACGGCGAAACGGTGATCATCACGTTTCACCCGCATCCCCGGAAAGTTATTTCTTCCACCATTTTGGGCATCCGCCTGATCAACACCCTGGATGAAAGGCTGCAACTGCTGGAACAGCATGGCATTGATCATGTGGTGATCGTTCCTTTTACCGATGCCTTTGCCAACCAGCCGGCAGAAGATTATGTCAAAAATTTCCTGGTCAACAGGTTTCACCCGCATACAGTTATTATTGGCTATGACCACCGCTTTGGCCGTGACCGGCTTGGCGATTATAAATTATTAGAGAAAAAAGCCATTGAATATAATTACCACCTGAAAGAAATTCCCAAACACATACTCGATAATATTTCTATCAGCTCCACCAATATCCGGGAAGCGATCCTGCATAATGATACGGAAACTGCTAACCTGTTATTAGGTTATGAATTCTTTTTCTCCGGTGTCGTAGTGCATGGCGATAAGATCGGGAGAACACTGGGCTATCCCACCGCCAACCTCAAAGTACAGGACGAAGAAAAGATCACACCCGGTAATGGCATCTATGCCGTCTATGCATCTTTACCCGGAAGTAGTAAACGACTGAAAGGAATGATGAGCATCGGCTTCCGGCCAACAGTGGATGGCCGGAGAAGAGTGATCGAAGTAAACCTCTTTGATTTTTCTGAAGAAATATACGACCAGACATTAACGGTCTATGTAAAAAAATACCTGCGGGAAGAAGTGAAGTTTGAAGGACTCGAAGCATTGGTCAGGCAGATCGACCAGGATAAGATTGATTCACTGGCCATATTGTAACTCATTTATATTTCTTCATTTCCCCGAAGCCGTTTATTTTTAGACCATGGAAATGTCTATCACCCTGATCATTGTTATTGTTACCGCCCTGGTATCTATTGGTGGAATGACCAACCAAAAGATAATTGATGACTTGATTTTCTATCCTCCCTCCATCAGGCGGGGACAGGTGTACCGTTTCATCACCCACGGCTTCATTCATGCTGATGCGTTCCATCTTATTTTCAACATGATTGCTTTGTATTCCTTTGGCGAAGCGTTGGAAAAATATTATTTCTCCAGTCCTTTTACTTT
>CADEDV010000017.1:66340-71648 GCA_902826165.1 uncultured Bacteroidota bacterium
TTTACCTATATCGCCACTACTGTCTTTACTGATTACCCGGTCATCGATTCTTTTATTAAAAGAATAACCGGGCAGTAATTACAACTGCAGCGAAAGCTTCAGCATTTTTTTGGTAGACGGAATAACTTTCACCCGTTCATCAATGCGATGACCCACCACCCAGATAATGCGTTTGTTACTTTCTATCACCCAGGCATTTTCTTTTGCGGTCTTTGATAGTTTCTGATCAATGAAGAAACGGGATAATTTTTTCTTTTTGGTCATCCCCAACGGGTAGAAATAATCGCCTGTTTTCCATTTACGCAGCAATAAAGGAAAGATTACTTTATTAAAGTCAATACTTGCTATGAGGTTTGAAGTTTCAGGTTTGAGGTCTGAGGTTGTTTCCACTTGTAGTAACCCCTGCTCAAAAATCACCTGTTTATCTTTTTCTTCAATAACAATAGCAGTGGATGCAGTGGAATGAACAGGGCTGATAATAAACCAATGCCGGTGTTTGATGATACGGTAAGGCGATAACGGTGATTCGATATACCTACCGGAATCACTGTCCGCCAGCTTTACCAGTTCTTCCACCTGTTTTTCATGGAAACCATACTTTTTAATGATCTCGTAGAGCAGTGCCCGGTTATGATAATCCATCAGTTGCTTCACCGGGATATGCACTTCCGCTCCTTTCTCTTTCAGCAATTTCTTTTTAATTGCGCCAACTGATAACTGGTATAATTTTTCAATCTGTTTAAACCGATCAATATTATCCTGCAGGTTATCTTTCACCTGCGGATACACTTTGCTGATGGCAGGAATTAATTCATTGCGGAAAAAGTTACGGGTGTATTTAGACGACTGGTTGGAAGAATCTTCCACATAATCCAACTGCTCTTCTTTTGCAAAAGCCAGTAACGCTTCTTTGGAAAAGGGCAATAAGGGCCTGCGGATATAGTTTACTGATGCCGGGATACCGGTCAATCCGTGCAAACCTGTGCCCCGGAAAAAATTCATCAGCAGCGTTTCCGCATTATCATCCGCATGATGGGCAGTTAAAAGCAAAGTCTTAGTTCCCGGCTCTGTCTCCTGACTAACGACTCCTGACTCAAGACTCCTGACTATATCCTCAAACCATTCATACCGCAATGCCCTTGCTGCTTCCTGGATCGATAGTTTATGATCAGCAGCATACTGTTCCGTATCAAACCCCTTCAGTTTTACCTCAACGCCATATTTTTCGCCCAGTTGTTGTACAAACTGTTCATCTCTTTCACTCTCCTCCCCTCTTAATTGAAAATTACAATGCGCAATAATGAAATCATATCCTGCCTGTTTGCATAACTCACATAACACAACAGAATCAACACCACCACTTACGGCCAGCAGTAATGTATCTTTTGCAGTGAAAAGATGTTGTTGTTGTATGTTTCGTATAAAACCGGTTAGTAAACTCATTTTTTATTTCCTGGATAGAATGCTATTATTAAAACAGCCTTTTTTAAAATAACCCGGGAACGAAGGCTTGCCCAACTTCAAACCACAAACTAGAAAATTAATTCTTCCAATGCCCCTCTCAATTCACCGAATGCATGATTATCCCCGGCCTTCCTGGCCTCTTCCATTCCTTTTTCATACACTTTAACAGCACCCTCCTCATTCTTATTCCGCTCCAGCAGCTTGCCCAGGTGATAATAACTGCCGATATAACCCGGCTCCCTGTTCAATATTTCCCCGAATAACTGCTTTGCTTCTTCATCATTCCCCAGCTTAATATATTCCAATGCCAGGGCATGCTGTAAAAAGCTGTCCGTGGGACTTGCCTTCAGAAATTCTTTCAACTTTTCTATCCTGTCCATGTTGATATAAAAAATTTGCCCGGAATTGCCCGGATTTACCTTTGCAACACTTATCTTTGTTTTAGTTGCATAAACAACTAATTGATTAACGATTCAAATTTAACAAATGAAGATCCTGGTTTGTATCAGTAAAACGCCGGACACCACGGCAAAAATAGCCTTCACCGATAACAACACGAAATTCGATACCGGCGGCGTGCAGTGGATCATCAATCCCTACGACGAGTGGTATGCACTTGTTCGTGCCATTGAACTGAAAGAGGCGGACCCTTCCACCGTTATTCACCTGGTTACCGTTGGCGCTGCCGATGCAGAGCCTATTATCCGTAAAGCATTAGCCCTTGGTGGTGATGAAGCGATCCGGGTGAATGCTGATAACCACGATAGTTATTATATCGCTTCGCAGATCGCTGAAGTGGCAAAGCAGGGTGGTTACGATCTTATCTTCACCGGTAAAGAAACTATTGATTATAATGGTTCTTCTATCGGCGGTATGGTCTCTGAATTACTTGATCTCCCCTACGTTTCTTTAGCCGCTAAGTTTGACCTGGCCGGAACCAAAGCAACCATCACCCGGGAAATTGAAGGTGGTGAAGAAATGAATGAAGTGGAATTACCGTTGGTGGTGAGCTGCCAGAAAGGAATGGCTGAACAACGTATCCCGAATATGAAAGGCATCATGGGTGCCCGTACCAAACCATTGAAAGTAGTGGACCCCGTTGCTGTTGATACACTGACCAGTGTGGCTGGTTTTGGCTTACCTCCTGCCAAAGCAGGTGTGAAATTAGTATCACCTGATAATGTGGAAGAACTTGTTCGTTTATTACACGAAGAGGCCAAAGCCATCTAAACATCAAATCTAAAAATTCAAACTAATTATAATGCCTGTTTTAATATTCATTGATACTGCCGAAGGCCATGTAAAAAAATCTTCCTTAGAAGTATTGACCTATGGTGCTAAAGTGGCGGAGCAACTGGGTACAACTGCCGAAGGAGTTGTATTGGGATCAGTTACTGAAGATCTTGCTGCATTGGGGAAATATGGCGTAAAGAAAATTCATCATGTTGCAGCGGATGCGCTGAATCATTTTGATGCACAGGTATTCGCCAAAGTATTAGCACAGGTGGCAGAAGCCAGTGGAGCGAAAGTGATCGTCTTCTCGAATAATTTGAGTGGCAAAGCAATTGCTCCCCGTCTTTCTGTACGGTTAAAAGCAGGATTAGTTTCCGGTGCTGTTGCCTTACCCGATACCAGCAATGGATTTGTGGTGAAGAAAAATGTATTCTCCGGTAAAGCTTTTGCCAACATTACCGTGAATACGGATATTAAGATCATTGCACTGAGCCCGAATGCTTACCAGACCCTTGCGGGTGAAGGCGCTGCTGAAGTAGTTTCTTTTAACGCCAGCATTGATGCGGCTAAAGTAAAAGTGACCGGCGTGAGCAAAGCCAGTGGTGAAGTACCGTTGACAGAAGCTGAAATAGTGGTAAGTGCCGGTCGGGGTATGAAGGGACCGGAACATTGGGGTATCGTGGAAGACCTGGCCAAAGTTTTACATGCAGCCACCGCCTGCAGCCGTCCCGTTGCTGATGCACACTGGCGGCCGCACAATGAGCATGTGGGACAAACCGGTTTTGCGATTGCACCCAATTTATATATCGCCATCGGCATTTCCGGTGCTATCCAGCACCTGGCCGGTGTGAACCGCAGTAAAGTGATCGTGGTGATCAATAAGGACCCGGAAGCTCCCTTCTTTAAAGCGGCAGATTATGGTATTGTGGGCGACGCATTTGAAGTGGTGCCGAAAATGACAGAAGCCATCAAAAAAATAAAAGGAACAGCATAATATTTTTTCAAAAAGTGTAAAAGGCTGACAGTTGTATGTCAGCCTTTTCTATTATAAAATAGTTCTTTTGTTCAGCCCGAATTAACCCGGTTGGCTCATGAACCATTTAGCCAAAATCCCTTAGTTTCGTGCCATAATTATGAAGAAGATTGAACTGGAAATAGTGGCCCTTTCCCATAGCATCACGCAGACGCATTCGTATGCTGTGGTATTGGGAGAAGTGAATGGATTAAGGCGTCTCCCGATCGTTATCGGTGGCTTTGAAGCACAGGCAATAGCGGTGGCACTGGAGAAGATGCAACCCAGCCGGCCGCTGACGCATGACCTGATGAAGAATTTCCTGAATGCTTTTGCCATTGACCTCCACGAGATCATTATCTGCGACCTGCAGGAAGGTATCTTTTATTCCAAACTGCTTTGTTCTTCTGCCAACGATACCATTGAAATAGATTCCAGGACCTCTGATGCCCTGGCCTTAGCGGTTCGCTTTGGCTGCCCCATTTATACATATGAGAATATTTTAGAAAGCGCAGGCATCCTGATGGAGGACACCGAAAAAACCGGCAAAAAGAAAAAAGTGAAACAGGAAGCGATGGTGGAATCGGATGCGCCGACCGGTAATGAGGACCTGAAAACCATGACACTGGAAGAACTGAACCACCTGCTGAACGAAGTACTGGACAACGAAGATTATATCCGGGCCATCGCTATCCGGGACGAGATCAACAGCCGGAAAAAGAAGTAAAAACCCCCACAAGGGGTGATTGCATTTCTTCTGCGAATACACTATTTTACCAGTCCAACTTTTGAAAAAAACCAACCGTAACCTTTTATTCTATGATTGTTTTCCCAAACAGTAAGATCAATCTCGGCCTTCGGGTACTCCGAAAACGTAATGATGGTTACCATGACCTGGAAACCGTATTCTACCCGATCAAACTAACCGATATACTTGAGATCACTCCGCTTACCACAACCGTCAAAACCTTCAGTATTCCTTTCAGCAAAAGTGGTTTTGTCATTCAGGGCGACCCCAGCGATAATCTTTGCGTCAAAGCCTATGGAATGCTGAAAAAAGATTTTCCAAAACTGCCTGCCATACAAATGCACTTACATAAAGCGGTTCCTGCCGGAGCTGGCTTAGGAGGCGGTAGTGCTGATGCAGCTTTTACCCTGGTATTGCTGAACAAGGAATTCAAATTAGGGCTTTCACAGGAACAGCTCTTACAATATGCTTTGAAACTGGGCAGTGATTGCCCGTTCTTTATCATCAATAAACCCTGTCATGCCACCGGGAGAGGCGAACAGCTCACTCCTATTGATCTTGATCTTTCTGCTTACAAAATTGTGGTGGTCAATCCTGGCATCCATATCAATACCGGCAGGGCCTTCCTGCATATTAAACCTTCCGTACCGGAACGTTCATTAAAAGAGATCATTGCCCAACCCATCCAAAGATGGAAAGACGAACTGGTGAATGATTTTGAAAAATGGGTATTTGCTGAACATAAACAAGTGGTGGAGATCAAAGATCAGCTGTATATTAACGGGGCTGTCTTTGCTTCGATGAGTGGAAGTGGTAGCACTGTCTTTGGTATATTCGACAAAGGCAAACAA
>CADEDV010000017.1:71748-76819 GCA_902826165.1 uncultured Bacteroidota bacterium
AAGACTGCTACATTTGCAGTAAACTATACCGCATGGAGATCTATAAAGAATTTGCTTTTGATGCTGCCCACTTTCTGCCCAATGTTCCTGAAGGACACAAATGCAAACAGATGCATGGACACACCTATCACCTGCGGGTATATGTCAGCGGCACACCGGATGCGGCATTCGGCTGGATCATTGATTTTAAAGAACTGAAAGATAGTATCCTGCCCTTGATCGACCTGGTGGATCACCGGGTGATGAATGAGGTACCCGGCTTAGAAAACCCTACTGCTGAAAACATTACCATTTGGTTCTGGAACAAGCTGAAACCCCAACTACCAGGCCTGAGCCGCATCGAACTGAAAGAAACACCCACCACCGGCGTTATCTACGACGGTCATTAATTTTCCCGCTATCTTTTGTATCTTGCAGCTGTGTTACTACATAACAACATAACGGCAAGAGATTTTCTTACTTCTAATCTCGACCTGCTCAATCACCGATGATGCATCGTGCTAACCGGCCTTGATAAGCCGGTAACTCCCCGTTCCATTTTCTTTTTTTTGAATTTTACTTTTCACACAACACTTGTTTTTATGCAATCAACTATCACGATGTCAGCATTGACACAACAGTATCTTGAACTGGAAGAAAAATATGGTGCTCATAACTACCACCCGCTGCCCGTGGTACTGAACCGCGGCGTAGGCGTTTTTGTCTGGGATGTGGATGGTAAACGGTATTACGATTTTCTCAGTGGTTATTCAGCCGTTAACCAGGGACATTGCCACCCGAAAATTGTAAACGCCTTTATTGAACAGGCACAGCAATTAACACTGACCAGCCGTGCTTTTCACAGCGACCAGTTGGGAGTATATACAAAATACATTACGGACTATTTTGGCTACGATAAAGTATTGCCCATGAATACAGGCGTGGAAGCAGTAGAAACCGCCATCAAACTCTGCCGCAAATGGGCCTATGAAATAAAAGGGATCGAAGAAGGCAAAGCCGTGATCATTGTTTGCGAAGGCAATTTTCATGGCCGTACCACTTCCATCATTTCATTCAGCAGCGATCCATCAGCCCGGAAAAATTTCGGGCCTTATATGCCCGGCTTTACCGCCATTCCATATAATGATGCTGTGGCATTGGCCAAAGCATTAGAAAATAAAAATGTGGCCGGCTTTTTAGTGGAACCTATTCAGGGCGAAGCAGGAGTATTGGTACCCGATGACGGTTATCTTGCCAAAGCAAAAAGTCTTTGCGAAGCTGCGAATGTATTATTCATGGCTGATGAGATACAAACCGGTTTGGCAAGAACAGGAAAGATGCTGGCCTGTGATCATGAACATATCCGTCCCGATATTTTACTTCTTGGTAAAGCACTGAGCGGTGGCATGATGCCGGTGAGTGCCGTTCTTTGTGATGATGAGATCATGATGACCATCAAACCCGGTGAACATGGTTCCACCTACGGAGGTAATCCCTTAGCCTGTAAAGTAGCGATCTGTGCATTGCAGGTCTTGAAAGACGAAAACATGGCCGCACATGCTGAAACGATGGGTGAATTACTAAGAACTGAACTGAGGGCACTTCATTCCAAACATATTGCATTGGTGCGGGGCAAAGGATTACTGAATGCGATCGTCATTGATCACCACAATAAAGAAGCGGCCTGGGATCTTTGTTTGCAGTTAAAAGAAAATGGTTTGCTGGCCAAACCCACCCATGGTGACAAGATCCGTTTTGCACCACCCTTAGTGATCACCAAAGAACAGGTGCTGGAATGCGTGGAGATCATTCGTAAAAGCCTGGCCGTACTGGATTGAGAACAGGTAATGATCGTTGATAAATCAGTAACTTGTCTTGCTTTAATTTAGAACAAGGAACTTATATGGACACACACCTGCATCATGACAGCACCCCGCATAATGAAGAGCATTTAAAAAGCAGTGAAGCCCTCCGGGATATTGTGATCGGGATGAGCGACGGCCTCACCGTTCCCTTTGCATTAGCTGCCGGTCTAAGCGGTGCTGTTGATTCCACTTCGATCATCGTTATTGCCGGTATTGCAGAAGTCGCTGCCGGTTCCATTGCCATGGGGCTCGGTGGTTACCTGGCCGGCAAAACCGAACAGGATCACTACAACAGTGAAATGAAAAGAGAATATTATGAAGTGGACAACCTTCGGCATCGGGAAATAGAAGAAACCAAAGAATTCTTTGCCAATATTGGTTTAAGTAAAGAACTACAGGAAAAAGCCACGGAAGAAATTGCACAGGATAAGGACCGCTGGGTGGATTTTATGATGAAGTATGAACTGGGACTGGAAAAACCGGATCCAAAAAGAGCCACCAAATCAGCGTTGAATATCGGTCTCTCTTATGTAGTGGGAGGATTGGTTCCCCTCAGCCCTTATTTTTTTATTGATTCCCCCCTGCAGGCACTCGAAGTTTCGGCTGTTGTTACACTTGTCTGTTTATTCGTATTCGGCTTCTTCAAAAGCAGGATCACTGGTATCAATCCCTGGATGGGTGCGGTAAGGGTGATGCTGATCGGTGCCCTCGCTGCCGGTGCCGCCTTTGGCGTTGCCAAATTGTTTGAAGGATAACGATCCCAACATCTTTTAAAAGGAAGAGCCGTGGTGGAAACCACGGCCCATTTTTAATCCGTACCCTAATGAAAACTCGGTTGGTATAGTATATTATCTTACGATAAATGATTTATTGATAACTGTGCTGCCACCAGCGATCTGCAGGGTGTACATACCTGGTTTTACAGTGGAAGGCAGTTCCACAGAAGTAGTAACAGCTCCACCGGCATGTGAAATAGATTTAGTAAGTATCTGCTGGCCGTTCACACTCATCACTCTTACCGTGTACTGACCTTTATCTAAAGCAGTCGCCTGCAGGGACAATGTATTTCCGGTAACAGGATTCGGGTATAATACCACATCAGCTTTTGTTGCTTTTGTATCCACCTTCACAATCACACTGTATTTTTTGGTATTGTTTCCTTCCAGTGATTTGATACGGTAGTAATTAACAGCAGCAGGAGTTGCATCATAAAAACCATAATCTGCTTTACCGCCATCATTTTGTTTCGCCATCACATTGGCAATAGTTGTAAAGTCAACACCGTTGGAAGAACGTTCAACAACATAGTTCAGTACATCTGTTTCAGTCATATTGCTCCAGTCTAACTGTACGCCTGTTCCTTTGCTGTAAGCCTTCACATTAGCAAACACTACCGGTAATGGATTACCTGCACCGGCAGTTGGGATAGTTGCCAGGGCAAAAGAAGTGAAACGGGCCACACCTGTCTTGGTAATGTTACCAGTTGTTGCTGTACTGCCGGCAACAACAGAACCTGGCTGGTTCGTTGCTTCACCCGCAAAAGCCCATTTAGTTGCCGTCATTGCATTGAAAGAAGATACAGCAAGACCTGCTATTGACGTTACATACGCACCGCTTCCACAGGGGCTGCTGGCAGTCCATCCTATTGTTACATCAGCAGTGGCCGAACCTGTTTTGGTCAGGTTCCAGTATTCACAATTACTGACATTCGCAACGGCAAATGGAGTAGATTGATCTTTGCCACCCAGGCTGCTGGCACTGGCCCGCATATATTCAGCTGTAAAATTATCAGAGGCAGAAATATTCGCTAAAGCAATGGGATGATAACCACTCCCGATTTTACCAACCGGGAAAATAAAATCAGCTGCACCTGTTTTTCTTACCGGGCCTGCTGCAAAAGAAGCATCCGATGCTCCCGAAACAGTTGCATTATTACCTATAGTAAGCAAACTGGCTGCACTGGTAGTCAGTTCTCCGTCTGTAAAAGTCATAGAACCGGCCACAGCCACATTCGTACTCAGGGTGGCAGTACCGGCAGATTTATTGATCGTCAGGTTCTGCAAGCTGATCGTTGCAATAGTTCCACTCATGGATTGATCGCCTGATCCGTTCAGGATAACATTGATCTGGTCAGAGCTATTGAGAGTAGTCAGTAATGAAGTATTGCCCACTATAAAATCACCGCCCACATAAAAATTATGTGTTTTGGTGCCGGCAGCATTATTGGTTAAAAGATTACCATCATTAAAAGTCACCGACCCTGTGACCGTGAAATTGATCACATTATTATCATCAAATTCAAGGGTCTCATTCGTGCCGCCGCCATCACCAATAACCAGCGCACCTATGGCGTTTGGTACAGACACGGTGATCGACACATCATCATTTGATAGAATAGTAACGGTACCGGCTCCGGTATTCTGGCCAGGATAATCAGTTGCATTCACCCAACTGCCGCTCACCCTTTTTTGCCAGGTGCTGCTGCTGTTCCAGTTACCATCGGTTCTTGACCTGTAATCTCCGTCGGTCTGTGCGGATGCCATCATCCCAGCAAAAAGGAAGAAGCTAAAAAGTAGAAATTGTTTCATCGTTCAGGGTTTTATTATTCAGATTAAATAGATACGTTTTCATACGGTAGGGCAATACAAGCCTGCGTCCTTACCGGGCGGTTGTCCAGGGATAAAGAGATACTAACCCATTGCTGGATCAATGATCTTTACAATCAATAAAATTTTAAAGGATCAGGTACGGATTTCGGAGGATGTGGAATTACGTGGGTGATAATACGAGTACAAATGTAGAAGAAAACCGTATTTCCTGCAAGTTTATCAAGGTTTTTTACATGAAATTTTACTGCAATTAGTAGAATCCACTTAGAAATTGGTCCCGGTCAAGCCGTTTCAACCCCTTATTCATCATTTCCTGAAAAGAGAGCAGGATGTCCTTTTTAGTTTGGCTGCAGTTAATAAGGCTATGCAAAAAAAGAAAGGACCTGGTAAGGTCCTTTCCATTTTATGGGGTTCTTCAGTTGGCTTTCGCTGGTATTATATTATCGCACCATAAAGGTTTTCACCATTTTCATTTCACCGGAACTGATCACCAGGTTATAGATACCTGCTTTTATAGTTGCAGGCAATTGAACCGATTCTGTAACAGAACCACCGGCATGTGATAAGGCCTGTGTGTACAGCTGCTGGCCATTAGCTGCAATTACACGGATATTGTAT